>CAZAKP010000008.1:0-4647 GCA_964485845.1 uncultured bacterium | reverse complement strand
CAGGGCTTTGAAGGTGTAGGGGAAGTTCAGGGTCTGCCAGCGGCTTCGGTCGGCGACGCCGCGGCCGCCGTAGCTGCGCACCCAGAGACTGTCCGTGTTAAGGGCGTAGGCCTGATACCCGTAGATTATCGTGTCGCCCCAGCCGTCGGTCCGGTAACCGATCTCCGACTGATTGAAAGTCGAGCGGATGTACGGCCCGCGCCAGACGCTGTCGCCGTCGGGCCGAACCACCAGTTCCTGCAGGTTCTTGGGCAACCGCCCTTCGTCGCCGACGAAGCCGAAGTCGGCCCGCGCCCCGGCGACAATGTAGTCCGGGTCGCCGACGATGACTTTTACCAACTGGTCGAGCTTCTGAGCGGTGGTCTGAGCCCGACCCCGTTCAAGCGTCACGTCCCAGGTCCTGACTGCGGCAGTCAGGACAATGCTCAAAATCATCAGTACGACGAGGAGCTCGAGCAGGGTTACGCCGCGGTCTTGCCGATAGTTGTGCGTAGCCATTAGAAGAGCACCTTGATGTCGTCGCTGTCCCTGGCGCCCGGCGTTATGCCAAGGATCATCTGGTCCGGGCCTCCGCTCACGAGTCCCACGGTTTCGCTGCCGCTGATGATGTACTGATAGTCCTCGCCCCATGCGTCTTCGGTATAACCCATGTTGCCGTCTTCACGGACATAGGGACCGTTCCAGCCCTTCTTAAGGTAGGGGTCCCAGGCTTCGAGGGGTGAGTACTTGCCGGGATAATTCCGCGATACGTATATCCCCGTGTCGAGGACCCTCGAGGCGAGCTCGATGAGGTCGCGCGGATACCGGCCCATATCGCTATGGAACCCGGTCAGCACCATATCGCCGCTCATCCGGACGTCCGGGTCGCCGACGATGGCATCGCGGAGCGTGCGCATTTCTTGCAGGGTTGCGACCCTGCGCGCGTTGGTGGTAACTCGACCGACAATTGTCGGAACAAAGAAAGCGAGGATAATCCCCAGCACTGATATTACTACCAGTAGCTCGACGAGCGTGAACCCGCGCGCATCGCGTGAAGTGCCGTTCACTGCGGGAATTATAGAAACACGCCTCAGCAGTGTCAAGGATGAAAACCGAGGCATTGTGACCTCCTAACTGTGCAGTAGGAAGATTATCGCTTCATCGTCCTGGTTAAATGACCGGATTGAAACTCCACCTCGGCCGATTCCTACCAGTCCGTATCCCGCCGGATAGTCCGAGCCCTCCGGCGTCCAGACGCCGTAGACAATTTCGCCCATTTCGTAGTCGTACTGGTCGTTGGGACCGCCTTCAGTGACGTCGCTCAACTGGGCCTCGGAGTCGTAGTCCTCGGGATTGAACTCGTCCGGGTCCATCTGCAATCCGGTCCAGGGATTCGTGGGAAGGGTCCCGATCTGCTGGTCGAGTATCCCGCCCGGGAAGCAGTAACCGTAGCCGTCTTCGTAGAAGTCCTCAGCGTAGTGGCCCTGCTCGGCATGGAATTCCTCAATCACCACCTGGGTGTTGTGGAGATTCATCTTCATGGCGGCCTCGCGGGCCTGCTGACGTGCTCCGGCAATTCTGGGGAGCGTCATGCTCATCATGATGCCCAGAATCAGAATAACTACTAGCAACTCTATGAGAGTAAAGCCTCTATCATCTTGGCGCATAGATTCTCCTCTTTTCAGTTATAAGGCAAGAATGCCGGAATGTCAAGAAAGGCAATTCTACTCCCGCTGGCTGGGCGGGGTCGTTGTAAGCACTTTGCCGTCCTTGAGATAGAAACGGCCCCCGTAGGGCTCCGCCGGCATCTGCTCTATATACCCCGCTGCCAGCAACTCATTCCAGTCTGCCGGCAGCCGCCGGCGGTCTTCCTGGAAACGGTGGACCGCCTTCTGGAGGCGGTCGATAGCCTCGGAAAGCTCCAGGTTCTTCAGTTGCCGGACGACCAGCGCCTTCAGCGCCCGGTTCTCGGTGCTCTTCAATATATCCAGCCACATCTCGCGTGCAGTCAGGAAGTCCCCGGCCTTGGCTTTGGCGATTGCCGCCCAGCGGGCGAGAATGAACCAGGCATTGGGCATCTTCGACGCCACCTCGAAGAAGGTGCTCGCCCGGCCGTAGTCGTGCAGCAGCATATAGCAGATGAAACCGGCGTCGAACGGAATCTGCCAGCTCAGCGGGTTTGCCTTCATCCCGCTGATGAGGAAGTCGATGGCCTCGTGCGGCTTGCCCGCGTCCCACGCCAGCGTTATCGCCCCGAAGTGGTACGCGCCGATGAACCTCGGGTCAAGGGACGTGAGGATGTCGAACACGTGGCCCAGCCACTCGTACTTCCGGTCGGACATCAGGTGGAACCCGTAGTACTGAATCCCCCGCAGCCAGATGAGGTCGGCGGCAAGGCTCTGGAACTCGATTGCCGCCTCGCGCGCGAACCGGCCGGAAGGGAAGTAGGCCATCTCCGCCACCGCCTTCTCCCGCAGATGGTTCTCGCCCGCCCGGTCAATCGTGAGCTGGAGCAGGTAGACGCCGACGAAACCCCAGACGATGAGAACCGCGGGCAGGATGCTTGCCAGCGGGCCCGCGCGTCCGGGAACTTTCGGCCGCGGCGTGACCTCGGTCAGCACCGGGCTAGAACTCCCTGCGGTTGAATATCACCGCGGAGATGAGGAGCACCGTCGCGGTGTAGACGATGGCGTACAGCCCGGAAAGGAGCAGCGCCGACGGGTCGAGCGGCACGCCGTACACCACTTCCGGCCGGACGTTGAAATTGGCCAGATTCGGCAGGACGTAGTAGCAGAAGTAGCTCACCGCCTTGACTACCGGCGACGGGCTCATCGCCGCCAGGAGCTTCAAGTCCCGGGACATCTGGCCGACGAAGTAGACGGCGAACGTGAAGACCGCGCCGGTTATCGGAGTGGAGAAGCTGGAGAAAAGCACGGCGACCGCGGTCAGGATGGCAAGCTCGAACAGCGTCATCAGGACCGCCAGCAGCAGGTAGAGCGGGGCCCCAACCCCCAGGACGAGCAGAATCAGGTAGAAGGCCGCGGTCATGATAACCATACTCACGACCAGCACCGCCATCAGCCCGAGGTACTTGCCGAGGATGAACTCCCAGCGCCGGACCGGCTTAGCCAGCATGATGTAGATGGTTCGCTTCTCGACCTCGCGATAGACGATCCGCCCGCCGACCAGGATTGATATCAGCACGCAGAAGAGGGTGATGGCCGAGAGCCCGAGGTCCTTGATGACCTTGGCCTCCTCGCCCAGCGCCAGCGGCTGGATGACCCGCGAACTGCCCATGACCAGCACCGCGAAGACAATCAGCGTGACGAGCACCTTGTCGCGCACCGATTCGCGGAACGTATTCAGCGCCACGCCGGACACGCGGTCAATCACGAGCCCTCCCGTCCCTGGCGACGCGAGCCATGAAGTAGTCCTCGAGGGTCAGGCGGCGCGGCACGATGCCGACGACCCGGATTCCGCCGACCTCGCGGCCGATGGCCATGATCCGGTCGACCTCCTCCTCACTCTTGACCGTGAGCAGCAGTTCGTCCCCGGACTTGATCGAGTGCTGGGACACGCGTTCCAGGATTTTCTGCGTCTTGCCGGTCACGCCTTTGACCGTGACCTCGACTGACTCGACGTCGCCGGTCAGAATCTCGCTCAAACGGCCGACCTCGACCATGCGGCCGGCGATGACGATGCCGACCCGGTCGCAGATCATCTCGACATCGGAGAGGATGTGGGTTGAAAAGAAAACGGTCTTGCCCCGGTCGCGCAGACCGGCGATGATATCGCGGAATTCCTTACGGCCGATCGGGTCGAGCCCGCCCATCGGTTCGTCGAGCACGACGAGTTCGGGGTCGGCCACGAGCGCCTGGGCGATTCCCATCCGCTGCAGCATGCCGCGCGAGAACCCCCGCATCTGAATGTCGGCCGAGTTCTCCATGTGAAGCAGGCGCAAAAGCCCGGTGACGCGGCCCGCCGTCTCCGGCTTCGGCACCGCTGAGAGTCGGGCGGCCAGGGCCAGGAACTCGCGGGCCGTAAGATGGTCGTAGAAATAGGGCGATTCGGGCAGGAAGCCGAGCCTCGCCTTGGCGGCAGCGTCGCGGGGCGAACGTCCGAACACGAGCGCGGTTCCAGTCGTCGGCTCAGTCAGCCCCATCAGGACCTTGATCAGCGTCGTCTTGCCGGCGCCGTTCGGGCCGAGGAAACCGAATATCTCGCCCTTTTCCACCTCGAGGCTGATGTCGTCGAGCGCCCGGATCCGCTTCATCCGGAACCCGGAGTGATACGTCTTGCTCAGCCGGCTGACGCTGATTACCGATTCAGGCACACTCGACATGCAGACCGATTATAGAAGGGGTCGCAACGGTGTCAAGCTGGCCGCAGCCCGCGGAACGGAGACCGACCAACCGCCGAGGCCAGCGGGCACAAGCCCGCAATTCTCATTTCTGGATTCTGGGCTCTGAACTATGTGAGCCCCGCCGGGCGGCGCGCCAAAAGAGAGGGCGGGACCGAAGCCCCGCCCTCATGCCGTCGATGGAGCGTTAGTTATGAAGCACGAAGTAGATGAACTCTTCGTTCACTTCGTCGCGGTCGAACATCGGCTCCGTTATGTCACGGCCGTAGCCACAGATGCCGTACTCCTGCACGACCTCGAGCGGGTTG
>CAZAKP010000007.1:0-39859 GCA_964485845.1 uncultured bacterium | reverse complement strand
CGAGGCGGGCAATCGAGGACTTCCTCGGCCGGCCCGTGTATCTTGAACTGCGGGTCAAAGTCGCCGAGGCCTGGCGCAACGACGACCGCTTCATCCGGGAAAACGTCTACGGCCCGGATGCGCCCTCCGGCCCTTTGCCTTAAGCTCAGCCTTAGCCTAGGCCTAGGCCTAAGCCTCTGCCGCAAACTCGCGACGCAGCCGCCAACTGCCGCGCGTCGGATCGGGACAGGTGGAGTGTCCCTACGTCTCCTGCTCCCTGCCGCTGGCGGTTGGGTCCTGGGTTGGGTTGACAAGCGGAGCAACTAGCACTAATATGGCCACGAGGATCGTGGCAGTGTTCGGAAGGCTGCCACCCAGCAGGGAAAACCTGCATTACCCATCCTCACGTCCGTGAATAGGGAGCCCGGCAGGGCCGGGCTGGCCAAGGTTGCCAAGGAGGCAGCATGTCATACAGGTTCGTCAAAGGCGAGTTCCGCCTAACCTATCAGGGGAAGATGCTGGTCAGGAGCCAGCCGGACGGGGACTCGATGTGGTTCAAGCCCGATAAACCGAAGTACCTCGAGGGCATCGACGGGCGCAGCGCCGAGTACAACGGCGGCGGACTCACGCAACTGAGGTTCGAGGCGATCGACGCGCTGGAAATCCACTATCGGTACGCAAACTGCCATCAGGAGTTCGGCCTCGCCAAGGCCGCGCGCAAATTCCTACTGGACAGCGTCGGCTTCACGGCGTACGACTTCCCGACTTCCTCGGGGCTTCAAGTCGGCAACGAGGTGCCGGATCACATCGCCGGTTGGATAGCCACCCGGGCAATCGACCCGTACGGCCGGCCGGTAGCGTTCGTGTTCAGCGGCGAATGTCCCTTCGCCGACGGTGCCGTGGAGTATCTCAAGACATCTCACGTCAAGAAGTCGTTCAACGCCAAGCTGGCCACCGAAGGCCACGCCTACCCGGCATACTATGCCAGCCTGCCGTGGGAACTGCGAGAGTACATCGACAACTGCGTCCAAGTGGCTCGGTCCGGCGTGGCGGGCTTGTGGGGCTTCGACACCTCGGGCGATTGGAATGCGTTCGCCGGCATGACCGAGCTGCGGGAATCAGTGGTCTGGCCGAAGCTCTTCCGCCGGCTGGCCGAATTCTACAATACCGGCGGCAAGAAGCTGAGCGATTTCGATGCCTGGCTGCAGGCCGACGAGAAGGAGCGCGACGACAAGATCTGGCTGCGTAAGGAGGACTACATGGTCAACCTCCACGATGTCATCGAGGTGAAGAACCAGAAGATCCGGATGACCTACGAGCCGGAGGGGTTGATCGTGATGCCTACCTAGCAGGTCCCGGAACTGCGGGACGTCGGCTACAGGTCAGACCAGAAGTAGCTGTCTCGGGGCGGCCTTAGCCGCCCCGTTCTTCTACAAGCCCGGTGGCCCGGGCTCGCGCTTGGGCTGGCTGTGGGCTTGAGGCTTGTGGCTGCGACGCCAGTCGCTTGCTTCGGAATCCAAACCGTCGTGTCCCGAGACCCGCGCTACTTGTAGATGTAGCCGCTCAGGCCTATGCCGATGCCGGCGTGCAGAACAGTGGTCCTGCCGGCCGGGGCGCTTCCCGTAGTGCGTACGTCAGTCCAACTCAGGGTCAGCGCTGGCTCCAGTGCGACGCCGTGGCTGAGCATGGTCAGAGTGCCGACCGAGCCAGCAACGGATAGCCCGAGGAACCCATAGTCATTCGTCCATTGCATTGAGCCCGAAGGTGCCAGGCGGACGAATGGCCACGGGGGACTGCTGGCGAGGCATAGGCGGACGGTCGGGCCAACCGCAAGGATGGTGGTTCTGTCCGTCGTACCGAGCCCGAGGTCGTTTTGCGAGGAGGAACCGGCGTACGAGGTAGAGAAAGCCTGTAGAGACAGATTTCCTCCGACAAAGACGTTGCGGGCTATCGCATACTCCAGTCCTGGCGTAAGCGTGAGCCACAAGGACGTTTGCCTGGCATCGCTGACCCAGCTTCCGGATAGCCCCAGCGTACCACCGGGCGAGATGCTGCCGCGGTCCATCGGCCCGGCGACGGCGAATGCGAAGAGCAGCGCAGAAGTCAGTGTCCACTTCATGTACGTACCTCCTAGAGTCGATTGTAGAACTGGACGGGGCGGCTGTCAAGCGGCAACCGGCCCCCAGATCCGAGTCGGATGGCCACGAAGATACGAAAACGGAGGGAAACGGCCCCGGACCTCCACCGATTGCGCAGATCCGGTCTCCGACTCAGAGACATCTGCGTAATCTGCGTCATCTGCGGATACTTCCGGTTCGGGTCGTGGCCGCTGCGGCCCCGGTCGGACAGTGCGGGCTTCAGTCGTCATTCGAGTTTCGGGTTTCGACATTGCCCGCCCGGCGGGCCCCAGTCTGCAATCGGAAATGCCCACGGGATAGACGGGTCGGGTGGTCGGGCGGACCTACTTATCGTGTCCCTGCGACTTCCGCTTGTATCTCAGTTCCACTCCGACGAGCGAGCAATGAGGCTCGTCATCAGGAGTTCGCTTGTAGTTCGGGTCGAAGAATCGATGTCCTACGTGAAAGTGCTGACAAGTCACTCCGGAGCACTTGAGGGACCTGGTTTTCGGGCAGGGTCGCATAGGTTTGCGGCGATTGAGTTGAGGCAAGCGGAATTCGAGGTCGCCGGGGGAACCGGACGGGACTGGGGTCGGGTTCTCAGTCATCCCAGCATTCTAGGACTTGCGGGCGTGGGTGTCAAATCGGCGGGGGGAGAGCGGCTTCCGGCCTACGGCTTGCGGCTTGGGGTTTGGGGCTTGAAGCTGAATCTGCCCGAAGCTCCCCGGAACGGGAGCCTGTCCCTGGTTGCCCCCTGGTTTCCCTATGCATCACGGCTGGCCTTTCTGGCTCCACGGCAGGTGCGGCGTGATACTCATCTTGACACTAGGCACCCTGCGGTTTCCCGTCTGGACCTGTCGGACACTCACGACTGGGACCGTCTCCGAGTGCTTTTCGAGACGGGGTTCTTTTAGGATGGTGGCTATCTGGTAAGCTACGACGGCTTTGTCGCGCTTCGATGGGTTGTACAGCTCGAGGTAGTACATCTTTCCCGGCTGTAGCTCGCGAGTGAAGAGTGCGTCCGAGACCCTCTCGCCGTTGTCATAGGATCGGAAGGGCTGGCCAGCATTGTATCCTGCTCTACCTTCGTCGTCCACAAGGTAGTACGTGAAAGCTCCGTCGCCGGAATTCGCGACAGCGGAGATCAACCCCATCGCTACGCCCAACGCCGCTCCGACATCCGGCACGAACATACTTGCTGTCTTGGCTGCCTGCCATTTTCGTCGAGATTCCTCTTGGAGCTGCCGCAGGCGCTCCGAGTCAGTGCAGAGTGCGAAGCCGACCTTACCAGTGCTATTGTCCGGGAGGAGGAAGTTGACCTCTGACTGGTTAGAACCATGCTGCAGAATACCTCGGTACAGAGTCGTGGTTGCTTGCTTGAGTTTGGCTGGCTTCTCGTCGTAAAGCGTGTCTGTCCACTTGTGCAGCTTGTACGAGGTGTCCTTGACGGTCTTGTAGACGGGCTCGACAACCCAGGTGGTTTCGTGCGACGTGTCAGCATGGAAAGACCCGTCGAACTCTGCGTACTTCATTTGAGTCGGTATTCGCCAGGCTGCAATGGAGTAGACGTTCGTTCGATGTCCAGAGTGGTTCTCTACAGTAAGTGTGAAGGCACCACCATGGTCAGAGTAGTAAACGACCTCGGGTCGATACTGCTCATACGCCGAAGTGACGACATCGCCATGCCATTCGCTGATCGCCGCCCTGCCGACGTTGTCGCCCTTCCGCATGAAGACATCGCCCAGTCCTCCGAGGCATCCGCACGATGAGCCGACTTGCCTAAGGTAGGATGCCTGCACCTTGAGGCTGTCGCCGGGTGCCAGAATGAAGTCGCGCGTCCACGACTCGCCCTTGGCCAGAGTGACCTCGGTCTGAAGGAACTGGACAGGGGTCGCAGCCAGACACAACACGCTGATCATGATAAGCAATGGTGCCTCCTTCGCTACATCAAGCGCGTGTCACGGCGTTACTGCAGCTTGCCATCTACGTGCAGCTCGAACTGAAACGACAGTCCGTCCGTCAGTATGCGTAGAACGCAGGGATGCCCGCTGATGGAGAAGCGGTGCTCGCTGCCGGTGTCGAACACCTTTCTCGACTGCTCCTGCACTTTGCCGTCGACCTTCATTACACGCTTCCCACCTAGATAGCCATGCTGCATCTCGACAACGTGCCTGCCGTCCTCAAGGTTGAATGTCCACACCTTCGTTGCCATTCTTGAACTCCTTCTGCCTAGCGTGAGTCGGCTTCTCTGATGTGAGAATCGACGCCATCATGCGAATGTCATGGCGACGTCAGCTTCGTGTTGAATGTCACGACTTTCGGAGTGAGCATGCTGTATGTGTTGTCCAGCACCACGTAGTACCTGCAAGTCTTCGGGATTGTGCCCGAGTAGCTTGTACCCGATGAGCGGTTCACAACTACGACGCCAGTCGCCGACTGATTGTTGGCCCACAGGTAGTAGTTGGTCGAGTCGAACACATAGAAGCTGATGTCGAGTACGGTCGCGGCCTTCTGCTCAACCGAAAAGTCGCCCCAGACACGGTACCCGATCTTCATGGTACCGTACCACGCTTTGTAGCTGGACGCAGGTACGGAGACCATCGTATCGATCCATGTTGTCGTGACTTTCGTGACGTTGATGGTCTTAGTGCGCTGGTCGTTTGCGTTGTGGACGTCGCGCACTGTCACCGAAATGATTACGTTGCCCGACGTGTCAGGCGCAGTCCAGGTGACGGTTGCGCCTGTTGCGGGCGAAACATGCCCGCGTTCGCACGTCCATGCGTAGGTGAGTGAGTCGCCATCGGGATCGCGCGCGTAGCAGGTCAGCGCCGCGCTGCTGTTCGCCGGCAGCGACGACGGCCCCGAGATGGAGTCGACGATGGGTGCCTCGTTAGGCTTTGCCTTGACCGCGATGCTCTTTGTAGCTGTGTCCGCAAGCTGGCCGTCGGACACAACTACTGTCACCACCGCGGAGGCCGCGCTGTCGGGCGCGTACCAAGTGACATTGGCTCCAGATTGGCTTGAAAGTCCACCTGTATTGCAGGTCCAAGCATAGGAAACGGTGTCTCCGTCCGGGTCAGCAGCCGTGCAAGCAAGGTCCGCGCTGCCACCGGCCTCGACAGAGTCTGATCCGGAGACACCGGATATCACGGGAGGGCGGTCGGCCGCGGTAGTAACTGCGATGTCCTTGTAGTAGGAGCCCACAGCGTTGTGAGAATCCTTGGCCTTGACGGTGACCCGCGCCGTGCCCGCGGCGTCGGGGGAATGCCAAGTCGCCGACGATCCAGTATCTGGAGTCAGCGTTCCACCTGTGCATTCCCACGAGATGCTTATCGGGTCATTCTCGGGGTCAGTCGCCGAGCAGGAAACGACGTGGTCTGTTCCGGGATAGACGGAGTCGGGAGCGCTGAATGAACCAACCACGGGGGGTTGGTTCCCTGACTTACAGTTCAGTGCGAACGCTGCCCAGAAGGCAAACACGAACACCAGGGCACGATCACCTCTTACTGACATACGGTACCTCCTTTGATTCGGACCGAAGCGGGGCAACCCCTCATGCCGAACCCCTGCTATTGCCGACCCCGCCTCACGCGCCTGCATGGCTGGCATTCTAGGTCTGGCGGATTCGGAAGTCAAGGCAACGGGTCGGGGTGAGCATTCAATCCGACGTTCGACCCGACCCCTTCGTTTCGTGCCCTTCGTGTTTTCGTGGCGGAATCCCGGTCCGTACTTCTGACCTCTAGCCTCTGGCCTCTAGCTTCTAGCTTCGTCCGGTTCTCCAACGCTGCTTTCGTGGCGACATCTCCTGTCCGAATCCCCTTTGTGCCTTGGTGACTTGGTGGTGTATCTCCCTCCGGCTCCACCGCCTTTGTCATTTGTCCTTAGGACTTGGCTCCTTGCAGATGTGGTGAAATCCCAATCCGCGTCCATCCGTGGTTCGTCTCGGGGGAATCTGCGTCATCTGCGAAATCTGCGGTTAGCTCCTCTCCCCGCCATTCTGCATTTTGATATTTGCATTCTGCAGTCTGCATTGCCTCCTCATCCCCTTCGTGCCTTGGTGTCTTTGTGGTAAGACTCCCTCCGGCCCCTAGGATTCGGGTCAAGCCGACGCGGCATCCCTTCGTTTCGTGCCCTTCGTGTTTTCGTGGCGTCATCTCCTGTCCGAATTCCCTTTGCGCCTTGGTGTCTTGGTGGTTAGATTCTCTCCGCCCGGACTTCTAGCTTCTGACTTCGTCGGGTTCGTCGATGTCGTCTTCGTGGTAGAATCCCGGCTGCGATCCTGCCTTCTAGCCTCTGGCCTCTAGCTTCTAGCTTCTGACTTCGTCTGGTTCGTTGCTAAATCTTTCCCGGCTGCTTCTCCTGCTCCTCGCGCAGCAGCAGGCTGTCGAAGACCTCGGCGAGCGTGAGCCGGGTCGGCTTCCCGGTGCCCTTGCTGAGCGGCGGCGAGAGTCGCTCCTCCATTTCAATCTCGGGCACGTGTTTCAGCACCGCATCGTGCAGCTCCTGCACGGTCCGCCAGCCGTGGTCCGCGAACTTGCGGGCGTAGACCTCAACGTCCCCGGCTGACAACTGAATCCGGTCGATCAGCACGAGCCGGGCGTAGTCGACGATGGCCTTGGCGGATAACGGGAGCACGAGCATATGATTAACGTCGGGCGATACTCTTCTCATCGCGACCTCCTTTCGGCTGGCTGCGCACCGCCGGCGGCGCAGAACCGCGACCCTTGCCACGTTCCGCGGCGCCGACAACAGCGGGCCCGCTCACGCGCCTTCATGCTTCGATTCTACGCCTGGCGGCGATGCCAGTCAGGCTGACGCACGTGACTGGAGAAGGAGCGAGGAAGGAGGATGGAGGATGGAGGACGTAGGATCCTGAGGCCTACGAATTCGTCGTTGTCCTCAACCGCCCGTGTCTGACAGGGCGTGCTTCGGACTTGGCTCCTGGCAGATGTGTCTTGGTGGTAATACTCCGGTCCGTCTTGGCGTCCTTGGCGGTTGTCCCAGCCTCCTTCGCATTTTCGTGTTCCCGTCGCTAGATTCAAGCTCGATCTTCAGTCCGCAATCTGCAATCTGAAATGTAACGGGCGGGCAGGGGAGGAGTGGCGGCGGGCGCCGCTACCTGGTCCGGTGGGAGTTGACGGGCTGCGCGGCTTGCGCCTCGGCCGCCCCTGGCTTCTCCGTTTCCGGGGCCTGGTCGGACGGCGGACGCCTGGGCCAGCTCTCGCCGACGAACACACCGCGGTCGGTCGCGGCGCAGAGCTCCTCGATGGAGAGGTCCCTAAGCGGCTTCTCGAACCGGGCGACGAACTCTGCCTCTTCCTCGACTTCGTCGAGTAACAGCCTCAGCGCGCCGACCATGCTGTCAGGCGCCTCGCCCGCGCGTACGGATTCAGGGTTACCAGTCAACACACAGATTATCCGGCAACGGTTCCTGATGTCAATGGCCCGGAAACGCCGGGCGGGAGAATGGACGGAAGAATCGACGAGTGAGTTGAGGAGTGCATCCAGAGGTGCATCGGCGAGTGTGGCGACGAGCGAGTAATCAGGAGCAGCGATATCAGTAGACGGAACCAGTCGACGTCACACTACGAAGGCCCGGACGAGCCGCGGCTCTTGGCGATTGTCAGCCAGTCTGCGGCAGGAAGCTGCCGAAAACCCACAATTCCAATCTGACGGCCAGGACGGCAATCACGTGGACACCAGGGATAGGGTCGCTTCGAGCGAATTCTACAGCTCTGTGGGATAGAATGAATCTGGGTCTATGACGATAAGCCACGGCGAACGAGCAACTTGAGTGATACTGAGCCAGATCGACTCCCCCACCTGGGGGATTGTCTCCGAGGTAGCCTGCCGAACTGCCTGCACAGCTGTTCCGGCGGCTGCCGGCGATGCTGTTCTCCGGGCTGTTTTCCGCACCGTCCTGTCTGCAGTTCTGTCCGCTGTGTGGATTGCTGTCCTGCCGGCTGCTTCGACGGTTGTTCGCCTTGCTGCTCTGGCGACTGTCCTGCGGATTCCTCTGTCCACTGCCGTCCGAACCGCAGTCGGCGTTGTACTCCTCGCAGTTCCGGAAGCTGCCTTCCCGGTTGCCTGGTGGGCAGCGGTCCGGCTTGTCCTGTCCGCAGTTCGGTCCGCAATGCAGGGTCGTGTCCGCATCGACGTCTTCAACGTAGCGGCTCCCATCCAGCCGTAGGGGCGCGAGCGGAGGGAAAACAGGGACAGTCCCGCGGAGCGCCAACGTCGGACTTGGCGCGGTGCAGTCGCCTTTTTCCGCCGCGGCATCTTGGTTTGACAGCGGGGCAGGGGGTGGTATCATGCCTTCGTCTTCCATGCAATTGTATGAGTTGATCCGGCACAAGCGCGACCGCGGGCGTTTGAGCGATGAGCAGATCGAGGAGCTCGTCTCCGCTTACACGGCCGGCCGGGTGCCGGATTATCAGATGGCCGCGATGCTGATGGCCATCTTCTTCCGGGGGATGACAGGCGAGGAGACCGCGGCTTTGACGATGGCGATGATGAATTCCGGGGACGTGTTCGACCTGTCGGCAGTCCCCGGCCCGAAGGTGGATAAGCATTCGACCGGCGGGGTGGGGGACAAGGTGTCGCTCGTGCTCGCGCCGCTCGCGGCGGCCTGCGGGGTGAAGGTGCCGATGGTTTCGGGCCGGTCGCTCGGCCACACCGGCGGGACGCTGGATAAGCTGGAGTCGATACCGGGTTTCACCACCGACCTTTCACTCGGGCAGTTCCGGCGGAACGTGGCGGGGGTGGGGCTCGGCGTGATGGGCCAGACGAAGCGGATGTGCCCGGCCGACCGGAAGCTCTATGCGCTGCGCGACGTGACCGCGACCGTGGATTCAGTTCCGCTGATTGCCGCGAGCATCATGGCGAAGAAGCTGGCCGAGGGAATCGACGGGCTGGTGCTCGACGTGAAGACCGGAAACGGCGCGTTTATGAGCCGGCCCGCGGATGCGAGGAAGCTCGCGCGGGCGATGATTGGCATTGCCGCGCAACTGGGTAAGCGGGCCGTGGCGCTCGTCACCGACATGTCCGAGCCTTTGGGTTCGGCCGTGGGCAATGCGGTGGAGGTGGTGGAGGCGATTGAGGCGCTGAAGGGCCGCTGGCGGTCCGACCTGGCCGAAGTGACGCTGGCCCTGGGCGATGAGATGCTCGTTCTGGCCGGGCTGGCGAACGGCGCGGCGCAGGCGCGGCGGTTGCTCCTGAAGGCGCTTTCCCGCGGGCAGGGACTTTTGAAGTTCCGGCAGATGGTGAGGGCCCAGGGCGGCGACGATAGGGTGGTGGATGACTACAGCCGGCTGCCCCGGCCCGCCTGCCGGATCGCGGTGCGGAGCGCGGCCGGCGGTTTCGTCCGCCGGATTGATGCTTTGCAGGTCGGGCTGCTCGGGGTGCGGCTCGGCATCGGCCGGGAGTGCCTCGGCGCGCAGGTGGACCACAGCGCCGGGTTCGTTTTCAGGAAGCGGGTGGGGGACCGGGTGGCCCGGGATGAGGTCATCGTCGATGTGCAGGGTTCGGATGAGGCGAGGGTGAGGGACGTGGCGTGCGACCTGCCGGCGCAGGTGGTCATCGGGCCGTCGGCGCCGCGCCGGAGCGCAATGGTCATCGCGCGGCTGGACGGTAACAACAGTCACGGCCGCGGGCCGGCCCCGGCCCGCAGGTAGCGGCAGGCAGGAATCCGCCTGAGGATTCCGCCACAAAGGCACAGCGACAATGAGGAACGGTATCCTGGCGGGTCAATGGCAGGCGCGGGGTCTGCGGTTTGACTTTGCGCGGTCGGGAAATATACTGGCAGGCGCATTGAAGATTCCCGATTGCAGATTGAGGATTGCCGATTGCAGATTGCGGACTCTTGAGCGTAGATTGGAGCGCTAGTGGCAAAGAATGAGAACGACGGCAGGCTGGATACGGTCATCGGGCCGCAGACAAGCGCGAGGGGCGATTTTCACGTCACCGGCGGCGTGCGGCTGGACGGGCAGGTAGAGGGCAGGATGGACGTGAGCGAGACAATCGTGACCGGGCCGAAGTCGCTCTTGAAGGGCGAGCTTCACTGCCGGGCAGCGGTGCTTGCCGGCCGGATTGAGGGCGATATCTACGCCGAGGGAACGGTCGAGCTGCAGACCGGGGCCCAGGTGTACGGCAACATCCAGAGTAAGGGGCTCGTCATCCAGCCGGATTGCCGGTTTGAGGGCAACTGCGCGATGAAGGCCGGAGAGGCATCTTAGCGGGCCATGAACCAGGGAGAGAATGACATGGAATTGACTTTGACGGGCAGGAAGGCGTTGGTGACCGGGGCGGGTTCGGGCATCGGACGCCAGATAGCGCTGCGGTTCAGCCGGGCCGGCGCGGCCCTAGCCGTCTGCGACGTGGTGAAGGAGGCGGCGGACCGGGTTGCGGGTGAGATTGCGGGAGCAGGCGGGCAGGCGCGGGCCTATGCAATTGATGTTGCGGACTTCGCCGCTGTGCAGGCGTTGTGCGAGCAGGCTGCCAACGACCTCGGCGGCATCGACATCCTCGTCAACAACGCCGGCATCACGCGCGACAATCTGCTGCTGCGCATGAGCGAGGCGGAGTTCGACCGGGTGATTGCCGTGAACCTGAAGGGTGCGTTCAACTTCACCAAGGCGTGTTTCCGGGGAATGATGAAGAACCGCTGGGGGCGGATCGTCAATATCGCCTCGGTCATCGGCCAGATGGGCAACGCGGGTCAGGCCAATTACGCGGCGGCCAAGGCGGGAATCATCGGGCTCACCAAGTCGGCGGCGAAGGAGCTGGCGGCGCGGAACGTCACGGTCAACGCCGTGGCACCGGGCTATATCGCCACCGCAATGACCGAGAAGCTGGACGCGGCCGCGCGCGACGCCTACATCGCCGCGATACCGCTCCGGCGGGCCGGGACGCCGGAGGACGTGGCAAACGTCTGCCTGTTCCTCGTTTCGGAACTGGCGAGCTATGTTACCGGCCAGGTGATAAGGATTGACGGCGGGCTTTTGATGTAGCCGCCGGCCGGAGAGTGGAGGGGGATGCCTGAGGCATCCCCCTCGTCAGCTTGTTCGGCGGTTTTAAGCCGGCTACGGCTGATGCCAGCCGCAGTTTTTGCAGTCTACCGAGCTCCGCGCGCACGTTATGCCGTCGGTCGGACATGGTTCCGGCGCCGGGACGCTGTCCGGCATGGGTTTGGTCCAGGAGTGAATCGCGCCCCCCTTGATGGTGTGCGCATACGTCGCCACTACGTTGTCTGCCTTATGGCAAGTCGGACACACGATGAGTGCCATCGCTACCTCCATTTTTGGCTGCCGGTATCGCGCGGCAGCGCTTTCTCCATCCTCTTCGGCCGGCGAGGCTCGGCGCGCAGGCCGCCGGTGCCGCGCGCGGTTGCTCGCCCTCCGGCCGGCTAGCGTACCCGGTTGGCGTTCGTAAGTCAATAGCTGCCTTGTCGGCGACGGCCTCGCCGACTTGACACCGGCCCTGCTCTTCCTATTCTTCCTCAAGAGAGAGAGGTCCATGGCCGTACCCATACCGCTGCAGGAGCTTCGAGAGCGTCTGGCTGAGGTGACCACCGACGCCGACCGGCTGACCGCGTTGATCGAGTTCGGCAAGCGGACGCGGGAGGCGCCGCCGGCCGAGGCCGAGGGGTATCTGACCGAGGCCGTTGAGCTCGCGCGGAAGGTCGGGACGCATGAAGACCTGGCGCGGGCCGCCGTCCACGCCAGCGAGTTCTACCGGAACCGGCGGGACATGAGTCGCAGCCTCCAGTACGCCGGCATCGTTCGGCAGGCGGCCGACGCCTCCGGCGACCCCATGCATCGCGGGCAGCAGCTGTTCCTTGTCGGTCGAGTGAACGAGGAGCAGGGGAACTATAAAAGCGCCCGCGAGTGTTATGAAGGCTGCGTGAAGGCATGGCAGGAGGCCGGAAACAAGCGGGCGGTGACGGCCGCGCTCAATCAGCTCGGGAGTCTCGCCGCTCTGCAGGGACAGGCGGCCGCGGCGCTTCAGTACTACCAGGAGTGCCTGAAGCTGGACGACGAGCTTGGCGATGTCTCCCGCGCGGCGACCCATCAGCACAACATCGGTTTCACGCTCGCGAAGATGGGGCGCTGGGAGGACGCGTTTGAGTGCTACTATCGCGCCATCGCCCTTGCCGAGCAGCACCAGATGCTCTGGTTGCGGGCATCGGTGAACGATTCGCTGGGCGAGCTGTTCCTCGAGCGCGACAAGGCGGCCAAGGCAATCGATATCTTCAGGATGGTGCTTGAGGCGGCAGACCGGGGCGAGGCGTCGGTCGCTACGCGGGAAGACACGACGGCCAACCTGGGCCTGGCCTACCACCGGCTGGGCGACCTTGTCCGGGCCGGGCAGGCCTACGACGAGGCGCTGAGGCTGGTATCGGGGTCCGGCGACCGCCGCACCATGGCCGTCGTACTGGGGCGCATGGCCGAGCTGGCCCTGGAGCAGGGGCAGCTCGACACGTGCCGGGAGCAGGCCGTTCGGTCGGCGGCTATCGCCCGCGAACTCGGGCTGCCCTGCGAGGAGGCCCAGGCGCTGCGAGTCATGGCTCTCCAGCATGCTGCCCGCGGCGATGGCGCGAAGGCGCTCGAGGAGTTTGAACGAGCCGTGGCCCTGCTCCGCGACCTCGAGGAAAGCTCGGACCTGGCCCGGGTGCGGTTCCACTACGGCCGCTACCTGCTTGAGCGAGGCGACCGCGATGCGGCCGTGGCCTGCCTTGAGTCCGCCGCCCGGTCCTTCCGGAGGCTGGGAATCATCGCCGACGGGCACGAGGTGAATCGCCTGTTGTTCCAGCAGGAGGTGGGAGTCAACCGCGACATGGCGCTGCTGCAGGGGATATCCGGTCTGGTTTCGCTGGGAGTCGAGCCCCAGGTGCTTTTGGAGTGGGCAGTCGGGCTGCTCTTGGAAGGGCTCCGGTTCGACCGGGCGGTGGTAGTCGCGCGGGGCCGGCCGGTGTTGACGCACGGCGACGTCGATGTGAGGCGGGCTTTGGCGCTGGGCGACGGGATGGAGTCCATCGGCGACGATCTGGTTCTGACCTGGCCGGTGCAGTACGGCGGCAGGCCGCTCGGACGCATCCATCTCGAGCGGACTGCGCCGGCAAAGGCCGAGCATAACTACCTCGTGCTCGACACGGTGGCGAATCTGCTGGCGACCGCGATTCACCGGCTGGCCGACCTGGCGATGAACGGGGCCGAAGCGAATCCGGCTTTCGCCCGGTTGCGCTACAAGGGCGTGGTCAGCCGGAATCAGCGGATGATCGACCTGTTGAATACGGTCTGTGCAGTGGCGGATAAGAGCGTTCCGGTCCTCATCCGCGGCGAGAGCGGCACCGGCAAAGAGCTGGTGGCCCGGGCCCTTCACGATTCGGGCAAACGGGCCGATAAGCCGTTCGTGGCCGTGAACTGCGCGGCGGTGCCGGACAACCTGCTGGAAGCCGAGTTCTTCGGCATCGAGAAGGGGACGGCGACCGGCGTGGCCGCGCACAAAGGTAAGTTCGAGGTCGCCGGGGGCGGGACCATCTTCCTTGATGAGATTGGCGACATGAGCCTATCCTTGCAGTCGAAGCTCCTGCGGGTACTGCAGGAAAAGACCTTCGAGCGGGTTGGCGGACACGTCCCCATCAGTGTCGATGTGAGGGTCGTGGCCGCGACCAACCAGCCGGTGGCCGAACTGATGGCGGCGAAGAAGTTCCGGGAGGACCTTTACTACCGGCTTAACACCGTCGAGCTGGTGCTGCCGTCGCTGGCCGAGCGGCCCGAGGATATCCCGGAACTGGTGCGCCGCTTCGTCCGCAGCAGCAACCAGGAGTTCGGGCGGGACGTCGCCGGTGTCAGTCCGGAGGCGATGTCGCGACTTACTACGTATCGCTGGCCGGGCAACGTCCGCGAGCTTGAGCACGTGGTCGAGCGCTCGGTATTGCTGGCGCGAGGGGACACGATCCAGTTGGGTGACCTTCCACCCGCGCTGCAGCCGCCGGCCGGAATCGAGCCAAACCCGGCTGAATTCCGGGTCGCCCGGCACGAAGCCCAGGAGAAGGCCGCCGCCGCGGTCGAGCGCTCGGCGGTAGTGGACTGCCTGGAGAAGTGCGGGTGGCACGTTGAGCAGGCGGCCCGGCTCGCGGGCTACAGCCGGGCTCAGTTCTACCGGCTGATGCAGAAGTACGCCATCGCGAGACCCCAACGCTGATGCCTGCCGTCCCTTCCGCCCTTGACATTGTGCCGGCCGGCTGATAGAACTGAACCATGTCGGAGCCTTCCCCGGATCGCGGACCGATGACTGCGCGCGTCCGGTTCAAGCTGCTCTCGTTCAACGTCCATAACCTGGGGCGCGCCGACAACGCCGACGAGCGGACCTTTCGCGCCAAGGTTGACTACCTGGTTGACGTGCTCGCGCGACTCGACCCGGATGTGGCAGTGATTGACGAGGTGCGTGAGCCGGAGAGTTTCGACTATCTGGCCGACCGGCTCGGTACCTACCCCAATCGTTTTCTGGGTGACGCGCCGCCCGCCAATCGCCGGATTCAGACCGGGATTCTGTCCCGGCTGCCGATGCTGGAGCAGGGGCAGTGGCGGGAGTTCCCGGCCGCGCTGCCCGGTCCCGGGGAGGGCACCGTGCGCCTTTCGTTCCGGCGGCCAATGCCCTGGACGCGGCTCGAGCTGCCGAGCGGCGAGACGCTGTTCGTCGTGGCCGTCCACCTCAAGTCGCGGCGGGCAGCGGCAGAGGAGACAGCCGAAACCGAATCGCCGCGGCGGCGCCGCCTGCTCGGCCGTGCTCTCTCCAACCTGATCCGCATTGCGGAGGCCGCGGGTCTGCGAAGCCTGCTGGATGACGCCATGGATCGGAAGACAGCCGACCACTATGCTGTCCTGGGCGATTTCAACGACGCTCCCGGCTCAACCGCTCTCAGTCTGGTGATGGGGCTGGAGGATGAGGAGGGAAGCGAGCTGCAGCAGAGCGAGGAGCGCCGGCTGTTCCAGGCCCTTTGGCGGGTTCCGCTGGACCGCGCGTTCTCGTATGTCGGACGGGGACAGCGACACCTGTTCGACCACATCCTGGTGAGCCAGCGGCTGTCGCTGGGTCAGGTCGCCGCCGGCGTCGAGAGTCAGTTGCTTGAGGCGGAGCGCAGGCAGCACAGCGACCACCCCGAAGGCTACCCGCGTTCCGACCATGCCCCGGTCTGGGCGGCCTTCGAACTGGCAGTTTGAATCCGGGCGATTACGGCTATTGACACGTCCGATGCGCACAGTGATAATAGCTGACGCGATTCAGACACAAAAGGAGCAAATGATGCGCAAAGCACTCGTACTGACCGTCGTGCTCGTGGCCGCCCTGACCTTCTGTGTTTCCTGCAAGAAGCAGCAGGACGTGGACAAGGACAAAGCCGCGGTGCGGGCATTGGTTGAGGCGGACACAACCCACTTCAGCTCCGGCACTGCCGGCGACTCATCCGAGAACAGCCTGGCGGCCGAGGACACGACCATGGGCATCTGGTGACGCGGGCCACAGACGCACGACTCGGTGCCGGTTATCGAGGTCGAGGTCGTCGGTGACTCGGCGCGGGTTCTCTGGCACCAGCACAATCACGGTGAGATATACCACTGGGCAAAGACAAGCGATACGACCGCGGTCAAGTGGACCAAGCCGCTGCAGGAGGCCGTGCAGATGAACGGCGTATACTTCCGGGATGGCAGGGACACGGATGCAGACCGGGGATGGAAGCTTAAGAAGATATCGCTTGCGTATGGTGAGTCCGAGACCACGAACACGGTGCGGATTGACTCATTGAGGATTCACAGCTCCCTCCGCGACATCCTCATCGCGGGACCGCTCGACACCTACTACTGGGTCGACAGCCTCGTCACCTTTACACCGGGCGAGCAGCTCAGCATCACCCTTTACACCAATGCTACCGGCGGCTATGCATGGCTGCACGCGTTCTGGGGCATACTCTTCGTCAGGCTGCCCTTCGAGAACCAGGGCAGCGGGGTCTTCACCGGCACCTGGAACGCACAGATAATACCCGGCTTCAGGTTTGCCATCTTCGACCTGATGACCAAGAGCACGCTGATGGATCCGGCCGCCCCGTACGACTACAACGGCTGGCTCCTGCCGTACAAGATACAGACGGCGAAGTAGTTCAGTCCCAGGCGAATCGATTGCGGGAGCGGTATCGTGCTGCTCCCGCCGCTTTGACGCCCCCACCGTGTCCGTAAGGGACTGTGAACAAGGAACCGAAGCGCACCCGACGCCAGCGGATTGGGTTCACTTTGGACCTGAGCTGGATTCGCCTTTCCGATTCCCGCGCCGCTCAGGATGGCCTGAATCCGAATCAGACGTATGCCGAATCCGGGAGCGCGCAGCCCGTCTACTGGCCGGCCGGCCCTTTCTCGAAAAGGCCGACGAACTTGACGTAGCAGGACGGGCTAACGGTTTTCTCGTTGCTGATGACGTAGATGGTGAGACGCAGGCCGTTGAGGTTCGGTACTATTCGGGCCTTGAGATGCGGGACATCGTAGTGACGACCGTGCCGATGTCCCCAGCCTTTGGTGCAGCAGAGGAGTGCATCGTCTTCGAATTGAACGCTGCCACTCGGGTAGACGCAAGGGTCGGTTTGTACGACATAGCGGTTGCGGAGATAGAAAGGAACGATACACAGCCTGCCGCCAGGTCGCAGCACACGACCTACCTCCCGGATGAATCGCACGTCGGAGTCGCCTTCAAAGTGCTCAAACGAGCAGTGCATGGCCATCTTTGTGGCGAATCCGTCTGGAACAGGCATGCTGGCCGCGTCCCCGCCAATCCGGTTGTCGTGGATCCCGGAGGGATAGGTGAGGTCCTGTCGGAATACGGTGCAGCCGTAGAGTTCATTATAGATCTCTGGTGTGGGTGAGTCCGAGGTCGCAATGTCGACATACACGTCCCGGGGCGACAACTCGAGCAGTTTTGCCGCCAGGTAGTGCTCTAGAGTCTTTTCAGGCAGCCGTCCAATGTCGGTGCCGCAGTAGTCCGGGTACCGATCATAGCGAGCCCGTGCCAAGTAGTTCCGCAGGTCAGTGATATCGAGGTTGAAGTCGACCATATCGAAGCCGGCTGCCTCCAGATTCTGCCGGACGTCAGCCTGTATCGTCGCATTCATGTCGACACGCGCCTTGGCCTTCGGTTCGCGAACTCCCGCGTAGTAGCTGTTCCAGAATAGCGTCTGCCGGACCTTCCGGGTTACGTATCGGGCAGCTTTGCCCGGATGCCGGATTGCCCTACGGATCTGTCTGCCAGTCTTGGTCATCACTGCCTTTCTCGACGGCTCCGCCGGTGCTCTGCGTGCGTGCCGTCACTTCCGAAGAGTCGGACGAAGAATAGCGCCACGCTTGCAGCAGTCAAGAGCGCAGACTGCGCCGCCCACGGGTCTCGCTTGAACGGCCGAAGGTGCGGGGGTATAATCAGGCAGATGAAAGACATCGTCATCCGACTCGCCGGCTTCTAGCCAGCAGGGCCGTCATGATATTCCTCTGCCGTCCGTGAGAAGCCTGCTGCTGATTGATGGTCATTCGGTCATCTACCGGAGTTTCTTTGCGTTTGTCCGCAACCCGTTGCGCAACGCCAAAGGGTTCAACACGTCGGCAGTCTATGGGTTTGCGCAGACCCTGATGAAGCTGATGAACGATCTGAAGCCAGACTACTGCGCGGTCGTGTATGATGCGCCGGGACGGACGTTCCGGGATGAGAAGTTCAGCGAGTACAAACTCCAGCGTCCCCCCGCTCCCGAGGAACTGCCGCCTCAGATGCCGATTATCAAGCAGATGGTGAGTGCGTGGGGAATTGAAGGCTTCGAGGTGTCCGGAGTAGAGGCGGATGACGTGCTCGCAACGCTGGCGCGGAGATTCTCGGGACCGGAGTTATGCGTGACGATTGCCACGTCGGATAAGGACATGTTACAGCTCGTTGGCAGCGGTCGGACCGTCTACGACCCGTGGAAAGAGAAGCGATATGAACCGGATGACGTGAAGGAAAAGCTTGGCGTGGAACCCAAGCTCGTGCCCGACTTGCTGGCACTGATGGGTGACAGCTCGGACAACATCCCCGGAGTGCCGGGAATCGGGCCCAAACGCGCAAAAGAGATATTGGCGCGTTGGGGTTCGCTGAATGACGCGCTGGCTCACGATGACCGCGTGCGCGAGCACGCCGCGGCCGCTAGGTTGAGCCTGGAATTGGCGCAGGTCAAAGCCGACGTCGAGATCGCCGCGGACCTTGAGAGTCTCGCGCCACGTTCGCCGGACACGGCAGCACTGCAGGCGATATTCACCGAAATGGACTTCCGGGGAATGGCGGCACAGGTCGCTCCGCAGGTAGAGGTTGAGGCTAAGGTTCAGGCCGGGCTGGACCTGGGCGCACTCAAGCGAGCTGGGAAGCTCGGCATGTGTCTTGAGCCGGGTGGGGGGCTTTGGGTGAGCGGCAAGGCTGGAGCCGTCACGTTGGTAGAAGACCCCGGCACCCGGAAGGCCCTGCTGTCAGACCCGGGATTGCTTAAGATTGGGTTTGACCTCAAAGAGCAGGTGAAGATTCTGCATGAAGCCGGGGTGGGGGTGACCGGGCCGTTCTTCGATGTCGGGGTGGCCGCATGGCTTGTTGACCCGAACCGCCGCTCGTTCTCGCCCGAGGAAGTGACTCTGCAGGTTTTCGGCAACCGGGTCCCTCCACTTTCCAACGAAGCTCGGGCAGTCCACGCGCTCACTATCTTTGACGCGCTCGATCCGCAATTGCTGGCCCAGGGTCTGGGTGGAGTTGCCAAGGATCTCGAGATGCCATTGGTTCCGATTCTTGCCGCAATGGAAGAACGAGGCATCAAGGTCGACCTCGACGGTCTGAGTCGGCTTGAGGCCCGGCTTACGACCGACCTGAAGTCGATTGAGCGTCACGTCCATCAACTGGCAGGTCATGTGTTCAACATATGTTCGCCGAAACAACTCGGGGTGGTCCTGTTCGAGGAGTTGAAGCTGGCGCGTGGAAAGAAGACTAAGACCGGCTATTCGACGAGCGTTGATATACTGAATGAACTGGCACCGAAGAGCGAGGTTGTGCGCGATGTGCTCAAGTACCGGGAGCTGACTAAGCTGTGTGGTACCTACCTGGGTCCGCTCCGGCTCGCGGCGCGCGAAGGAACCCATCGCGTTCACGCGACGTTCAACCAGACGGGCACGGCGACCGGCCGGCTTTCATCATCCGACCCGAACCTGCAGAACATCCCCATACGGACCGAACTCGGCAGGCAGATCCGCAGCGCGTTTGTGGCCGAGCGTGGCTGCGTACTGATATCGGCGGACTACTCGCAGATTGAGTTGCGGGTACTCGCACACCTGTCTGGCGACGAGCGGCTATCCGAGGCTTTCGAGCGCGGAGAAGACGTCCACGCGCGCACTGCCGCGGCGATTCTCAACAAGGACATCGGAGATGTAAAGCCGGAGGACCGGCGGCTGGCCAAGGTCGTGAACTACGGCCTTGTCTATGGAATGGGTGACTACGGCCTTTCATCGCGGGCTGATATCCCTATTGAGCAGGCTCGAACGTTCCTCGATGAATACATGACCAGGTTCTCCGGCGTGGCCGCGTGGCGAGAGAAGACGATCGAGGAAGCCAGGCAGAACGGCTACGTGCGGACCATTTCGGGTCGCGTCAGACCGACTCCCGGTATAGCTGATCGCAACAGGGCCATAGCCGAGGCGACGAAGAGGTACGCACTGAACGCACCGGTTCAAGGCTCGGCCGCCGACATTATCAAGAGCGCGATGCTGAGACTCGAAGGGCGGTTGGGTGTGGAGTTCGGGACAGGCATGATACTGCAGGTGCATGACGAGCTAGTGTTTGAGGTCGCCGAGGAGAAGCAGGATGAGGCATGTGTGATCGTCAGTGATGAGATGGAGCATGCCTGGAAGCTGGACGTGCCACTCGTCGTCGAGACCGGAGTGGGGCGGAGTTGGGGAGAAGCGCACTAGTTTGCAGAACAGACGAAGGCAGAAGTCAGAGGCTAGAGGTCAGAAGTCAGAAGTGTTACTGCTCAATCTGCGTAATCTGCGATATCTGTGGATGAAGTCGTCCCCGTGCCCAATCTGTGAAATCTGTGCAATCTGTGGATAGAACTCTGACCAAGCGGCGGGTGATGTTCTGTTTCGGGACGCGACCCGAGGCCATCAAGTTGGCGCCGGTTATCCATGAACTGGTCCGTCATCCCAAGGAATTTGAGCCGGTGGTACTCGTGACAGCTCAGCACCGGCGTATGTTGGACCAGGTGCTGCGTGTGTTCGACATCAAACCGGACTACGACCTCAATCTGATGAAGCCGGGCCAGTCTCTTTCTGACGTGACCGCTGGTGTTCTGCATGGCGTAGAGCGAGTGCTTCGACGCGTCCGGCCGGACATGGTGATTGTCCAGGGCGACACTACCAGCGCTTTTGTCGCGGCCTTGGCCGCGTTCTATCAGCAGGTTTCAGTCGGGCACGTTGAGGCCGGGCTGAGGACGGGTGACAAGTATTCGCCGTACCCTGAAGAGATGAACCGGCGCCTTGTCGGTGGGATCGCCGACATTCACTTTGCTCCAACCCTTGGCGCGAGGCAGAATCTGATCAGCGAGGGAGTGCCGCGGGGACGAATTCACGTCACCGGGAACACTGTCGTGGATGCACTCAAAACAATTCGTCGGCGCAGAGACGAGTGGCGCGTGCCGGTGCTCGATGACATCGCCCTTCGACAGCGAGTCATTCTGGTGACGGCACACCGGCGGGAGAGCTTCGGGCCGGGCTTCGAGCGCATTTGCCGAGCTCTGAAGACATTGGTCGCAGGAAATCCGGATATTGATATCGTCTACCCGGTTCACCTCAATCCGAACGTCAGCAAACCGGTGCGCGCACTTCTTCGGGGGCTGCCCAGAATGCACCTGATTGAGCCCTTGGAGTACCTGCCTTTCGTTCGGCTCCTGGAGCGGTCGTATCTGATTCTGACCGACTCGGGCGGCATTCAGGAAGAAGCACCGGCCCTCGGAAAGCCTGTGTTGGTGATGCGAGATGCCACCGAGCGGCCCGAGGCGGTCGAAGCCGGAACCGCGAAGCTGGTGGGAACCGACACTGAGACGATAGTCTTAGCGGCAGAGAGACTGCTTCGATCTTCTTCTGCGTACTCGAAAATGTCCCGTGCCCGCAATCCGTTTGGCGACGGTCGTGCCTCGGCCCGAATCGTTAGAGTGCTTAGCCGATACTTTCGTGACTCAAACCGACGCCCGAGAGTCGGCTGACTCCAGCCACTGTGTCCAGATTAGCTTTTCCATGTCCATTCCTGATTCCGTGGCAACAACGACGTCTCGGCTCCTAGGCTGCCTTCGATTGACTTTTGGCACTCGGTTCCATAGACTTGCAGCGTGAATAGAGTAGTCAAGTACCTCAGCGTCATCCTCAAGTGGCGCCGTCTCATCTTTTGGAACACTCTGGCGCTCACGGCCATCGCGGTTGTCGTGAGCTTCCTGTTGCCTTTGCGCTTCACCGCTACCGCCCGGTTGCTACCGCCCAGCGATGAAGGTGACATCTTCGGCATGACCAATCTGCTTGGAGGAGGAGCCGCCGGTGGACTCAGCAAGTTGCGAGCCGGTCTCACGGGTGCATCGACCGGTTCAGACCTGATGGTTGGCATCTTGGGCAGCAGGACCATCATGCAGCACGTCGCCGAGCGTTGTAGCGTCGCAAAGTACTACATAGTGCGCAAGCCCAGCCCCGAGAAGGCGGTGCGGCAGCTGAAGGATATGACCAAACTCAGCGCCTCCGATGACGGGATTGTCTCGATTTCTGTCGAGGCGAAGACACGATCTCTGGCCGCGCAAGTCGCCAACGCCTACGTTGCTGAACTCGACAGCTTCCTTCGTTACTCCAACATCAGTCGTGGTCACAACATGAGGGTCTTTCTGGGGAAGCGTATCGGACAGCTAGAGTCCACGATGGCGGCCGCCGGCGATTCTCTAAGGCTATTCCAGCAAGCTAACAGGGTAACTTCGGTTGAAGATGAAACCAGGGCGGCTGTAGACGCCTACGCAAAGATGAAGGCGGAGTTGAGCCTGCAGGAGGCGGAGTACGAGGCCGCTCGTTCCGGGGCGCGCGACGACAATCCATATGTTGATAACCTCCGACGCGAGGTAGCGGCATCACGGGAGGAGCTCCGCAAGCTCGAGCAGGGCGGGGGGACAAGCGGTTTCGGCGTGGGCTTTGGGGTGTCGTTCCAGAAGCTACCGACCGTAGCCGCTCAGTTCGCCATAAAGTACCTGGACTTCAAAGTGCAGCAGGAGGCGTATGCCACGCTCTATCAGCAATACGAGTACGCGCGAGTCTTGGAGGCTCGCGACGCGCCCGCGTTGACGGTTCTCGACTACGCTGTGCCGCCAGAGCGCAAGAGCTTTCCGAAGCGCACAATCATTGCTGCCGTTGTCTTTCTTTTCGCTCTCGCTGCAGGAATCGCTTTCGCATTCGTGGCTGAGTACTTCGGGTTCATAAGAAGCGCGCGTCCTGAAGAGTACCAGGGCTGGCGCGAAATATGGGGCGAAGTCGCTACGGCGGTCCGGATACGTCGGTCGAATCAGAACCGAAGACACAAGTCGACACAATGACCCCGGAGGTCCAGAAGGACCGGGACCATCCGGCACTGGCGAGTAGGCGTGTCGCCAAGAACACAACATACCTGGCTCTAGCCGACGGCGCCAACAAAGTCATGTTGTTCTTTTTCAACATGGTCGCCGCGCGTCACTTGGGGGTGGCGAAGTTCGGAATCCTCTCCTTTGCGCTGGCCTTCGTCACGATGTTCGCCGTCTTCACCGACTTGGGATTGGGTGCCGTCACGGCGCGCGAGGTCGCCAGAGATGCCAGGGCGGCCCGACGCCTGATCAGCAATTCGCTGGGCGTGAAGTTGCTGGCGTCTCTTGCCGTTATCCTCCTGATCGGCGCGCTGGTCAAGATCTTGGGGTATCCACCAGCAACGGCACGGGTCGTGTACATCTGCAGCTTCTTCGTGGTGGAGAGCGCGATTACTTCCTACTACTGCTATGTGTTTCAGGGATTTGAGCGCATGGAACTGGCGGCGCTGACTCGTGCCGTACAGACTGTCGTGCTCGTCGTCGGCGCGGTTCTGCTCTCCCGGCAGGGCGCTGCGGTCGAGTCGTACGCACTTCTCTACGTTGGAGCCGGACTCCTCTCGGTGCTGTTTGCCGGCGCAGCTGCCGTCGTCTGGTTGATGCCACCCGAGTTAAGTTTCGCTCCGAGGCTCTGGTGGCAAATGCTACGTTCGTCGTGGCCGATAGGACTCACTGTGACCTTCACGGTGTTCTATTACTGGAACGGCACGTCCGTGCTCTCCAAGCTGAGTGGCGATGAGGCGGTCGGCAACTACAGCGCAGCTTTTCGGTTGGCGTTAGGCATGGCATTCGCAGGTTTCGGTTTCTCCGGGGCGGTTTTCCCCTTGCTGTCACGTCTCTTTGTGACAAGTCGTCGGAGACTCTCGCAGGCGCTGGAACTATCGTTCAGGTACATGAGTCTGCTCGTGCTGCCGATGGCTGTGTTTGGCGCGACGCTAGCCCTGCCAATCACCTCGTTTGTGTACGGTCATGGCTACGAGGGGTCAGCAGCGGTCTTCCGGCTGGTTTCGGTCTGGGCGGCGCTTGCCTGCCTCAATTCACTGCTGAGCAACTACCTCATTTCGGTAGACAAGCCATCGACGGTGACGGTCCAGGCAGCCGTGTCGCTGACAGTCAACCTTGTAGCCAATCTCCTCCTTATCCCGCGCTTGGGAGCCGTCGGCGCCGGCGCGTCGATTGTGTGCGCCGAGGCAATCGGATTCGCCTACTTGCTTACCAAACTCGTCAGGACTGGAGAAGGTTTTCGAGGTAGCCGATATGCTCGAGTCCTACCTCAAATCGTCGCCGCGACCATGCCGGCGGTTTTCCTGGCTAGGCTCTTTGCCAGATCGAATCTCATAGTCGGGCTGTCGTTGGCTGCCGTAGCGTATCTTGTCGCCCTTTTCGTTACCGGAGGGGTCCGCCGTCAGGACATTGTCCTCTTGTTCGGACTAGTCAGGAGAGGCGATGCCTGACCACGCTGATACCGCACGCCGGGCGAAGCTGCCTCTAGCGGTCTGCTGGTTCATCGGGATCGAGTTGCTGTGCTTCTCCGGTTTCGTGCTACAACTGATAAAGGGGACGTCGTGGATGGCTGCCGTGTTCCTTGTAGGTCCTTTCCAGTTGCTGGCTTGGTCTGCTCTCGCAGGCAATGAGCAGGCTTTGCTTGTTGCGTTCGTAACAGTGCTGCCGTTTGCGGGGGCCGACCTGCTTCCGCGCCGATACGAGTGGTTCGTTTACTACCCCAGCACTATCGTCCTGCTCGGGCTATCGTTGATGACTCGGGATCGGAATCTCGATTCGACTTCGACTGTCCGTCTGCGCAAGGCTGAGTACGGGCCGATTGTGGTTTTCACAGTATGGACGGTCGTCTCATGCGTCAACTCAGTGCTGCGTGGCTGGGGAACCCACTATCTTATATTCATGACGGTATTTACTTGCCAGATCATGTTCATCGCGTACTTCGTGGCCACCGCTCCACATTCGCTAGACGAGGTCCGAACTCTGGTGTACGTTGTGGTCGGAGCTACGGCATTAACGGCCGTATGCTTGCCGCTGCTCCCATCTGTGTCGGCGACGATGACAAGTCTCGGCGGGAAGGTTGTTATGGCGCCAGCTGGACGTACTAGTCTGAACATCGTCGCCTGCAGTCTAACCACAGTCGCGGCAGTTGGACTAGGGATGGCTGTGTTCGCCCGTCGAGTTGCCACGAGAGTTCTTCTCGTCCTCGCTGCGTCAACTTGTGCTGCAATTCTCGTGTTCACGAAGTCGCGTGGCGCCTGGCTGGGGTTCGGAGCCGCATTCCTGTACATTCTGCTGAGAACGCGCTCTCTCAAGCTGCTTCTGTTTGGAGCAGGTAGTGGGCTTGTTCTCACCGCGTCCGATTTCCTGCGAGCCGTGCTTGCCTCCAGGGCCGGGGCGACGTCTGCACAAGACCCTTCGCTGGTAGGGCGCCTGCTGCTCTGGTACTACGCATGGCGAGTAGGAGTGGACAATTGGCTGTTCGGTGTGGGATTGGAGAACTTCCGATATGTGAAACACTTCTATCACTACCCGCAGATGCTGAAAGACACGCTGCAGTATAACGCGCACAATATCTATCTCGAGATTCTCGCAGATCTCGGTCTGGTCGGGCTCGTGAGTTTCTGTTGGCTCCTTGTCGGCGCGTTTGTCAGGTCGTCTCGCGCGATGGGGCCTGGCGACTCACGAGATCTGGGATTGGGGATTAGCGCTGGCTTAGTGGCTCTCAGTGTCCACGGGCTCGTGGATGCTGTCATGCTTCACCCTGGTGAGTTTGCTCTCCTGGGAGTGCTTGTTGGACTGAGTATTAGCGTCATGCGGTTATCTAGGGATGCTGCGTCTCGTCAGAGCCGGATGGAACTCACTGAGTGACACCATGGTCGCCGGCCATGCCCCTCGTCGTTTCGTATGCGATTCTTGGTCGCATCTTGCCCGGTAGGACCTCTCGTCGTCTGGCTTCGTGAGATGGTACGGATGTCACGTTGATCTGCCCCGTACGGTCACCTTTCGTACAAGGGCATTCTGGTGTGCCCTGCATTGTTCGACCAGCCCTGCATATTCTGATGGCTTGGCCGCTGTACTTAGCCATGGCTGGTGCCGACCGACGGGCAGAGATGCAGTCCGGTCGGATTCCCGCAGAAAACACTGAGTTGCCACATGGCGAATGGCCTATCTCGATGAATCTGTCCTGATGCGTATTGGGATCGACGCGATATCATTTGCGTATGAACACGCCGGCATAGGTCGTTATCTCGGGAGCATGCTCGACGAGATGCGCGTCTTGGACCCGTCACTGGAATTCGTGCTGTATTCGCCACTGCCGATCACAGTTCCTATGCGTGACGGCGACTGGGTAGTGCGCGTCGTGCCTTGTGGGCTCTCCCAACGACCGAGCGTGTGGGCTCAGACCGTTCTCCCCAGTTTGTTGGCTTCGGACAAGGTAGATGCTTTTTGGGGCCAGCCGACTAACCTGCCGATTTCACTCAAGCGCCGCTGCTTTCGGATCCTGACCATCCATGATCTTGTTCCATATGTGAGGCCAGACAGCATGCGTCGCCTGTCCTGGTTGCGCATGCGCACACTACTAAGACCCGTGGCTCGTGCGGCGGATACAATCGTCGCTGACTCAATGGCTACTAAGACTCTGGCGTGTAGATATCTGGGAGTCAGGGAGCAGCGGATCAGCGTCGTGTACGCGGCGGCACAGTGTGAGTTTCGGCCGCTGCCCAAGCACGAAGCGAAGAGCAGCGTGGCCGGAGAGTTGGGGCTGGCCAGGGACTACGTGCTGAGCGTAGGGACTATTGAGCCAAGAAAAGACCATCTGACTCTTCTGCGCGCCATAGAGAGCATCCCGAACGCTCCCGTGCTTGCCTTGGTCGGGGGCGTTGGCTGGCGATGCGGCAGGATAATGGACCGAATCAGATCAGGTGAGAAGGCTGGTAGGGTAGTTTACTTGGGGCGTGTTCGCGACGAGTTACTGCCGGCGGTGTACAACGCTGCGAAGTTCTCGATCTATCCTTCTCTGTACGAGGGATTCGGCCTACCGGTTCTGGAGTCCATGGCCTGCGGCTGTCCGGTGCTCTCGAGCGACTCGTCCTGTCTACCCGAAGTGGGAGGAACTGCGGCTTCTTACTTCAAGACTGGGAGCGTTGAGGGCTTGGTCCTTGCTCTGAGGACGTTGCTGTCTGATGACAGCAGACTCGCGGCCATGTCGGCTGCCGGGATCGTGCGCGCGGCGCAGTTCAGCTACCGGCATGCTGCCCAGAGGATGCTACAGATCATTCGAGATGGTATCGCGTTGCGGCAATGAGCCTTGGGAGTTCCGTCCTGTCGCGAGCGTGCTCTGGACGTTGCTCGTGTCTGGCTGCGCGTTGACCGGCGCGGCTATCCAGGTATAATGCAGGCGTGAGATCCGACGTTGGTCCTGCCCGTGAACTCACCCGCGGGCGAGCGTGACGCGACTGAAGGTCGCTCTCGACGGACGTCGTGCCGTTCGTCCCATGACAGGGATTGGTCACTACATTATCGAGATTGCGAGGCGAATTCCGGTCTATGCACCGGAGATGGACATCCAGTTGCTGGTGGATCGTCCTTTCGATGAAGGCGCGCTGCCAGACGGGTGCACGCAAGTTGTTCTTGGACGCTTCGTTGGCGACTTCACCCCGCTGGCACGGCTTTATTCACCGTTGTGGCTGAATACGCTGGTCCCTTCCTATCTGAGGAGAGGCCGCGTTTCTCTGTATCACGGCACGAACTCAGTGGTTCCACTGCTACTCCCTTGCAGAGCCGTTTGCTCAGTGCATGATCTGTCTTTTGTCGGGCTGCCCAGCGCCTACGGCCCGGTGTATCGATCATACATGCATGCTCAAGTGCGTGTCGCCTTGGCTCGATCCGACGCGGTGATCTCAGGGTCTGATGCCGCACGTAGCGATCTCACACAGGCGCTCGGCATCGCGCGTGAGGAGGTTGCGGTCATCCATCATGGCGTTGGCGATGAATTCCGCGTCGGCCACGATCAGGACTATCTGGACCGAGTGCGTGTCCGATTCAGTCTGCCGAGGCGATTCGTTCTCCACGTCGGGATAGTGGAGGTCAAGAAAGGCATAGATACTCTTCTCGATGCGAGTGCGGGTATCATCCGTGACGGACTCGTTGACGCCGTAGTCGTCGCTGGTCGCGATGGCCTAGGCGCACGTGAAATTCGTGACCGCGCTCGCGAACTTGGCCTGGATGACAGAGCCATGTTTCTCGGTTTCGTACCACAGGAGCTGCTCCCGGCGCTCTACTCGCTGGCATCGGTTGTCGTTTTCTCTTCACGATACGAGGGTTTCGGCCTACCCGTACTTGAAGGGATGGCATCGGGCGTGCCGGTGATTGCGGCGGACGCGTCTTCTATCCCTGAGGTGGCTGGAGATGCCGCGGTTCTGTTTCCCCCCGGAGACGAGCGTCGGCTCGCCGAAGCACTACGATCTGTCCTCGGTGACGCGGGCCTTAGATCAGATCTGGTGCGACGTGGTCTGGCGCGGGTGAAGCAGTTCTCCTGGGCGGAGTCGGCCGCGAAACACGTCGGTGTCTACAGGAAGGTCCTGGGCATTGGTTGATGGAACTGGCCACAGGGCAGCAGGAGTACTGATGTCGTTTGACACACCTGCCGTGCTGCTGTTCTGGGTTCCACTTGGAGTACTCTGCTACCACTGGGTACTATTCCCGGCCTTCCTCTGGCTCTGGAGTCGGATTCGACCGAGGACGTACCGGAATGCCATCGACCCTGACTCACTCGGAGTCTCCCTCGTCATGGCTGTCTACAACGAGGAGTCAATCATTGCGGACAAGGTCCGCAACTGCCTTGAACTAGACTTCCCCGCCGACAAGACGGAGATACTCATCGGTTCCGACGGCTCAACTGACCGGACCGAGGAGATCATTCGATCCTTTCGGGATCCAAGAATCCGTCTGCTGCGGTTCGAACCGCAGGCCGGGAAGACTGCCGTGCAGAATCGACTGCTGCTAGAGGCAAACGGCGATGTGGTGCTGTGCACGGACGCCGACTCGATGCTTACGCGCGATTCGCTGCGGCTGATGCTTGCGCATATGCGAGATCCAAGAGTGGCTGTCGTGAATCCACGCTATGTTCGTGTCAACCGTGAAGGCAGTCCTGCAGAGGGGTTCTACGACAGATGGGAGTCGAAAGTAAAGGAGTTGGAGGGTAGACTGGGTGCGATGGTCGGCTGCAATGCCTACGCCAATATGATCCGAAAGGACCAAGCGACGCCGATCCCGGACGATACGATTTTGGACGATTTTGTGCTCGGTATCAGGCCATTCAGGTCGGGAATGGACGCGGTGAGTGAACCGAGAGCGATCGTTACCACCCTTGCTGAGTCTGAGTCCGTGGAGTTTGCGCGAAAGACGCGTATCAGTGGCGGCAACCTGCAGGCCCTGATCCGCTACTTTGACCTTCTATCGCCGACGTACGGGCGCAAGGCTTGGATATACTTCTCGCACAAAGTCTTGCGGATGGTGGTTCCATTTCTACTAGTTCTGATGTTCGTGGGAACGGCGCTCGAGGCAAGGCATCTGATGTTTGCAGTTGTACTTCTGCTGCAGGTGGGCACCTATGCCACTATCCCACTAGTGTTTTCGTCAGAAGGGCGTTTGCGCAGGTTGCTCATTCCCCAGTACTATCTCCTCATTAACATCGGCCTTGTAGTTGGGTACTGGCGCTATCTGTTCAGACGTGAGAAGTACTGGAAGAAGACGCCGCGGACGCCAGATGCCCTAGTGCCTGCGGTGGACAAGGAGTCCGGGAAGAACGAGGTCGCCGTTGCCAAGGCAAGACCCAGATAGGCTGGCCGATACCGCGAGGCGTGTTCTCGATGGCGATGGCGTTCAACGTCGTGCAATGGCAGGGCAGGGACTGCCGGTGTTCCGCGCCGTCCGGAATGCTTCCCAGATGTACCGCAAGCACCTCCGGTATACGCACCGCGAAGTCCTGATATATCGGCAGCGTTTTGAAATGCTCAGGGGCCTCCTGACGTCCTCTACCGGGAGGGCTGTGCGAGGGGCACAGGTGCTTGAGGTTGGATGCGGCCAGCGGGCCGTGCTTCCGCTTCTCTTCGCGGCGCATGGGGCTGAGGCTAGTGCGGTCGACGTTGAGATACCGACCTATCAGCTGGACTGTTTGCGCTTCCTCAAGGTGCTCCGACGCAACGGGCCACACCGGGCGCTCAAGAGCATGCTCCGTCACGTGTTTTTTGACCACCGGTTCTTCTGCACCTTGTCGCGTGAGTGTCGCGTCGACCTCGATCCTTTTCCAGCCGTAGACGTCGAGGTGATGGACGTGGCAAGTTCGGCCCTGCCAAGGGATTGGTTCGACCTGATATTCTCTTTCAACGTGCTCGAGCATGTAGCTGACGTCGAGTCGGCAGTCAGGAACATGAATGCAGCTCTCAAGCCGGACGGAGTAGGCTTTGTTGTCGTTCACTTGTTCGCGTCACTTTCAGGTGGACACTGTATGGACTGGCAGTACGCGCTTGACCCAACCTATCCCGAGTGGGGTCTCCCGGCTGAAGTGCCTCCATGGGATCACCTGAGAGACAATCGCTTTCCATCCGATTCGTACTTGAATAAGCTCCATCTCGCCGACTATCAGTGTCTCTTCCATGCGGAGACAAAGGTCGTCGCCGAAGAGCGCACTACGGAGGGCGTGGAGCTGCTTCCACTCGCTCCAAGGGAGCTGCTAACGGAATACGGCCCGGAGGATCTAACCACAGCACTTGTGTCTTACACGTTTCGAAAGAAGCAGGATGCCGACCTCGGTAAGTCGTGGCGTTTTCTCTCCAAAGACCATCGAGGTGCATGAAGTGCGGTATCTGCTGCAAAGCTCGTGTGCTGCGACGCGCAAGTAGTCAGTGCTAGTGACTGCGCGTCGGCATTGTCTGCTGGCAGTTTTCATTCTTGTCGGAACTGGTCTGATACGGTCACGGACTCGTCCGTGTCGAGCCTGACGTGCATGGAGTGTCGTATGGCGAAGCAGGTATTACTTCAGAAATGGAGGTGGTTCATGTCAAGACACTGCGGTTCCGCATTCGGCATCGTGATCCTCTTGGTCGCCTCGAATTCTTCACGGGCAGACTTGGGTCTGGTTGGCGACAAGATGAGCCTGGATCTGGTAGTCCACGCTACTGGCCAAGTCTGGAGGTTTGAACAAGGCGGGCTTGCCCGGAATGAGTTTGTCGCGGATCGCTTGGTAGCGCCAGTTGGCTTGACCGGCCTGCTGAGCCGCGTCGCCTCGGTCCGGGTCAGCGCTGATGTCGGTTCGATGTACCCGATGGACCTGTACGTAGATCTCCGCTGGCCAAGCAATTTCCATCTGCGTGCAGGGCAGTTCGTCATGCCACTCGGGTTTGAGCTGATGACGTTTCCCGGAGACGAGGGCATCGTCAACAGCTCTCTTCTTTCCGGATATGCGGCGCCGGCGGGTAGCCGTGACATCGGACTCATGGGTGGAGTGCAGAACGCTCGGTTTTCGTTCTACGGCGCAGTGGTGAACGGCACTGGCGCGAATACGAGAGACAACAACAACATGAAAGATGTCTGCGGCAGGATGGCAGTGAGATTGACATCCAAACTGGACGGGGAGCTCGCTCTGCGCGCCTACTACGGATGGCCAGACTGGTCAGATACGGCTTGGGCTTCCGTTGCCGTTGAGGGCCGCCTGAAGACCGGTCCTCTTGGGCTTCAGGCGGAATTCCAGAGTCACTCCGGCAGTGACGGTCGGAAGAACGCAGCGTATCTGCAGGGAGTCTGGGATATCGGCATGCTTCAGCCAGTTGCCCGGTTCGACTTGGTTTCGCCGTATGCAGAGCATCCGGAATGGATGTTCACTGGTGGAGTGAACGTGCGACCGATCGTCAACCAAGTCAGAGTGATGCTGGACTGCTCCTATCGACGCAACTACCAGGGCAATTGGAGTGTCTTCGGCTTCCTTCTTCGTCTACAGGCCGCCATCTAGTTTGTCGGTGTCCGGGACCTAGGTGAGTTCTGCTAGAGGGGCGGAGATCGCGGAGGCTGGGCTCTGCAGATGAACCGTAGTCGAACTTGGGATGTGGCCTACACACTGGTGCTGGGTCTCTTTCTTCTCTCGTCCATCGGTCTGACGCTTGCTTCCCTGTCAAGTGGCAAGAACAAGGTGCTCATCCTGAGCGACGGAAAGAACTACTACATCTGGGCAAGGTCGCTGATGTTTGACGGAGATGTCGATTTCCGGAATGACTACCAGATTCTGTATGGACAAGATACGTTCCCGCCAGAGGCGTCCATGGTCACGCCGGCAGGGCATGTGGTTGACAAGTACCCCGTCGGTATGGCGATTCTGGAAGCGCCTGGCCTTCTTCTTGGTGACGTCGTTTCCCGCTACGTGACGCATTCGCCGACCGACGGCGTCTCTGTACCGTATCAGATCGGCGTTGCCTGGTCATTGATCATCTTATATCTTGTTTCTTTCTTCCTTCTCTACCGCGCCATGCTTTCTCTCGGGGTGTCTCGGATGTTGGCCTTCGGTTTCTGCGTTACGGCCCTGCTCGGCACGAACCTCATTCACTACGTGGCAAAAGAGATGACAATGGTGCATGCGGCCGGGGTTGCCGTGTTCAACGTGCTCTTGTTCCTTGTAGTCAAGTGGGTTGACGCCAGTGAGCGGATTCGTGCGGTCCACGGGTTACTGCTGGGCGGCCTTCTAGGGCTGCTGTTCCTGGTACGGAACACGAATGGCCTACTTGCGCCCGTTCTGGCAGCCGTCGTCTTGGCCCGGAGGCGAATCCGATTCGGTGAGGTGCTTCCTGTGATCGGAGGCGCAGCGGTCGTTGCTTCCCTCCAGCCTTTGAGCCTCTGGTTCCTCTGGGGGCGACTTCGCTTCTCGACCTACTACAACGAGTCGTTCAGTTCCGGGTTGTCAGGGATTCTGAATACACTTGTGTCCGCCCGGCACGGTCTGCTAGTATACAGCCCATGGTACGCCGTCCTGCTTCTGTTTGTCGTCTACGGCGCGGTCAGGATACCACGACTGAGGTACATCTGTGGCGCGGCGATATCATCGTTCCTGTCATTTGCCATCGCCAACGGTACCTGGTGGTGTTGGTGGTTCGGATACAGCTTCGGGAACCGAGCCTTCGTAGAACTCCTCCCTGCACTATCTCTGGTCGCTGCTCTGACCGTCTCGCGACTGAACCTGGACCGGAGGGCGGTGGCTGCAATCGTGGTTGTCATGGTCATCGTCATGGCTGCGAATCTCTATCTGTGGATGGGCTACCTCCTGCAGGCGTACCCTTACGACGGCAGCCATAGCATCGGGGAGGCCTATTTCTGGTTGCTGTCACACAGTCCGGCGTCGCTGATACAACGCATGGCTCACTGATCCGGATTGCCCTGCAACTGAGATCCGATAGCCAGAAGTTCTCGCTTGAGCCAGAGGAGGGTCTGGCGGTGGTCGGCGGAGGCAGACTCGGACGGCTGAGAAGGCATTTTGGCGAGGTGGCGGCGGGCGCCGGCGACCGTGAGTTTCTCGGTGCGGATGAGGTGTTTGATGAGCTGCAGGCGCTCGAGCTGGACCTCGTTGTAGATGCGGCGGCCGGCGGAGTTGCGGACGGGCTTGATTTCGAATTCCTTCTCCCAATAGCGCAGGATATGCGGTTCGACTCCGAGCTTCGAGCAGACCTCGGTCACGAGGTAGTACTTGCCAGCTTTCATTTCCATATCTCCTGGCGCGGACTCCGCCGCAGGAGCCGCGCCATGCTGTCGCGGGGCGCGATGCCCTCGTACAGCATTCTGTAGACTTCTTCGGTGATCGGCATCTCGATCCGCTGGCTTCCGGCGAGGGCTCGCGCCGAGCGTACGGTTGTCGCGCCCTCGGCGACGCCCGCGAGGGACGACAGTGCTGCCGCAGTTGTCTCGCCGCGGCCGATGGCGACGCCGAGCGCGTGGTTCCGAGAGTGTTCGGAGAAGGCGGTGACGATCAGGTCGCCCATCCCCGACAGGCCGGCGAAGGTCAGCGGGTTGGCGTTGAACGCGAGCCCCAGCCTCGTTATCTCAGCCAGCCCTCGCGTCAGCAGAGCCGCCTTGGCATTGATACCAAGGCCAATGCCATCCGCAACACCCGCCGCGATAGCTATGACATTCTTGAGTGCCGCACCGAGCTCAACTCCGACCACGTCGCCGTGGGAATAGATTCGCAGATTGCCGCCGGTGAAGACATCGCGGACCATTGTCGCGGCTCTGTCGTCGGCGGATGCGGCCACCAGCGACGTTGGGTCACCCAGCGCGACATCATAGGGGATGCCCGGGCCGGCCAGCACGACTACCGGCAGATCAGGCATAGCCTCGCTGATCGTGACCGACAAACGTTTCAGGGTCTTCGGCTCAATGCCCTTGGTGACCGTCACCAACGCCTGCAGCTTCGGTTTGTGGTCCTTGACCTGCCGAACAGCGCCGGTCAGCGTGTCGGATGGCACCGCGAAGACAATCATGTCCGCGCGGGCGACGGCCTTGCCCAGGTCGTTCGTCACCGAGACAGTCTCAGGCAGTGTTGTGCTGTCCGGCAGGTCGGGGTGGCGCCGAGTGGAGACCAGGCGGTCGAGGCTGGGTTGGCTGAATTCCCAGAGCGAAACTTCATGTCCGTTCGCGGCCAGACGGATTCCCAGCGCGAGCGCCCAGCGGCCGGCTCCGACGAACGCTATCCTCATGTCTTCCTGAATAGCCTTAGCCAGAGGCCCAGCCGTGATTCGGTTCCGGCGGCTAGGCGCCTGATGTTTGCCACGTGACGGACGATGATCACAAAGGCCACGCCGAGAACGAATAGGAGCAGCGCAATATCACCCTTGTAGAACAGCGCCGTTAGTAGCGGAAGCGCGACGGCCATAGTCAGGGAAGATGCCGATACGAATCCGGTTAGGGCAAGTACCAGGACAAATACTCCGAGCGAGGCGAACAAGCTGCGAGGGCAGAGAAATGCGGCGACCCCGATTGTCGTCGCAACGCCCTTTCCGCCGTTGAAACGAAGCCAGGGGCAGAAGACGTGGCCGAGAATGGCACCGATTCCCACAAGCGGAGGTATCAGGCCAACGCCGGGGGCGAGCGCGGTCGGCACGAGTCCTTTGGCCACATCCAGCAGCAGTACCGGAGCCGCCCAGGCCCAGCCGATGGTGCGCTGGACGTTGGTGAAGCCGATGTTGCCTGAGCCGTGCCGGCGGATGTCGATGTGCTTGAGTCTTCCGGCCAGGAAGCCGAATGGGATTGAGCCGAAGGCAGCACCGACGAGGAGCGAGCCGACGCCTACGAGCATTGGGCAGGTTGTCCGGAGGGGCTAGATGCACTATTGGTGGCCGGAGTCGGCGTCATCGAGTCCAAGATAGCCGCCGGCTGTCTGATGTCAAGCAACTGCGATTGTTGACAGCAGCTTGGCGCGGTAATATGGTTTTACTAGAGAGGAACCAGTTGAGCGGTTCAGAACCACGCGGTCCCGAGGGTCCCGACGAGCAACACCAGCCCTCGTTGTCTCCGCCAAAGCTCGTCTTTGAGCCGGACGCACGGCAGGCGTCGCGCCTCGCCCGGATCCGGACATACACGCTGGTCGCGACCGTGGTGTTGATGGCGGTTGCGCTCGTGCTCATTCTCTCTTACCGGCCTCCGCCTCCAAAACTGAACAGCCCGGAACCGCCCAAGGGTGCGGGCTATGGGCCCGACACCGCCATTGACACCAGCCGCCCGGCGCCCAGCCAGCCAGCGCCGGTGTCCCACAAGGTCGCAACGGTTGGTCTGGCGCGCTCTGCGGTTGCCGCCATCGACACGCTCGTGAACGCGGCAGCGGAGAAGTGGGGCCGCGCCCGGGCGTTGTCGTCACCGGGGACCGTGACTCGTGACAATGCACAGGATGCGGCCGAGCAACTGCGGAAAGCCGCCACACTGGCCGACAGCGCGCAGCAGGACATCCGGCTGGCGCAGCAGCAGGCCGAGCGGATTCGCGCGGCTTCGCGCGAAGCCGATTCGCGCTTCGCTTTCCGTCTCAGCGTTTTGTACTCGGCGATGAGCCAGTACCTGGAGTCGATGGCTGACGATGCCCTGGACCAGCGCGCCTACTACGAGAAGTCACGAGCCTCGGTCGATGCCCTGCTGGCGGGTGACCAGAACGAATCCGAAATCCAGCAGAACGTGGCGATGAGCTATCTCCGCAAGTCCGAAGATAGACAGGCGAGCCTGCGCCGACTCGCGGACCAGATGCGCGAGGCCCTGCGCAACATCGAGAATGCCGGACGCTAGACACGCACGCCGCCGGCTGGTGATTTCTTCCCGATATGTCGCCGCATTTGTCGTGCTGGGTCTCATCGCCGGCTGTCGCCTTCCGACCACCGTCTACGGCCGGCTGGTGTTGAAGCCGGGAGAGACCGGCGACGTAAGGCTGGCCGAGGTGGAACTGCACGACAGCCTCGCCTGGGATTCGGCGCCGTTGTACGAGATCAGGCCCGATTCCGGCGGCCTGTTCTACCGCGTGTCGTTTGAATTCCCGGTCGTCGCGCCCGGACCCTACTTCGTGCTTGCCTGGCAGGACCGCGACGGCGACGGCAAAGTGAGTGATGGTGACCTGACCGGCGTGTGCGGCGGACTACACCGACCCGGCTGGCCGGGAAAGCCGGTGGTTGTGTACCCGCGGTGGACGGTCGATGCCGGCGACATCGAGATGTCACCATACCAGGTGCTTGAGGTCAGCGCGACTGGTGTCAGGTCTCAGTCGGGGGATACCTCAGCTTTCAGTTACAGGTTCAATCATGATGTCCTCTTGTCCTCGCTCGCCATTACCTTTCCGGGCCAGCCGGCCCTGCCTGACCCCAGCGCGCCCGGCGACAAAGCTGCCGACTCGACCTACGTCTCCGGCGGCTGGAGCATGGGCGGTACGATGCCGAGTGGACTGCACCAGCTTGAGTTCCGCGGCATCTTCCGCGATTCGAGCTTCGTGCTCAGAACGGCCGTTCGGGTCGAGTAGCCTGTTTCCGGCCAAAGGCGGGCTGCCTGCGCAGGTCATTCCAGCCGCTTGACTCCGGCGCACCAGCTTCTATCATTCTCTCATGATCGACCTGCTTGAAACCCTGGCGACGAAGAACGACAAGAAGATACTACTCGTCGTGCTCGACGGGCTGGGCGGTCTGCCGCGCAAGGGCAAGACCGAGCTTGAGTCCGCGTCGATTCCCAATCTCAACAAGCTGGCGCTCAAAGCCGGGCTCGGGCTTCTAACGCCGGTCGATGTCGGCATCACGCCGGGTTCAGGTCCGGCCCACCTCGCGTTGTTCGGCTACGACCCGGTCAAATACGACGTGGGCCGGGGCGTGCTCGAAGCGCTCGGCATCGGGCTTCACCCCGCGCCTTCCGACCTCTGCGCCCGCGCCAACTTCGCCACACTCGCCAAGGACGGCACGCTGAAGGACCGCAGGGCAGGCCGGATTCCGACCGAGCTCTGCGTCGAGCTGTGTGCGAAGCTGCAGGCAGCGATTCCGACGATAGAAGACACAAACGTGGTCGTCAGGCCGGGCATCGGCCACCGGTTCGTGGTTGTGTTTCAAGGGCCGGGGCTGGCCGGCGGACTGACTGACTCAGACCCGCAACAGGATGGATTGAAGCCGCTCGCGGTTGCTTCGGCCGACCCGGACGCGGCGAAATCCGTACGGCTCGCCAACCGCTTCATCGAGCTTGCGGCCGCGGCACTCAATGACCAGGGCAAGGCCAATTTCGTTCTGTTGCGCGGCCTGGCCCTGCCGCCGGCGATTCCATCGATGCGCAACCGGTTCAAGCTCACGCCCGCCTGCGTCGCTGCCTACCCGATGTACCGGGGGCTGGCCAAGCTCGTGGGCATGGACGTGCTCGATACCGGCAGCACCTGGGAATCGGAAGTAGATACGCTTCGCGACCACTGGGGGAGCGAGCACGACTTCTTCTTCCTGCATCTCAAAGAGACCGACAAGGCAGGCGAGGACGGCAACTTCGACGTGAAACAGGAACTGATTGAGCAGTTCGACGATGAAGTCCTGCCGCGATTGCTGAAGCTCAAGCCCGATGTCCTCTGCATTACCGGTGACCATTCCACGCCCGCGGGCAAGGCCGGGCACTCCTGGCACGAGGTGCCGCTGCTGCTCGTCGCCCCGTACGTGCGTCCCTCAGATGCCCGCGAGGAGTTCGGCGAACGGGCCTGCGGCAGGGGCACAATCGGCCGGATCGAATCGGTCAGGCTGATGAACCTACTCCTCGCTAACTCGCTGAAACTGAAGAAGTTCGGAGCATAAGTGACAAAGCGTCGCGCGATAATCTCAGTCTGGGACAAGACTGGCGTCGTCGAACTGGGGAGGGCTCTCGCCGCTGCCGGGTACGAGATTCTCTCGACATCGAAGACTGCGGCAATGATTCGCGACGCCGGCATTCCGGTCACCGAGATCGCCGACTACACCGGCTCGCCCGAGATACTCGGCGGCCGGGTCAAGACCCTGCATCCCAAGATTGCCGGCGGCATCCTCACCACGCGCAAAGACAACACGGTCGAGCCGATTGACATCGTCGTCTGTAACCTGTATGCCTTCGAGGACGGCCTTGCGCGGAACGCGAGCCACGATGAACTGGTGGAACTCATCGACATCGGCGGCGTGACCCTCTTGCGGGCCGCGGCCAAGAACCATGCCTTCGTCGCCGTAGTGCCGGACCCCAGGTACTATCCGGCGGTCATTGCCGAACTGGAAAAGACCGGCAGCGTCAGCGCGGACATGAGGAAAAAGCTCGCGGCCCAGGCCTTTCAAATCACCAGTCGCTACGATACGGCTATCGCCATGTACTTCCAGTCCGTGATCAGCTAAACCGCGTACTCCGGCTTGAATCGGTCCGCGGCAGGTGCCGAAGCTATCCTCGTCCCTCTCCAAGCAGCTCGGCAGGTTGCCTGCGAAGTTGCCTGCAGAGGAATTCCGGAATGAGCTCGGACAGGAATGTGGACTGGAACTCAGGATTGACCTCGGGAAGGAACCGTGATTGTTATCCGACAAGGAACCGGACAAGGAGCTGTCATCGTGGCTCGCGAGGTAGCGGACGAAATAGCGGTGGAAACAGCGGACGAAGTAGCTCTCGTTGTCCCACAGGAAGCTCTTCGGATTGTTGCTTCGGAAGCCATGCGGATAGCTGTGGGGGAGGCATAGGAGGGGTCAGGGCGAAGAGAGAAGATAGAGGATTGAGGATAGAGGAGTTAGGGGAAGGAATGGCGGGCGCCGGAATATGCACCATAATACATTTGGGATGGAGAAGGTTCTCGAAGAGACGCTCCAATTCCGGCAGGATGCGCTGCAAGACTGCCCTTGAATTCCACTGCGGGACACGGAAACGCTGGCTCGGGGGCGAAGGTGTAGCGAAATCTGCTAACATCCGATGATTCCTGCCCCGTAACTCACGCAGAATCAAAGCCGGATGCGTAGGTCTCATGTTCACGGTTGCTGCTAAGGGGGCCTACCCCGGGGCCTACCCGGGACTATCCGGGGTATAGTCCGGTCCGGCGCCCGCGGACGCGAAGAACGGGGCTGACGAAGGGCGGTTCAGAGTCTCAGGCCGGGTGCCAAAGGAACACCTTTTGCATCCTTGAACCGGACAGGACTTCCCTGGTCGGTTCCGCTCGTTTCCGGCTGTCGCGAGGGGTAGAGCATGTAGAACGTAACTGCCGGGTGCAAGCGGCGTCAGCCCGGAGGGTCGCCCTGGCGCTTGCCTGCAGGTGGCGTTCTGGCCGGCGCCGCCCGCGCCGCCGCGAGTTCGCGGGCGCGTATGTGGAACAAGATGACTCTCGGTGACCCCCTCAAGCCGCTGGCCCTGAGACGAACAAGTTCCACACCTGACGAGTGGTTCCGGTTTGCCTGATACGGCGGCAAGCAGCAGTCACGAAGGCAAATGGGTTCTGCTCATTCCGCTCATTCCGGGGACACAATAAAGGATTATTTGACCGTGAGCAGCTTGGGCGTAGACTGTGGCCATGGCACGCTGGGCTCGGGTTGTAGTGCCGATGGTTCCGCATCATGTGACACAG
>CAZAKP010000006.1:0-40157 GCA_964485845.1 uncultured bacterium | reverse complement strand
CCTAGCCCGGCAGGTCTTCCTGAATGGTGATGCCGGCCTTCACGGCGGCGACGACGTCCGACGCGCGGCCGAAAGTCGTGACGTCGCCCGCTACATCCGGCCGGGACGTGTCGCATTCAGGACAGGGGTGAAACGCAACCGCGAAGTCTCCGCGCAAGGCCCAGCCCTCCAGGAGCGTCTTCTCGCCTTTCTCCTCCTGGATGACAACGTAGAGCAACTCCGGCAGCTCGACGCTTGCATACGGCGCCACGGTCCCACACCGGACACAAGGTCGCTGCGTGCGAGTGCCGACCTCGCGCAGCGCCTTCTGCCGCGCCTCATCGGGCAGGTCCTTCGGGTCCCAGATGCGCACCAGTTGCCGCCCCCCGCCCGGTCCCGAACCCTCGGCCATCATCAGCCAGATGTGCTCCAGGGCGGGATTGCGGTCGTGGAGCTTGTGAACATAACGGGCGCGCTCTTCGCCGGTCAACTGCTCACGCACCCTGCGCTCCTCCAGCGCGGCCGCGGCAACGGTATCCCGCCTGAGCTGCACGCGCCGGCGCCCTTCGGCAATGAACCCGGCGAGTTCTTCGTCTTCGTACCTCAGCTTGGGGTCCATATAGCGGAAAAGCATCTTGATACGGTAGAGGGCGGTGCGGTCGAAGTAGAAGATGGCGGGCCAGGCAACCACGTAGGCGAGGCCGCGCAGTATTCCGACCAGCACGTCGAGCGACAGCTCCGGCGCCGACCGATATTCGCCGTCGAGGTAGAAAAGGCTCAGGTGATACAGCGTGGCGATCAGGATGCCGGCGAGGAACCAGAACGCGAAGAGCGGGACTGCGACCGCTACGAGCCTGGCCGAAAGCTCCGGGTCAAACATCGCTCCGCCTCGCGGCTTTGCCACCGCCTGACTTCGTCAACCCGGCTGCCACGGCAACGGCAGGACGCATATCTGGCTCGGGACAAGCATAGATGTCCATCGGTCGCCAGTCAACTCCGAAACGGGCGACACGGAAAGAGGCTGCATGCTCGGCTCCTGCGCGTCAGCGTGGCCGACCTCGCACCTTCACGCGGCCGCCGGTGAATTGCCCTCGCCTCGCTTGACTTAGAGGCGGTCAGCCAATAGAACTTACCGTGCCCGCGGTCAGGCCCACCCACCGCTGGCGGCTCCCAGCGCCGCCGGCGAGCGACGCGTCCGCCCTCAGCCGCGAGCTCGAGCTTCCGGAACTGGCGGTCGACCTGCTGCTTCGTCGCGGCTACACCACGGCGGACGACATCCGCGCCTTCCTCGACCCTTCTCCCGGCCGGTTGCGAAAGCCTGACCTGCTGCCCGATATCGTCGCGGCGACCGAGCGCATCGTCGAAGCCATCAATCGCCGCGAGCGCATCCTCATCTACGGTGACTACGACGTCGACGGCGTGACCGGCACGGTGCTGCTGGTTTCAACCCTGAGCAAGCTTGGCGCCGACGTTCTCTTCTACCTGCCGCACCGCGAGGCCGAAGGCTACGGATTCTCAGCTCAAGGCCTGGGGTACGCGGTTGCGAACGGCGCCAGGCTGATTGTCACCAACGACTGCGGCTCGAACGACCACGAAACGCTGGCCGCAGCCAAAGACGCCGGAATCGATGTCATCGTGACCGACCATCACGAGATCGCCTACCGGAGAATCCAGAGTTCGGAATCCAGAAACCAGAATTCGGAATGCCGGACCGCAGAATCCTCCGCCAATCTGCAATCTGCAATCGGCAATCCGAAATCTGAAATGCCTCTGGCCCTGGTCAATCCAAAGCGGGCGGATTCTAAGTACCCGTTCCGCGAACTGGCCGGCGTCGGCGTCGCGTTCAAGCTCGCCTGGAGCGTGCTCTCGGCCCTGAATCGCCCCAGGGAGGAGCTCATCGCGCTGCTCGACCTTGTCGGTCTCGGCACTATCGCCGACATCGTCCCCCTGGTTGACGAGAACCGCATCCTCGCCCGCATCGGCCTGAACGCCATTCGGCGCAGCCCGCGTCCCGGCATCCAGGCGCTGCTCAAGGTTGCGGGCATCGCCGACCGTCCGCTCTCCGGCTACAGCATCGGGTTCATGCTCGCGCCGCGCATCAACGCCGCCGGCCGAGTCGGCCACGCCGAACTGGCAGCGCGCCTGCTCCTGACCAAAGACGAGTCTGAAGCTGCCCGGCTTGCCGCCGAACTCGACCGCCTCAATCGCTCGCGCCAGTCCCTGGAGGAGCGGATTCTGGGCCAGGCAACCACGCTTATCGAAGCCGGCCGACTTGCCGACCGCCGGGCCATGGTTGTGGCCGCCGAGGGCTGGCACGAGGGGGTCATCGGCATCGTCGCGGCCAAGCTGGTCGACCGCTTCTCCCGCCCCTGCATCGTGGTCGCCTTAAAGCACGACCGGGGCAAAGGCTCGGGCCGCTCGGTAAACGGTTTCAACCTCCACGCCGCACTCACTGCCTGCTCCGAGCACCTGACCGCGTTCGGCGGGCACCGGTACGCGGCGGGACTCAGCCTCGCCCGCGAGAATCTCTCAAGCTTCAGCCTTGCGCTGGCCGACTACGCGGACAGCCTGCCGGAGGAAGTGTTCGAGCCGACGCTCCACATCGACGCACTCGCGCCCATCGAGCACATCGACGAGGCGCTGCTCAACGCGCTCGAGAAGTTTGAGCCCTTCGGTCCGGACAACTCCGAACCGCTGTTCGCCTCGCTCGGCGCCGAGGTCGTCGGCTACCCGCGCAAGGTCGGCAAGAACCACCTCAAGCTCTCGCTCCGGGCGGGCGAGCGTGCCCTCGAAGCTATCGCGTGGGGCCGCAGCGCGGAAATCGTCAACCTGACGCCGGACATGACCGGCGCGGGACAGATTTCGGATCATGTCCCAAGCCAGGGAACGACAAACCTGCGCTTCGGCAAACTCGACATCTGCTACTCGGTCTCCCGCCACACCTGGAACGGCCGCACCTCCACCCAACTCACGCTCCGCGACTTCCGCACGGCCGAGGACGAGGGGCCAGGGACTGGGGACTAGGGATTAGGGAGAACCGGAAGAGGCCTCTTTGCGACTTTGTGGTGACCTCCGTGTCATGAATTCTGTACTCGGGCCTCTGCCTTCTGGCTTCTGACGTCGGCCACTGATGAGTACTTCATGGCAGCTCAAATCCACGGACGGACCCGAGTACTTCGAGTACTCGCCGAACCCGAAGCTCGTACTCGCCTTCTTCACCCGCCGCGGCGGCGTGTCGCGTGGCCCGTTTGAGTCGCTCAACACCTCGTTTGAGGTCGGCGACGAGGACCGCTGCGTTGAAGAGAACCTCGCCCGGACTCGGCAAGCACTCCAGTTGCCCGCAGTACAGACCATACGCCAGACGCACTCGGACATAGTCCTGCCCATCGCCGGCGGCCCCGTTCTGGCCGAGACCCTCACTGGTGATGCCTTTATCACCGACCAGGTCGGGATGGGGCTGGGGATAAAGGTCGCCGACTGCCTGCCGGTCTACATCTATGCCGAAGACTCAAGCTGCATCGGCATCGCCCACTGCGGCTGGCGCGGGACCGCAGCACGGCTGGCTGAGAAGACCGCCCGCGGCCTGTCTCGCCACTTCTCCGTTCCCCTCTCCGACCTACGATTCGCGCTCGGCCCCTGCATCTGCCCGAACTGCTACGAGGTCGGCGACGACGTCCGCGAGAAGTTCGGCGAGAGCTTCCCAGTGCCCGACGACTTCTTCTCCCCCGCGGTCGCACTTCGTAGCTCGGCGTCCGGCGTTGCCAAGTACCGCCTCGACCTCCGCGCCGCCAACCGGTGGCTGCTGATGGAACTGGGGCTGCTGGAAAAGCAGTCCATTGCGCTCTGTACATACGAGGAGGACAGGCTCTTCTACTCCGCCCGCCGCGACCGAACCACCGGCCGCAACCTGGCCGTCATCGCCCTGCGCTAGGTCCCGGACATCCGTCCAGTTCAGCGAACCCCGACCACAGATCCACCGTCCGACACTTGACCTCAACCTGAACCTCAACTTCAGTCAGAACAGCCCTAGTTTCCTATATGTCCTCATCGAATTCGGGCTGGAAATGTCCTAAGTTCCACATTCTCAACTCACTATTCGCCATCTCCGAATCTCCCCTACCCCGCCCCCCAGGCTATTCTACGAGCTGTTCTCCAAACCGCCCGGAAAGCAGTTCGGACGATTGCCCGGCACGCTATCCGGAGAGGAATCTGGAGAACTACCCGACCCGCTGTCCGGTCAGTTCCCTGGAAGGCCATCCCGAGAGGAACCCGGCGAACTGCTCGGAAGATTGCGGGGACCGCTCTACTGTGGACTGCCCCGCAGATTGCGCAGGGAATAGCTCAGCAAGTAATTCGGAGAGCAGCCTACCAGGCAGCGCGGCAAGCAGTCTTCTCCGCTGTTCGGAGAGGAGTGTGGCAGATTCCCTGGCAAGCTATCCGAACGGCGGTCAATGCCGAGCCGATGTTCATCCATCCTGCCGGTTCGGCCCCAGTCTCGCACCTGGCCGCGCCGGCTGCTCGCCCCTCTCCTCATTGACACAGTAGCCCGCGAGTTCTAAGATGTCCGCGATGAGGACGCGGCTTCCGGTCAGTGGTTGGCGCCGGCTTCGTGGCGCCAGGATTCGAGGAAATGTCGTGAAAGCCGCGTCCGTCTTTCTGCTGGTCGGCTGCTGCCTGTCGACGGCAAGCGGCCAGTGGCTGGAAACAACTATCCACCTTCCCGATTCGAGCGAGCCGTATGCCATCTGCTATAGCTCGGTCAGTAACAAGGTCTACTGCGCTAACCGAGTCACCAACAGCGTGGCGGTGATTGACGGCGAAACCAATGCCATCCTCACGATTGTGACAGTCGATACGGGGCCAACGGCTCTCTGCTACAACCCGAACGACAACAAAGTCTACTGCACGAACATAGGGGTCGGCCCGATGCACGACGGCAAATTGACCGTGATTGACTGCATGACCGATTCGGTCATCGCGACCTTGGCCACCGGCTTCGGCCCGTGTGCGCTCTGCTACGATTCGGTTGAGAACAAGATCTACTGCGCGAACGGGAACAGCTCTACCGCCACCGTGATTGACGGCGCAACTGATACAATCATCGCGACCGTTCCCGTCGGCGACGGCCCCGGTCTCGTTTGCTACAATTCGGCCAATAACAAGGTCTATTTCGCGTACTGCGGGTACGTCGGCGAGGTCACCGTGATTGACGGCGCGACCGACACCATCGTTGCGACCGTGGTTGTCGGCAACTTCCCTTCGGCCCTCTGCTACAACCCAGCCCGCAACAAGGTCTACTGCGCGAACGACTGGGACCCCGCCTTAACAGTGATTGACGGCGCCACTGACTCGGTCATCGCGACCGTACCCGTCAGCGTGGGGCCACACGCCCTCTGCTACAACCCAATAAACGATGAGGTCTACTGCGCGGGTTGGTACGGACTTTTCATCGTCGACGGCGCCACGAACGGCGTCATCGACACCGTGTTCGCTTTCCCATCCGAGCCCCGCCTGTGCCACAATCCGACCAACAACAAGATGTATCTTGTGGGCAGCTACGACGATGCGACCGTGGTTGACGCCGCGACCCACAACGTGGTCAAGACGATCCAAATCGGCCGCGGCTCGCACGACCTATGCTACAATCCGGTCCGGAATCGCATGTATGTCGCCAACGAAGAAGACTCGAGCATCTCGGTGCTGCGTGACGTCAGCATGGACATTAGCCCGGTCACCATCCTGTCGCCGACCGGAATCGTAGACTCCGGCACCGTGCAGGTGCCGAGAGCCGCCATCCGCAACTTCGGACCGACTTCGCAGGTTTTCCCGGTGACGATGGACATCGGAAGCGGCTATGCTCAGACGGTGCAGGAGACACTGGCCCCTCGAATGACGGACACCGTTGCCTTTCCTTGGTGGAACGCCGGCCCAGTCGGCGCGCTCGCGGTCACTTGCATCACGTCCCTCGTCGGCGACGAGGACCCGACTAACGATACTATCCGCGACTCGGTTCGAGTGGTGCCGCCGCCGAGGCACGATGTCGGCGCCGTCGCAATCGTCTCGCCAACGGGCAGCGTACGGGCCGGCGACACCGTGATACCGAAGGCTCGAATCAAGAACCTCGGGAATCGGTCGGAACGGTTCTTCGACGTGAGGTTCCGCATCGGGGCGAGCTACAACGAGAAGGTGAATGTCGAGGACGCACTGCTGCCCGATTCGGCGGCGGAACTCACGTTTCCACCCTGGTTGGCAGAAGCGGGCGACTGGGCGGTGAGCTGCTCGACCATGCTTGCTGGTGACGAGGACAGCACCAACGACAAGACGAGTTTGCTGCTGCACGTGTCCGCGCAAACGCTGGCGATTGCACCGGACCAATCAGACCGGATTGAGACTGGCAAGAGCAAGACATATCGGTTTTATGCCCTGATTCAGGGAGATACGGGCGGAGTTGTCGAGGTAGCGCGGCCATCTCTCCCACCGAGCTGGAGTGCAAGACTCTGTAATGCGGCCGGGACGCAAGAACTGACCGACACCGATGGTGACGGAATACCTGACATCGGCTACGTGGCGCCGGGCGAGTCGAGCCGGTTCTCGCTGGATGTGACCGCTCCGTCCGGGACGCAGGGAGACACAGCGTCGCTCGGTCAGGAAGTGTTCCTCGTGGCGGGACACGTGGGTGACCGCCCGGATATCGCCGACACTGCCGTGCTGACCCTGACCCTCGTACCGGAGCTCTCGGTTCACAACTTCCCGAATCCGTTCTCCGACCACACCGCGTTCGTCATCGGCCTGCGGGAAGACGGTAAGGCCAGCCTGACCGTCTACACCCGAACCGGCGAGCGCATATGCCGCGTGCTTGAGAAAGCTGACATGCTGGCCGGAGTCCACGTCCTGCGCTGGGACGGCGTGAACGACAACGGCCGCCGCGTCGCGCCCGGCACCTACGAGTACGTTCTCGACTACGCGCACGCGGACAAATCCGAGCGTATCCACAAGAAACTGGTACTGACGTTGCAGTAGGAAATGAGCATGTCCGCCACCAGGACGCGCCTTCCGGTCAGCGGTTGCCTTCTGCTGTCCGCTCTCTGCCTCACTTCTACTGCATTCGGCAAGGTGAGCTGGCAGAGGACCTATGGCAGGGGTGGCGACGACCAGGGCCGCTCGCTTCAGCAAACCAGCGACGGCGGCTTCATCGTCTGCGGCTCGACTACTCAGCGAACAGGAGGGTATCATGACGCATATCTCATCAGGACGAATGCTCTGGGCGACACGCTCTGGATTAGAACCTATGGTGGCACAAGGGAGGACGCGGGCTACTCGGTCCAGTTGACCGCCGATGGCGGCTACCTCGTCGCCGGCAACACCACATCCTTCGGTGCAGGAGGCTGCGATGTCTATCTTGTCAAGACTAATGCTCAGGGCGATACGGTCTGGACCAGAACCTATGGCGGGACAAAGGACGACCAGGGCAACTGCGTCCAACCGACATCGGACGGCGGCTACATCGTCGTAGGCTGGACCTATTCCTCCGGCGCCGGCGGTCATGATGTCTATCTCATCAAGACCGATGCCCAGGGCGACACAATCTGGACGAAGACCTATGGCGGGTCCGGTTGGGACGAGGGGTTCGCAGTCGCAGCGACCGCTGACGGTGGTTACATCATCGGAGGTTCTACCACCAGCTTCGGCGCGGGGGCGTATGACGTGTACGTAATCAAGACCAACGCCTCGGGCGACACGCTCTGGACCAGAACCTGTGGCGGCGCTGGTCTCGACTATGGCTACTCGATCCAGCAGACTGCTGACGGCGGCTACGTTGTCGCCGGGGCTACCACGTCGTTTGCCGCAGGGCACTACGATGTCTATCTCGTCAAGACCAATACTTCGGGGGACACGCTCTGGACCAGAACCTATGGCCCGAGCGATGACGGAGGCTATTCAGTTCAACAGACTGCCGATGGCGGCTACATCGTCGCCGGCTTCACTAACTCGCCCAGTCTCTGGGATGTCTATCTCATCAAGACTGACCCCAGTGGCGATACGCTCTGGACCAGAACCTACGGCGGGACCGATTTTGAAGCGGGCTACTCCGTCCTGCAAACCACGGACGGAGGCTATGTCATCGCTGGCTTCACCGGTTCCTTCGGCGAAGGGGACAATGATGTCTATCTTATCCGAACCGACGCCAACGTTGACGTGGGACCGGTCGCGACCCTGTCGCCGCCGGTGATTGCGGAATCTGGGTTGGTCTACCTGCCACGCGCGATTGTCCGTGGCTACAACGTGACCTCGGCCGCGTTCCCGGTAACGATGAGAATCGGCGCGAATTACACACACACGGTACAGGAGACGCTGGCGGCACCACTGGACACGGTGACGTTTCCTCCCTGGACTGCCGAGCCGGTCGGTTCGCTCCTGGCCACGTGCTACACCTCGCTGGCTGGAGACGAGAACCCGGACAACGACACCGTCAGGGATTCGGTCAGAGTGCTACCTTCACCCCTGGACGATGTTGGCCCGGTCGCGGTTCTGTCGCCGGCTGCAGTGATAGAGTCCGGCAGTGTCTGCGTACCGCGCGCGGTCGTTCGCAACTTCGGCCAGTTCACAGCAGTGTTCCCCGCAAACATGACCATCGGTTCGGATTACGCCCGGACCGTGTCGGAGACGCTGGAATCGGGTACGATTGATACTCTGGAATTCCCTTCGTGGGTCGCCGGACCGGCCGGCTCTTTGGCCGTCGCGTGCTTCACATCGCTGGCTGGGGACGAGAACTCGAGCAACGATACGATCGGGGATTCGGTCAGAGTTGTCCCCTGGCCCATGCACGATGCCGGGACTGTCGCGATTCTATCTCCGCCCGGAACGACGGAATCCGGCAGTGTGTACCTACCGCGCGTGGTTGTCCGAAGCTTCGGCATGATTCCGGCGGTGTTTACTGCGACCCTGGAAATCGGGGCAGGCTATGCCCGGACTGCACAGGATTCGCTCGCGCCAGGCGTCGCGGACACGATAGTGTTCCCGTCTTGGACGGCAGGACCGACGGGTTCGCTCGCGCTCACGTGCTTCACTTCGCTGGACGGAGATGAGAATCCGGCCAATGACACCATCAGTGATTCGGTTCAGGTTATCCCTGCGGCAAGGCACGATGTCGGCGCTGTCGCGATACTCTCGCCGACCGGCAGCGCACGGGTGGGCGACACCGTGATACCTCGGGCAAGAATCAGGAACTTCGGAAACAGGTCGGAGCGGTTCTTCGACGTGAGGTTCCGCATCGGTGCGAGCTACAACGAGAAGGTAAATGTCGAGGACGCACTGCTGCCCGATTCGGCGGCGGGACTCACGTTCCCGCCCTGGGTGGCGGAGGCGGGTGATTGGACGGCCTGTTGCTCGACCATGCTGGCGAGTGACATGGACAGCACCAACGACAAGGCGAGTTTGCTGCTGCACGTGTCCGCGCAGACGCTGGCGATTGCGCCGGACCAATCAGACCGGATTGAGGCTGGCAAGAGCAAGACATGTCGGTTCTATGCCCTGATTCAGGGAGATACGGGCGGAGTTGTCGAGGTAGCGCAGCCATCTCCCCCACCGGGCTGGAGCCTCCGGCTCTGTAGTGCCACCGGTGAAGAGGACCTAGGCGACACTGATTCGGATGGAATCCCTGACCTTGGGTATCTGGCACCGTCCGAGTCGGGGCGCTTCTCGCTGGAAGTGACGGCGCCATCCGTGACGCAGGGAGACACCGCGTCGCTCGGCCCGGTCACAATCCCTGTGGCGGGACACGTGGATGGTCGCCCGGACATCGCCGACACGGCCGTCCTGACCCTGACCCTCGTACCGGAGCTCTCAATCCACAACTTCCCGAATCCGTTCACCGACCATACCGCGCTTGTCATCGGCCTGCCCGAAGACGGCAAGGTAAGCCTAACCCTCTACAACCGAACCGGCGAGCGCGTGTGCTGCGTGCTTGAGAACGCTGACATGCCGGCCGGTGTTCACGTCCTGCGTTGGAACGGAGTGAACGACAACGGCCGCCGCGTCGCGCCCGGCACCTACGAGTACGTTCTCGACTACGCGCACGCGGACAAGTCCGAGCGCATCCACAAGAAACTGGTACTGACCGGGCGATAGCAGACCCCGAGCAGCGAGGAAGTGCTGCGGTCTACTTGGGAATAAGGGGTCCCTCCCCCGGTTGACCTCCGTGGGTGAGGGGCTAGAATCGTACGAGCGCTGGAATGACACGCAGGCCGGAGGAGGCGCCGCCAATGCGCCTTTCAGCGAACAACTGCAATGAGGAGGTAACATGAAAGGTCTATTCTTGCTCGCGCTCCTGGTGCCGGCAATGGTGCTGGGAGTACAACGAATGATGGTGAACGAAGAGTTCACCGGTACATGGTGACCCTACTGCCCAGGCTCAGCCCGCGGGCTGTGGGAGCTGCAGTTTGCAGCTTTTGATTCGGTTCTGACAATCTCTCCTATCACTCCGGCGACGCCTACGCCAACCAGGCCGGGAGCGACCGGTCCGCTTACTACAGCGTGTCCGGCACGCCGACCGTGAGGCTGGACGGCGACTTCGAGGTCGTCGGCGGCATGCAGACCGGCAACAACTACATGGCCTATCGTTCGTACTTCGATAACCGCAAGGAGGTGCCGAGTGCGCTCGAAATCGACCTCGCCTGCACGTACGATTCGGCTGGCCGGTCCGGTCACCTCGACATCAAGCTGAAGAACACGACCGCGAATCCGGTCGACGGAATGCTGCAGGTCGCGCTCTGCGAAAACCACATCTATCAGGTGTGGGGCAATCTCGACAGTTTGCAGCACGTCGAGCGGGCAATGCTGCCCAGCGCGGCGGGCGAGTCGGTTTCGGTCGCCGCCAACGACTCGCTGTCGAAGAGCCGTGATTTCACCGTCGACGCGGCCTGGGTCGCGCGGAACTGCGAACTGGTCGTGTTCGTCCAGAACACCGGACGCAAGACGATCGTGCAGGGCGCGCACGTCGGCCTGTACCAGATTCCGCAGCTTGAGTACCGCGGGTACGCGAACGCGTATCCGGAGCCGGGCGGCGACGCCAACCTGACCGTAGCGCTGCGCAACATCGGCTCGGGCGACGCGGCAACGGTCAGCGGAACGCTCTCGACCTCAGATGCCTATGTGGACGTTACCACCGCCAATGCCGACTTCGGCAGTATCGCCATCGCCCAGGACGTCTACTCGCTGACACCGTTTGCCATCCACGTCGATGCGGCCTGCCCGGATAACCATCTGGCGACGATGAATCTGGCGGTGAGCGGCGCGAACGGCTACTCGACTAGCGTCAATTTCCCGCTGAACATCACGGCCGGTCGCGGGTTCTCGGACGACATGGAGACGGGGACAAATGGCTGGAGCCACTCCGGCGTGGTCGACAACTGGCACCAGACCATCCACCGGAGCCAGTCGCCTGCGACCAGTTGGTACTGCGGGGTCGAGAACTCCTGGCAGTACGCAAATCAGGCCGATGCCATGCTGGTCACGCCCTACTTCACGGCCGGCGACCCGGCGCAAGTCACTTTCGACCAGTGGTACAGCGTCTCTCCGGGTGACAACTGCGTGGTCGAGGTGAACAACGGCTCCAGGTTCTGGCCGCTTTTGGAGTACTACAACGGAGCGAACGGGGACTGGGAGAACCGGCTCTATTCGCTCCAGGATTGGTCGGGACAGACCATCCGGCTCGGGTTCCGATTGCTGACCAACTACAGCACGGTGTCCGAGGGCTGGTACGTGGACAACTTCCTCTGCCAGCCGTACGTGCCCGGAGTCGCCGAGCACGGAGCCGGGGCACAGGTCCTCAGCGCCAGGCTCGCAGCCCGGAGCCCGGCGTTCCGGACCGCAGCCATCGCCTACACGGTCCCGGCCGGGCACTCGGCCCAACTTGCCGCCTTTGACGCAAACGGCCGGCTGGTCACCGTGATAGCGAGCCGCCTGACCGGAGCCGGCCGCGCCGACTGGAACCTTGCCCGAGTCGATGCCGGAGCCTACTTCGTCCGCCTTTCGGACGAAACATCGAGCAAGGTCACCAAGGTCGTGGTGGCGAAGTAGTCGGACAGAGTCAATGCACGAGAGGCGGGCTCTGCCCGCCTCTTCGTTGTTGACGGGCTCCAACTGCAGTATCTCCCGCAAGCGAGCATGGCGCCGGCAGGAGATACGACCGGTTTTGCTTCCCTCCGGCGGCTCGGACGCGTATACTGACGGCCAGGAGAAAAGTTGCCAGCCGAAGACCTGTACATTGAGGAAGAGGAAGCGCAGACCCGGGGCCAGGGGTTCAAGCTGCTGCCGCGGGTCTGGCCGTTCTTCCGCCGGTACCTCGGCCGCACCATCGTCGCCGCAATTCTCCTGATCGGCTCGGCCGTGATGGGGCTTGCGGCCCCGCTCCTCGTCAAGCACGCAATCGACGTGAACATCCCGCAGAAGGATGTGCACGGCCTTGTTGCCATCGGCATCGTCTATCTGGTACTGCAACTTGCCATCGGCGCGGCCGGCTTCTTCCAGCAGGCCCTGCTCGCCATCGTCGGCGAGAACGCAATTGCCGACCTGAAGCACTCGCTCTTCGGCCACATTGTCCGCCTGCCCGCGAGCTTCTTCGATAAGAACCCGGTCGGCCGGCTCATCAGCCGCGTCGAGAGCGACTCCTCGGCCCTCCAGGAGATGTTCTCCTCCACCGCGGTCACGCTCGCCCGCAACCTGGTCATGCTCGTCGGTATGTCGGTCGTAATGCTCATCGTCAACTGGCGGCTGTACCTCGCGATTGCCGGGCTTTTCCCGGTGACGATGGTCGGCTTCTACCTGCTGCAGAAACGGTCGCGGCCACTCTATCTGCAGATGCGCCGCATCGTGGCGGAGATAAACAACTTCATCACCGAAACGATGCGCAGCCTGCCGGTAGTGCAGGCGTTCAACCGCCAGGAGTACTTTGCCGGCCGGATGGACGAGAAGGGACGCCGGCTCTACGGCATACGGAAGCAGGAAATGTTTATCTGGACCTGGATATGGCTGGTCTGGGACTTCGGCGAGATGGCCGGGGTCGCCATCACCCTCGGAGTCGGCGGCCTGTTCGCTCTGAAGGGCCAGCTCACGGTCGGCGGGCTGTTCCTGTTCTACAGCTACGTCACGCGCTTCTTCGTCCCGATCCGCGCCGTGTCCGAGCAGATTCACATCATGCAGCGCGCCTTCGCCTCGGCCGAGCGGATGCTCGGGATTCTTGATACTGCGCCGGAGCCGGACGGCGAGCTCGAGGTCACGCCCGGCAGCTTCCGGCGAGCCCTGCAGTTTGAGGGAGTCGAACTCGCCTACGAGGGCCGGGGCACCGTTCTCCATGACATCAACCTGGAGATTCGTAAAGGTGAGAAGATTGCGCTCGTCGGCGAGACCGGCGGCGGCAAGACTTCGATCGCGAGCCTCGCCCTGAAGTTCTACGAGCCGAAGGCGGGCCAAATCCGGCTGGACGGGACCGAGCTCGCCCGGATTCGGAACCAGTCGCTACGCCGGCTGGTCGGGTTCGTGCCCCAGGATGTCATCCTGTTTCCGGGCACCGTGCTCGACGACCTGCGCCTGTTCGATGAGTCGGTGAGCGAGACCCGGGTCCACGACGCGGCCCGGCGGGCGCGGCTGCACGAGCGCATTCTCGCGCTGCCCCAGGGCTACGGAACGAGCCTGATCGAGCGCGGGGTGAATCTCTCCCTGGGCGAACGGCAGTTGCTCGCCTTTACCCGGGCGCTGGTCCTCGACCCGGAAATCCTGATTCTGGATGAGGCCACTTCGTCGGTTGACCCGCATACCGAGCATCTCATCCAGCAAGGTCTGGAGGAGCTGCTGAAAGGCCGGACCGCGATTATTATCGCTCATCGCCTGGCGACGATTCGCATGGTCGACCGCATCGTCGTCGTCCGCGCCGGTCACATCGTGCAGCAGGGAACCCACGACGAGCTTGTCGCCCGGGACGGCTATTACAGCCGGCTGTACAAGCTGCAGTACCTTGCGCAGGAGGCAACAGCGACTGAATGACGAAACTCGAAGCGCGAATACCGATTGCAGTCCGAATGAGCCAGAACGATGAATTCGGACTTGGCCTCAGCGGGCCCCGTCGGAGGGTGCGGGTTTTGCCCACATTGATTCGTCATTCGTGCTTCGGGCTTCGGGTTTCTCTCGTGACCTGGCGGCTGCGCCGCATGGTTCACGAGTGCCGTGAAAGGCTGGCGCCCATTGGCTGTTAGCGCGACCACGAAGCCGCGGGCCATAACGCTGCTCGACATGAAGCTTGTCCTCCGCTTCTGGCGCGAGGACTGGAAGCGATTCATCGGCCTGACCCTGCTGACACTCTTCTACGCCGCGGTCGCCATCGCCTATCCCCGGATAATCGGCTACACCATCGATGCGATTCAGCGCGGGCTCGCCGACCCGGCCCACTTCGTCTTGAGCACCCTGCGGAACTTCGTGCTGCTCCTGGTAATGGCCCGGATCGCCGGGGCGCTGGCCGAAGACCTGCGGCCGCTGGCCTACATGCTCTCGGGCGCGCGCTTCCTTTGGCGGACGCGCAACCTCGTCTTCCGCGCGGTGCTGAACCAGGGGTTCACATTCACTAACCGCTTCCCATCGGGCGACGTGCAGGAGCGGCTCGACCAGGACCTGACCGACGTCTCCCAGTTCGCGGCGGGTGGCATCTTCTGGCCGATGACCTCGGTCCTGACCATGGCCTTTGCCCTCGTCATCCTCCTCCGAATGAACTGGCTCCTGACCCTGGCCACGCTGGTGCCGACCGTTGCCAGTTTCTTCGTCTACATCCGGGTCGGGCCCAGCGTGGACAAATGGTGGCGGGAATGGCGCGAGAAGATGTCCGAGACGAACAATTTCCTCGAATCATCCTTCTCCGGAATCCGGCTGGTCAAGGCCTATACGATGGAAGAACGCAACTCCGCCCGTCTGCGCCGGATTCTCAACGAGCGGATCCGCTCGGCCGTGCGCGGGGCCAAACTGCGGGCGGCCTTCAATTCCACCTACACCACGGTCGGCGGTTTGGGTTCGCTCGCCGTGCTTGTGCTCGGCGGGCTGTTCGTCATCCGCGGCCGGCTCACCATCGGCGAGTTCGTGGCGTTCAACGCCTACGTGGACATGCTTGTCTGGCCGATGATCGGCATCGCTGACATGATTACCTGGATCTGGCAGACCGGGGTAGAGGAGCGGCGAGTCCGCGAGCTGGCCGAGTTTGCGCCGGACGTCAATATCCGCAGCGGCTCGCGGCCGGCGCCCGACTTTCGTGAGGTACGGATGAGCCATGTCGGGTTCAGGTACGCGCCGGTTGCCGCGCCCGAGCCTGACGCGGTGCACGCGCCTGCCGGCATCAGCCAGCCTGCGCCGGCGCCGGCACCCGGTCCCCTGCGGCCGGCGCTTGAGGACATCGACATCGTCCTTGCGCCCGGCGCCCGCGTCGGCATCGCCGGCACCGTCGGGTCAGGCAAGAGCACCATCATGCGCCTGCTGGTTCGGGCCGCCGAGCCGACCAGCGGCGAGGTCACGGTGAACGGCACGCCGGAGCCTGAGTTCGAGGTGAAGTCGCTCCGGGCGCTTTTCGGCTACGCGCCTCAGGAAGCCGGGCTCTTCTCCGACACGATTCGTAACAACATCATCCTCGGCCGCACCGCGCCGGACACCGAAGAACGGCTGCGGGAGGTAGTGCGCATCGCCCAGCTCGAACCGGAGCTTGGGGCGATGGCGAAAGGCACCGAGGAACTCATCGGTGAGCGCGGCCTGCGTCTGTCCGGCGGGCAACAGGGACGCGTGTCCATCGCCCGGGCGCTCTTCGACCGCCCGCGCATCCTGCTGCTCGACGACGTCACCGCGAGCCTCGACGCCGAAACCGAGCAGCAGTTCATCCGCGACGTGATTGACTATATGCAGGGAGCGACGCTCGTCATCGTGTCGCACCGGCTTTCAATCCTTGCCGCCTGCGATGCCGTCTATGTGCTCGACCAGGGGCGGGTTGTCGAATCCGGCCGGCACAGCGACCTGCTGTCGCGGCGCGGGCTCTACTGGAAGCTCTACCAGCGCCAACTGATGGAAGAGGCCCTGGAAGAAAAGTAGCGGCCTGCCCCGAAGAATCCCGACAAACCTCTTCACCCGGCAGGCACGTGTCGAAGCGGCGATTGCAGTCCAGCCGGCCCGCGCGTACGGCAAGCGCGCGAGAATGCAGAGCACGGCGACGCTCGGTCGCGACACTGGCAAGCGACAGGGGCGGCCTTACGGCCGCCCCATGTCGGGCAGGGGTGGAGGCGTTACCCCGGTACGGAAATCTCCTGCTGCGAACGCAGTCAGAAATCAGAAGTCAGATACCAGAAGTCAGGAGCGTCCGCACTTCTGCCTTCTGAGTTCTGCATTCTGAATGCTGCATTCGTCCGCACTTCCCTGTGTCAGTCTATCTGCCGGCGTATGAACGTCGGGATGTCCAGGTTGCCCTTGTCAATCGACAGCCTGGCCTCGGTGCCTGCGGTCCGTTTCATGGACGGGAAGAGCTCCATCTCGGCCAGCAGGTCCGAGACCTCATCAACCTTGGGCAGTGGGTCGGATAGACCGGTGGCGATCATCGTCACCTTCAGGTTCTCGTGCAGGTCGCGGCTGCGGGCGGCGCCCATCCGGACGTCGGCCTGACCGTTGGTTGCGTGGAAGATCGTTGTCGCGGCCTCGTCCACTTCCTTAAGCGTCATGCTGTCGTCCCCGGAGATATTGAGCAGTATCTTCCGCGCGCTCTCGACCATCACGTCTTCGATCAGCGGCGACTGCAGTGCCCGATGGGCGGCTTCCGAGGCTCGGCCCGCGCCCGAAGCGATGCCCACCGACATGACCGCGCCGCCATGTTCCGACATCACCGCGCGGACGTCGGCGAAGTCGATGTTGATGAGCTGCTTGGTAATGACGACTTCCGAGATGCCGCGGACCGCGTTGAGCAGCACGTCGTCGGCCAGCCGGAAAGCCTCAAAACACGGCTTCTCGCCGTACTCGGCCAGCACACGCTCGTTCGGGAGTACGATGAGTGTGTCGACGTGTGGCCGCAGGGCCTCGATGCCGCGTCCGGCCCGCTGATCGCGCAACTTGCCCTCGAACGCAAACGGCTTGGTGACCACGGCCACGACGAGCGCGCCGTTCCGCTTCGCGACTTCGGCCACGACTGGCGCCGCGCCGGTCCCGGTGCCGCCGCCCTCGCCGGTCGCGACGAACACCATGTCGAAGTTGGACAGGGCTTCGCGCAGCTCCTCGATCGACTCATCGGCCGCCTGCTTGCCGATCTTCGGGTCGCCCCCCGACCCCAGGCCGCCGGTGAGCTGAGCGCCGATTTGTATCTTGTTCGGCGAGAGCGACATCCCCAGCGCCTGCAGGTCGGTGTTGACCGCATGCAGCTCGACGCCGGACAAACCGGCATCGATCATGTGGTTTATGGCGTTGCAGCCTGCCCCGCCGACGCCGAATACTCCGATGCGGGTCAGGTTCTTCTCTTCCCTTACCGGTTCGATCATGCCTTGCCTCCGTTAGGTGATTTGCGACTTACGATTTTCGATTGTCGACTGAACGGAACTCGACACTCGTCATTCGTCATTCGACACTCACGAGAACCAGCTTCTGACTTCCTCGCCGACCCCGGACCAGAAGCCGGGCGTCGGGAATTGACTTGCCGCTTTGCCCTCGACCCCGCAGCGGATCAGACCGACGGCGGTGGCGAAACCGGGCGCTTTCGTCACCTCGGCCGGTCCGGCCAGGCGGTCCGGCCTCCCGAGCCTGACCGGCATGCCGAATATCTGCTCGGCAACCAGGTCGATTCCACTCAGGGATGCGCCGCCGCCGGTGATTACCACTCCGGCCGACAGCCCATCGCCGAAACCCGACTTCCTGACTTCGGTGTCCGCCAGTGTGATGATCTCCTCGGCGCGCGGCTGGATGACCGAGGCCAGGAGCCGGCGCGAAACCTGTTTCGGCCCGCGGCCCGAAGCATCTTCGACCGCTATCGCTTCGTCCTTCTCAATCTGAGTGGCCATCGCCGCGCCGTACTTCCGCTTCAACTCCTCGGCCTGCGAAAAGGTCGTGCGCAGGCCGATGACGATATCCTTGGTGATGTTCGTCGCCCCGATCGGTAGCAGCTTGGTAAACCGGATCTCACCGTCGCGGTAGATTGAGACATCGGTCACGCCGCCCAGGTCGAGCAGTACGACCCCGAGTTCCTTGTCCTCTTCGTCGCAGACCCCGTACAGACTCGCGATTGACTGGAGCACCAGCGAGCGGTTCCGCGACTCCAGCCGTTCCATTACGCGATAAAGGTTCTCGACCGCAGTCACCGCGCCGATGATGAGCAGCGCCTCGACCTCGAGTCTGACCCCAAAGAGTCCGATCGGGTTACGCACTCCCTTCTGGCCATCAACCACGAACTGAGTCGGCACCACGTGGAGTATCTGCTCATCGTTGGGCAGCCGGACGGTCTGCGCCTGCTTGATGACGTCCTCAACGTCGCGGGGGCTGATGCCGCGCTGCGGTTTTCGCACCGGCACCGCCGCGGTACCGGTCAGGTGCTTGATATGCTCGCCGGAAATGCTCGCGAAGACCGGATACGACTTGAACTTGCCGCCGGCCATCTGCTCGCACTGCCTCGCCGCCGCCTCGACCGATTGCGCCGCCTTGTCGAGGTTGATAACCACGCCCTGCTTGAATCCGTCGGGCGCGGCCGTGCCGTGTCCGACGATGGTCGTCTTTCCGGCGTGGTCGGTCTCAGCCACCAGGCACGCAATCTTGGTGCTCCCGATGTCCACCGCCGCGGTACGCCTCACCTTCGCCATGCTACCTCCTAGGGAAGGGAGTCGGAGGTTCAATGGGCCTGGGGTCCGGGCCGGACGCCGGAACCCCTGGACCCTGGAACCTTCGAACCCTGTCCATCGCCCTGCCGCTACCGGCCATTCGCCGCTCCGCTCCGGAACTTCTGAATTCTCGCTTCTGCATTCTGGATTCTGGCTTCGTTCGGCCCTGGTAGATACTGCACTTCCTCTTCCAGCAGAATCCCGGTCTGCTCCTCGACCGTCGCCTTGACAATCTGAGCCAGCTCGTACACATCCGCGAACCGCGCCTTGCCCGTATTGACCAGGAAGTTCGCGTGCTTTTCCGAAACCCTGGCCCCGCCGATGCTTCTGCCCTTTAGCCCGCACTGCTCGATCAGCTTTCCGGCCGGAATCCTCTCACCGTCCTTTTCGGGATTGCGGAAAAACGAGCCGGCCGACGGCTCCGTCGGGTGCTTCGACCAGCGCTGCTTCCGAATCTCCTCCGGTGACACTCGACGCTCGCCATTCGACATTCGACATCCGCTCGGGAGTTGCATCGTCACTTCCAGCACGATCCGGCTGTCGTCTACCATCGGTTTACGGTACTCGCGCCGGATCTGCGCGTCGCTGAGGACCGACTCGTTTCCATCGTGGTCAAGCACCGTGACACTGATCACAATATCGCCCAGCGACCGTCCGAAAGCGCCGGCGTTGGAGTGAAGCCCGCCGCCGACCGTGCCTGGTATGCCGGCGAGGAATTCGGCCCCGGCAAGACCTTCCTTCTCGGCAAATGTCGCAACGGCATCGAGCGCAGCGCCGGCACCGGCGGAGAGGATTCGAGGGGTCGAGGATTCGAGGACTCGAGTGTCAGACACCGGACCCCTTGAATCCTGGATTCCTTGAGTCCTTTGTTCCTTGATCTCTGCCAGTTCGCCTCCGAGGCAGATGACGATTCCGCGCAAGCCCTGGTCAGACACGAGCACGTTCGAACCGCGGCCGAGAAGCCACGTCCGTACACCGGTTTCGCGGCAGACCTCCAGCACGCGCGCAAGCGTGTTCCGGTCGCGGACACTGACCCAGGCGTCGGCCAGACCACCGATGCGGAATGTCGTATGCTTCGACATCGGCTCGGCGAAGCGGAGCTCCGCCGCGCAGCCGGTTACTGCTTCGCCAAGATGGCTTCGCCAATCGTGCATATGTTTCCTGCTCCGGCGATGAGAACCACGTCACCCTTGCGCAGCTTACCGGCAAGCAGCGCGGGCACGTCGGCCATCTCCGGGACGTAGGCCGCGGCGGGCCTGCCCGCTGCCTCTACCGCTCGCAGTATCAGGGTCGCGTCCACGCCCGGAATCTCGGGCTCGGATGCCGCGTATATCCTGGTCAATATGAGTTCGTCCGCCGCGGCAAAACACGTACCGAACTCCTCGGCCAGCGCCTTGGTCCTCGTGTACCGGTGGGGCTGAAACACGACCATGATACGCCGGTCGGGAAATGCATGGCGCAGGGCCTCGAGGGTAACCCTGACCTCGGTTGGGTGGTGCCCGTAATCGTCGTACACCACCACGCCGTTCTTCTCTCCAAGCTTCTCAAGACGCCGATGGACTCCGGAGAAGACGGCCATCGCCTGCGCCATTGTTTCAAAACCTATGCCCAGCTCACTGCCGGTCGCGAGCGCGGCCAGGGCGTTTGCCACGTTGTGAACCCCTGGCACCGGCAGATTGAACCGTCCGACTTCCTTACCGGTATAGAGCAGGGTGAAGGCACTCGAGAACCCGTAGAGCTGGATATCCTTCGCCCGAAAGTCGGCCGCGGACTCAACCGCGTAGGTCACAACCCGTCGCTTGGCCCGGTTCCGGATGGAGCGGACCGCGGGCGAGTCCATACAAAGCACTACCGAGCCGTAAAAGGGGACCCGGTTTACGAACCGGGTGAACTCGCGCTTGATATCGGCAAGGTCGTGGTAGACGTCCAGATGCTCGCGCTCGATGTTCGTGACCACCGCGATTGCCGGGTACAGAGCCAGGAACGAACGGTCGCTCTCATCTGCCTCGGCAACAAGATACTCGGACTGGCCTAACCTGGCACCGGCGTCAGCACCCATGACGCGGCCACCGATGACGCTGGTCGGGTCGAGCCCGGCCCGCTCCATCAGGTGCGCGACCATCGAAGTCACGGTTGTCTTCCCGTGGCTGCCGGAGATGGCGACCGAGAACTTCATCCGCATCAACTCGGCGAGCATCTCGGCCCGGCGGATGACCGGAATCTCCCTGGCCCGCGCCGCCTCCAGTTCGGGGTTGTCGGAACGGACCGCCGACGAGTAGACGACGACCTGCGCTTCGGCGGAGTTCGCGGCGTCGTGGCTGATCGAGACCCGGATTCCCGCCTCGGCCAGCTTCCGCGTGGTGTCGCTCTCCTTTGCATCCGAGCCCGTCACCTCAAAACCGAGGTTCTTCAGGACGAGCGCGATGCCCGACATGCCGACCCCGCCGATTCCGACGAAGTGAACTCGCTTCAGGCGACCAAACACGAGCCCCTCCGAAAATGACGAGTGACGATCGGCGAATGACGATTGAGACTCGCAGTAACAAGCGCAAAACTCGGACTTTCCCTCAGCTTGATCATTGATTCGTCATTCGGGTTTCGGACTTCGAGCTTGGCTCCGGCACGCGGCTCAGTTCCTCCGCTATCCTGCTGGCTATCGCCACCGCTGCGTCGGGCCTGGCAATCGACCGCGCTGCTCTCTCCATCTGCTGCCGGCGCGGCCCGTCGTCAATCAACGTGCGAATCAGGCTGGTGAGTCCGGACAGGCGGCTCTGGTCCAGAACTGAGGCTGCTCCGACCGACGCCAGGTACTCCGCATTGGCGTCCTGGTGTCGGTCGGTGGCGTATGGGAAGGGAATGAGTATGGCAGGAATGCCAAAGGCAACCAGTTCGGACAGGACCACGCCGCCTGCCCGGGACACGGCTATCGTCGCCCTCCGGTACAGTTCGTCCGGATGGCTCGTGAACTCCACCAGCTCGACGTTCTTTGAAGCGACGCGGGACCGGACGAACTCATAGTCCCGCCGGCCCGCAACGATGATAAAGTTGAGGTTCGCAAGCGCCGCGGCCGCGTCGAGAGCCGCGGCATTCAGGGCCTGAGCACCGAGGCTGCCACCGATGAAGAGCACGGTTTTGCCGTCGTCGCTGCGTTCGCCCCGACCGAAGTCGCGCCGCAGCGGGTTGCCGGCCACGCTGCTTGCCCCGGGAAATGGCTTCGCGCTCGGGAATGCGAGGAACGTCTCTCGCGCTCTCGGCGCGAAGAAGTTCGTCACCCTGCCGGGAATGCAGTTCTGCTCAAGCAGGAAATAGGGTGTCCCGCCGAACTCGGCCGCGGCGAGCAGCGCGGCGGTCGCAAACCCGCCGGTGGCTGCGACCCCGGAAGGCGTCACGCGGCGCAGGAGGCTGATGGCTTGCATCAGACCTCGGCTGAGGAGCCAGGCGGCACGAGCCTTGCCGCCGATCCCCTTGCCGTAGAAGCCGGACGAGGCGAGGGGCGCGAAGGCGAATCCGTTCTCGATCGCAACCTGGTTCTCGAGCCCGGACTCGCGTCCTGCCCACAGCACGTCGATTCCCAGACCCCTCATCTCGATGCCGAGGGCCAGAGCCGGAAACACGTGACCGCCGGTGCCCCCCGCGCCGAGCACCACCTTCACGCCGCTTCTCCCCGATTCGTCATTCGGACTTCGCACCTCGGCATTTCCCTCATATCCTGCCCCCGAACCTGCCGAGCACCAGCACTTTGTGTCGGGCGGGTGTGGCCGAGCCAAAACGGAGAACGCTGCCGCGCGGAGCCGCGGGCAGGTCCACTGCCACTCGGTTCCGCCGGTATCTTGAGATATTGAGCAGGACCCCGGCGGCAAACAGGTTGGAGAGCAGCGCCGACCCACCGGAGGAGATGAAAGGCAGCGGCTGCCCCGTCGTCGGAATCAATCCCAGCGCAACTGCGATGTGGACTACCGCATAGAGAAAAATGGCAATCGTAATCCCCGCCGCCAGATGCTGGCCGAAGGGCGTACGCGCTTCCGAACTGATTTTCATGCCGTACAGGAAGAGTATGAGATAGAGCAGGCAGACGGCCGCGCTGCCGATGAAACCGAACTCCTCGCCGATTTCGGCGAAGATGAAATCGTTGTACATCTTCGGGAGGAACTGGAATTTCTGGCGGCTCTCGCCCAGACCCCGCCCGAACGGGCCGCCCGACCCGATGGCGATGAGTGACTGCTCCTGCTGGCGGTGCTTGCCGGCCCTGAACTTGGCAAAGCGGTCGCGGGCGTGAGGAAGGCAGGTCACCGCGATTACGAACAGCGCCGCACCCACGCCGACGGTTACGGCCAGACGCCACCACTTGACACCGACGACCACGAAGAGCGCCAGGCTGGCCACGGCGATGATGAAGCTTGTGCCGACCGCCGGTTGCAGCAGGGTGAGGCCGACAACGGCGAGCACGATCGCGCCCGGCAGCAGGAATCCCCACAGACCGTGCTGGTCCTTGCCCAGCTCCTTCAGCCAGTCGAAATACCCGGCCAGCCAGACCAGCAGTGCGTACTTCGCGAACTCAGCCGGCTGGAACATGAAAGGACCGAGCTGCATCCAGCGCTGCGCGCCCTTGAACATGAAGCCGATGACGAGAGTGAGAATCAACAGCGCGACGAAACCGAAAAGCAGCACCCACTTGACCTTGCCGTTCCAGAGGGTGTACCGGAGCTTTGCGCCCAGGAACAGCGCCAGCAGGCCCGCGCCCGCGCGCAGGCCCTGCGACTTCAAGAACGCCACGCCCTTGTGACAGGTCGTGGCGTAGACGAGCGTGACCCCAATCAGAACCAAAGTCACGACTACAAACAGCACGGTGGAATCAATCGGCCCTGATGGCCGCTCCGGCCGGCGCAGGCCCTCCCACTGACCGACGGCAACCGTCGCGAGCTTCCGTCCGACCGGTGTTGCCGCGGCCGGCCGCCGGTTAAACAAGGTTGCTCACTTCCCGGCGGAATGCCTCGCCCCGGGCTTCGAAATCACGGAACTGGTCGAAGCTGGCAAAGCCCGGAGCAAAGAGCACCGCATCTCCGGCCTGGGCTTTATCCCGCGCGGCGAGGACCGCCCCCGTCAGGTCCGGCAGCAGTTCATAGCGGCAAAACCCGAGGTCGTCGAGTTCGCGGGCGAGCCGGGTGCTGCTCTCGCCGACCAGGACCACCCACCGGGCGTGCTTCTTCATCGCCCGGACATACTCCGCCGTGGGCAGCGCCTTTTCCCTGCCTCCGGCGATGAGAACGACTCGGCCCTTGCCCTGCCGGCCCTCGGCAATGGCCTCAAGCGACCTGGCGCCGGCCGACGGGTTGGTTGTCATGGAACTGTTGACGTAGTCCACGCCCCGCAGCCGGCGGACAAACTCCAGCCGGTGGGGCAGGCCGCTGAACGTCTTCAGCGTATGGCGGATGGGGGCGAGACTCACCCCGAGCAGACGCACCACTGCGACGGCAGCGAGGCAGTTCTGGACATTGTGCTCACCGGGCAGTCGCAGTTTGCGGGCCGGCAGCACCTCACGGTCGCCTGCCCAGATGCTCCCGTCGGAGTAGTAGGCATCGACGCCGGGTCGCCGCATGGAGAAGAAGTGCTTCTCGCCTCTGCCGCGCGTTCTGGCTGCATAGACCAACCGGTCATCGCGATTGAGGACGGCGTAGTCGTCGCGCTCCTGGCGGTCGAGTATCCTGAGCTTGCAGTCCGCGTAGCGGCGGACCGTGCCATGACGATTCAGATGGTCGGCGCTGATGTTGAGAATCACCGCGACCTTGGGCTTGAGCCAGCGAGCCCGCTCCAACTGAAAGCTCGATGTCTCGACCACGTAGTAGTCCCTTGGCCCGGAAAGCAGCGCGGCTGAGAGCGGCTGTCCCGGCGCCAGGTTACCGCCGCAGAACACACTCTTACCCGAGTCCGCAAGTATCTGAGCAGTCAGGGCGGCAGTGGTCGATTTACCGTTTGTGCCGGTGATGGCGATGATTGGGCCGCTCACGAATCGGCTTGCCAGGTCGAGCTCGTCGACAACCGGGATCAGCCGCCGGCGCAGAACCTGTACCAGCGGCCGGCTGTTGGCGATGCCGGGACTCACCACCGCCCAGTCGACCCGGGCCGATTCAGGCCGGTTCGTCGTCGTCATACCTGCCTTCTTCAGGCGCGCCACCGCCTCGGATTGCAGCGCCGCCGCGTCCTCATCGCTGCCGACCACCTTTGCCCCGGACCGCAAGAGGAACCGCGCCGCCGCAGTGCCGGACCGGCCCAGCCCGACGGCGAGGACTCTCGCACCTTTCAGGTCGCCAGGCTTCAAGCCCTCGGCCCCAGGCTCAGAGCGCCGGGTTCCTGGCTTCTGGCCTGCGGCCCGCACTTGACTCATCTGATCTTCAACGTGCCCAGGGCGGCCAGCCCGAATAGAACTGCGAGAATCATGAACCGCGTCACCACCTGCGGCTCGGACCAGCCCGCGAGTTCAAAGTGGTGGTGCAGCGGGGCCATGCGGAACAGCCGCTTGCCTCCGGTAGCGTGAAACCAGCCGATCTGCAGCAGTGTCGAGCCTGTTTCCATGACCAACACGCCGCCGACTATCGGTAGCAGGATTTCATGTTTGCAGAGTATCGCTGCCAGGCCGAGGATGCCGCCCAGCGGCAACGAACCGGTATCACCCATGAAGACCTGGGCCGGCCAGGCGTTGAACCAGAGGAAACCAAGGCAGGCGCCGACGATGGCGAGGCAGAAAACAGTCATCTCGCCGCCGGTCGGTACGAACATGATGTTCAAGTACTGGGCGAGCTTGTAGTGCCCGGATACATAGCAGAGCACGGCGTAGCTCCCCAGCGCTACCGTCACGAGTCCGGCGGCCAGGCCGTCGAGGCCGTCGGCGAGATTCACGGCGTTCGAGGCCGACACGATGACCATCATCACAAACGGGATGTAGAACCAGCCGAACTGCACGACGATGTTCTTGAACAAAAGGACATTGGTGGTCGAGCGGTTCGCCGGGTCCACCGGGATGAAGTAGAGCACGGCCCCGACGAATAAGGCCAGCGCGAACTGGCCGACGAGCTTCACCGTCTTGGAGAGCCCGCGCGGCTTGCGGAGTCTGACCTTGACGTAGTCGTCCGCGAATCCGAGCAGCCCGAGCCAGCAGGCAACGAGAATGCCGAGCTGGATCTGGCGATTCCTGAGGTCGGCGAACAAGAGCACCGCCAGAAGACCGGCCGCGAGGATGAGGACGCCGCCCATGGTCGGAGTGCCGGCCTTGCCCCGGTGGCTTTCCGGCACTTCGTCCCGGACATTCTGGCCGATGTTCAGGCGTCTGACCAGTCGAATAAGCGAAGGTCCGAGCAGCAGCACCAGTACGATGGCCAGTCCGCCGGCCATGGCGGCCCGGAAAGTGATGTACTTCATGATGTTGGCCAGGGCGGCGGTCAGCGGATGATGGGTCAGGCTGTGTGTCTCGCGCAGCGACGTGAGCAGGTCGTAGAGCACCTAGGCTGTCCTCTCGAGCAGCTCGCGGACCGTCTCGCGGTCATCGAAGTGCCGGCGCTCGTTGCCGACGATCTGGTAGTCCTCGTGCCCTTTGCCGGCGACCACGACGGCGTCGCCGGGCTTTGCCTCGGCGAGGGCGCGGCGGATGGCCTCTCTGCGGTCGGGCTCCACCGTCCTTGGCGACGACCCCATGCCGCGCAGGATTTCATCGATGATCGCCTGCGGTGATTCGCCCCGCGGGTTATCCGACGTCACGATCGCCACGTCGGCCAGTTGCGCGACGGCGTCGCCCATCAGCGGCCGCTTGCCCCGGTCGCGGTCGCCGCCGCAGCCGAACACGACGATGACCCGGCCGGTCGTGAATTCCCTGACGGTCGAGATAACCCGGCGCAGCGCGTCCGGCGTGTGCGCGAAGTCCACGTACACCCGGAACGGCTGGCCGGCGTCCACCGGTTCGAGCCGGCCCGGAACCGCGGCAAGCTCCTCGGCCCCCGCCATCATCAGTTCCGGGGTCCAGCCGAGTGCCTTGCCCGCGCCGACCGCGGCCAGCAGATTGGAGAGGTTGTGGCGGCCGATGAGCCTGAGCCGCACCGGCCAGGTACGGGCGTCAACGGCTACCTCGCAGTCGAGCCCGTCCGACCGGACCCCGGTCACCCGGCCCGAGATGGCCGGCACCGGCTCGATGTCCGGCCGCGTGCCGTAGGAGATGACCCGGGCCTTGGTCTGGTGCGGGATGTCCCGTCCCATCGCGTCGTCGAAATTCGTCACCGCGGCGGCGCTCGGGATGAGCGCGGTGAAGAGCCGCAGCTTGGCCTCACGGTACGCGTCGAGCGTTCGATGGAAGTCGAGGTGGTCCTGCGTCAGGTTCGTGAAGACGCCGACCTTGAAGTCGAGGTCGAAGACTCGGTCGAGCGCGAGTGAATGCGACGACACCTCGGCAATGCAGAGCGGGACCTGCCTCTCCGCCAGCCGGGCGAGGAGCTGGACGAAGTCGAGGCTCTCGGGCGTCGTCTGGCCCGCCCTGACCGTTTCACCGCCGTCAAAGTACTCGATGGTACCCACGAACCCGGGCTCGATGCCTGCCTTCCGCGCCATCGACCGCACGAGGAAGGCGGTAGTCGTTTTGCCGTTGGTACCGGTGATACCGACGAGGCTCAGCTTGCGCGCCGGGAAGTCGTAGTAGCGGTTCGCGACCTGGGCGAGGAAACGGCGCGGGCTCTTGGTCTGGATCACGGTCACCCAGTTCTTGTGCACGCTGTTGACGTCGGTCGTCGCCACCGCGACCGCGCCGCGGTTGACCGCCTCGTCGATGTAGGTCTGTCCGGAGACCTTGAAGCCCTCGATGGCGACGAACAGGTAGCCGGGTTTTACCGCCGCCGAGTGGTAGGCGAGGCCCTTGATCTCCAGGGCCGAGTTACCCTGCACCGTACAGGGCACGCCTTTGATCAGGTCGGCGATTCGCTTCACGGCTATCCCCTCGGCCCCTGACCCGCGTCCCCGGCCGCAAGACCGGCTTCTCTGGTCCGCATCCGTTCGAGCAGAATCAGGTCCTCACCGATTTGTTTAAACACCGGGCAGGCGGCGGTGCCGGCGAAACGTTCCGTCTTCGGCTCGTCGACGAGCACGGCGACGACGTAGCGCGGCTTTTCTTTGGGAAAGAAACCGATGAAGGTCATCCGGGACCGGGTGCGGGAATAGCCGCCGCCCGGCTCGACCTTCTGGGCCGTGCCGGTCTTACCGCACACCGACACGCCGTCAATCTGCGCCATCGTGCCGGTCCCTTCGGACACGACCCGTTCGAGGATGTCCTGCATCCGACGCGCAGTCTCCGGCCTGATGGCCTGGCGGAGCCGGCTCGGGCTGTACTGCTTGACCGGGGCGTTGGCGGCCCCAAGGCCGCAGGCCGACTTGAGCGCCGAGCCGCAGGCCGCCAGCCTCGAACCCAGCCCTCGCGGCCGGTGGCTTGCCGCCGGCACGTACGGGCTCGAGGCCTGCGACCGCCTCACCGACTCGACGATGTAGGGCCGAAGGTAGACGCCGTTGTTCGCCACGCACAGATAGGCAGCGGCGAGTTGCAGCAACGTAACCGTGACGCCCTGGCCGAAAACCACGTTCGCGAAGCGCAGCCGGTTGAGCTTGCCCGGCGAGTCGATCCGGCCGCTCCCCTCGTTGGGCAGGCCGATGCCGACCGCGTTGCCGAAGCCAAGTGCCCGCGCCAGTTCGTAGTACTTCTCGGGGTTGAGTTGCATCGACAGGAGCGCACAACCCGGGTTCGACGACTTGATGAACAGGCCGTCAAAATCGAGCACCCCGTTCTTGTGGACGTCGTGAATCTTGTACTTGCCGATCTGGACGAACCCGGAAGACACGTCGAATCGCTCGCGCGTCAGTCGGTCCGCGTCCGGGCTTTCCAGCGCCGCCGCGCAGACGACGAGCTTGAACGACGACCCCGGCTCGAACTGGTCGGACAAGGCTGCAGACTTATAGGTTTCCTTCGGGTATGTTTCGTACTGCACCGGGTCATAGCCCGGGTAGTCGGCGAGCCCGAGGATCGAGCCGCTGGCGGCGTCGAGCACGATCGCCGAGCCGCGGAGCGCTCCGCACGCGAGGACGCGTTCTCTCAGCGCCTGGTAGCAGACCTGCTGCACGTCGAGGTCGAGCGTCAGGTGGATGTCAAGGCCGGGAACCGGCCGTTTGCTGGGAAAGCTGGGATAGGGGAACGCACGGCCGATCGCATCCTTCTGGAGCTGGACCCACCCGCCGTGCCCGCGCAGCACCGAATCATACTCGAACTCGAGCCCGGCCCGGCCGCGGTCGTCGCCCACAAATCCGACCACGTTGGCACACAGCTCCCCCTGCGGATAGAGCCGGTCGTAGTCATCGTCGATGTAGGTGCAGTTGCTGAACTGCCGCTCGACCAGCACCCGGCGCAGTGAGTCCGCGTCGGCGTAGTCGACGTCGCGCCGGAACCAGAACATGCGATCGTGCCGGGAAATTTCCTGCCGGATTGCCCTGCGTTCGGCCAGACCGAACTGGGCGAGAATTCCGGCCAGCGTATCCTTGTCGCGCGCCCATTGCGGCAGAATGCGGATTGAACAGCAGGAACGGTTGAGGGTGAGGGGCCGGCCGGCCGCATCATACACCCGGCCCCGCGCGGCGTGCAGGTCAAGGGTCTCGCCCTGCAAAATCATCGCCGCCCGCTCATAGTGCTTCCAGCGTCCGAGCTGGACATAGCCGAGGAAAAAGAGCAGGCCGATCCAGGTCGCGGCGGCGACGGCGATGAGTACCTTGGTGCGACTAATGGGCTGTCGCATCCGCGCCCGGGTGTTTTGCCACTGCCACCATCTGTTCGTCCGGCATCGCCATCTGGTCCGCCGGAGCCGCCGGCCGTCCCTGTGCCACCCAGAGCGACTCCATCCGGGCAAACGCCGAGAGCCTGACGATCTCCGCGTCCACTCCCTCAAGCTGCTCAGCCACAAGTTGCCGCTCTGTCTCGAGCCGGGCTATCGTCCGCGTCAGCCGCACGCTGTAGCTGTGCTGATAGAGGTAGGCGACCGCCAGGACACAGAGGACGAAGACCAAAGCGATTCGCCTCACGGTAGTCATGAAATCACCTCCGCCGCCCGGAGCCGGGCCGACCGGGCCCGGGGATTGCGTGCTACCTCGGCCGCGCTCGGCATGACCGGCTTCGGCGTCAGCAGGCGCAGCTTCCCGCTTACCCGCCCCGCCCGCATGAACTGCTTCACTTCCCGGTCCTCCAGCGAATGATATGAAAGCGCAACCAGTCTGCCGCCGGGAACGAGCACCTCCAAAGCGCCGGCCAGGCCGCGCCTGATGTTCTCGATTTCGTGATTGGTGACGATTCGGAGAGCCTGGAAAATTCGCGTCATGGCCTTACGCGCAAACCGCGCCGGCACTGCGTCCCCGACCGCGCGGACGAGGTCGCCGGTTGTTTCTAGCTCCTGCCGCCGTTCGTGGATGACGCGCGCCACCCGGCCGCTCATCGGCTCCTCGCCGAATGCTCGGAACCAGTCCCGGAGAACCCGCTCCGAAGAGCGACGGATCAGCTCAAGGGCGGTCGGGGTGTCGGCCGTCTGGTCGAATCTCATGTCGATTGGCCCCTCGGCATCGATGGCAAACCCGCGGTGACCGGACGTGAGCTGGGACAGGCTCGCGCCGAAGTCAAACAGGACTCCGGTCACGGGTTCAAGCCCCAGTTCCCGCACAAGCGCGGGCAATTCCGCGTAGGTTGCGTGTACAATCTCCACATTGTTGAAGTCACTAAGTTGCCTCTTCGCCGAGGCCAGCGCCTCGGGGTCGCAGTCGATGCCTAGTAGGCCGAAGGACCGGTTACCCCGGCCCTGACCGTCGTCGCTCTGCGCTGTCGGCCGCTCGCGTCCGGCGGACGCTGTTCGGTTGGGCTCTCCCGCATTGCTCGCGGCGAGAACCTCGAGGATCGACCGCGCGTGCCCGCCTCCGCCCAGGCAGGCATCAATAATGATCCCGCTGACCGGCTTGAGATACTCGAGAACCTCACGGGGCATTACCGGCTGATGGTGCATCGCGCTGAACCTGTCCGCCCGGGACGGCGGCTCTGTCTTCGGTCGCTCGTCTGCCATCAAGCCTCTTAATAAGTTCGTCGTAAAGCCGGCTGTTCTGGACCACGTACTCGTCGTACCGTGCGGGGCTCCAGATTTCAAAGAACGGGCCGAGGCCGACAAACCGCGCCTCGGTGCCGATGCCTGCCAGTTCGGTAAGCTTCTTGGGAAGAAGCACCCGGCCCTGAGCATCGAGCTCTATCTCAGTGGCACCCGGCAGCCACAACCTCCGCAGCACCAAATCCTGCTCATTGTACAGATCGAGATTCCGGAGCCGCCTGACGTGCACGCGCCACTCGGGCCGAACGTGCGCCTCGATGCACCCGCTGGCTCCACGCAACAGCACCACCCGGTCATCGGTGCCGGTCGGGAAACTTCGCCTGAAACTCGAAGGAATAGCCACGCGATTCTTCGTGTCCACAGCATGAGTGTGGTCACCAAGGAAGAGGAAATCGTAGCTATTTTCTACCACATTTCACCACTTATCTGTAACTGAGCTTGATTCTATAAGTACCTTCTACCCACGTCAAGCAATATATTGAGCATACCTAACATGTTAAGTATTTGAAAAGGTTAGTCTTACGCCGATGGATGGCAGCCAATACCCCCAAGACCGGACCAGGGTCCAGCCAAACGCCGCCTTTCGGCTAACTTCTGACACAGTCGCTACTTGACTCGTATGAACATGGTCGAGATGCCTTCAAGCTCCGTACGAGGCTCGGGCGCTCGGGCTGAGGCGACTGCCGGTTTCAGGTCACGACTACCGCAGTTCCGAACGAACGCGCCGCCGGTTCCGGGGATTTTAGCGAAGCCGTATTCGCGGCCCTCCGGCTCATAACTCTCTAGCATCCCAACTAATGTCAATGGCCGTCGCCTGTCCCGGTTGCGACGCCGAACTCCGCGTCGCCCCGAACAAACGAAGCGAGCGGAGCGGCCTCTCAGGCGAGACTCCCTGGTTTGAGCGAGGGCGCCCTCGCTCGGAATGACGGAACTCCGCGGCTGCTATCGTGCCAAAGCCCGTCAATTCCCCTCTCACCCTCGCTCCTCTCTCCTCTCCCGTGAGAAGAGAGTCGGAGGGAGGAGCGCCACCATCCCGCTCATTCCCGCGGTGTTTCGCGCAACCGCTATCGAGGATTCTCGGCCGGAAATGACAAGCACATGCGGTGATACGACTGCATCAAGTGGCAACCTTTGCCGGACTGTGGCCGCACCCGGATAGGCAATCCGACCCGGCAAGCCACCAGGCGTCCTTCCGGTAAGACGGATGCCAAAAAACGCAAGCTCTCGAACCCCGGTTTGTCTTCGCCTCCCTGGTCCCATCCGGACCTCTCATCCTCATCGCCGCCGTGAGTCGATCGCAGCGGCGACTCGGAACAGCGGTCGAACTCCCGCACTTCCGCACATCGATGCACTGGCCGACCTTCCGTCTGGGCTCCCCGGTTGCATCTGCTGGACCAATCGACAGACAATCCTACGGACCAACTTTCGGACAACCCATCAGACGTGCCACCGGTTGGTTATGCGTACCGTATGCCATTACGTACCCTAATTGAACCGGCAGACCATCCATCGTACCAACATCAAGCCGAACCGACAGATAAACTGCATGACGGACTGATAAACCAACCACGAAACTACCCACTAGTCGGTTGATTACACCATCGGGCGGTTGTATCTCTATACCGCCCACTACACCGTCCACCAGACCGTCTACTAGACCGTATGGTATACGGTCTACTGGACAAAACCCTCCGTATACCGCTCATCTGGCTCCATTGCTCTAACTCTCGTACTTACGTATGATAGTACGCTATAGCGTGGCTCATGACTGGGCTAAGGTAGAAGCAGTTGGCGAAGTCAGGTCTTGCACAGATGGGGACGGCGTGTATAATGGAGACAATCGACCTCGGTCTCGGCCGGCGGTTGTGGTTCACACCGGATCGGCGTCGGGAGCGCGAGATGAAAGGAGAATACAGATGTCGGACAAGATGAAGCGCTTCACCAGTTGGAACGTGAAGTACAACACCGAGCGCATCAAGGCGACGCTCGATGCCATGCGGCCGGACATGCAGGCCCGCTATCAGGCGGCGATGACCGAAATGCTCGCCAATGACACCAAGGTCAAACAGGTCCTGAACGGCAAGTCGGTCAGCACCATTCTGTACGTCCCCTACCTGAGTTTCGGGCGACAGCTCTGGAAGTACTCGCGCGAACAGGATATCGATGGCCACAGTCTGCAGCTTGCGGCCGAGGTCCTGCGCAACAAATGGAAGGCCCGCGGCCTCGACGAAGAGGTGCTGCTCGCCATCCAGCGCGAAGTCTGCAGCGTCCAGCCCGCGCCATAGCGCGGCGGGCATCTGCCCGCGGACCGACGCTCAGAACGCCCTCTGCTTGACTTGGCGCGGCATGCATCTATCCTCTTGCCGCAGTGGGCGCGAGTGCACCTGATTCAGTCAAGCGGCTGGTTGACCACTTCGACCAGAACCGCAAGGCATGCCCTGCTCGTTCCTACGGTGGCGCAGCCACACGAAGCCGAAGGGTCTTCAAGCCCGTTATCCACGAAGAGTCAATCAAGGCCTGTTCTGCTCGTTCCCACGGTGGCGCAGCCACACGGAGTCGAAGGATCGCGGGCGCGACCAAAGCCCCGGACTATACCTTCCGCATCGGCGGCCGCCGCGTCTTCTTCGCCGAGGCCAAGAAACCGGCGATCGCTACAGCGATGGCGAGGCCACACGGGTCGTCCCGCGCTTTGTCATGCTGTTCAAGTACGTAGATGACAAATATAGCTCCGGCCTGTTCTGCCGTACGCATAGTGGACGAAGCGTGACGTCGCTCATCACAGGAGGCGCTGGCTTCATCGGGTCGCACCTCGCCGAACGCCTGCTGGCGGAAGGCTCTCGGGTCATTTGCCTTGACAACTATGAGACCGGACGCAATCGCATTCGGCATCCGGCCCTGACCTACAGCCTAGGCGACGTGCGGGATCCGAGGACCATTCGCGCATCAATCCGCAAGGCGGACACTGTCTTCCATCTTGCCGGAGCATCCGGAGCCAGGCAATGTCTTGAGCGTCGGGACTACGCTTTCGAGACCAACGTTATCGGCACCTACAATGTGCTCCGCGCGTGCCTGAGCCATCGCCGGGAACTCGTCTTCGTTTCGTCGTCCGCAGTGTACGACCAAGCTCGTCGTCCGACCAAGACCGGGGACCAGGACTCGCCCTGCGCGACCGAAGATAACGGAGAGTGGCTCTACTCGCGCGATAGAGCGGCCATGGATAGTCTGTTACTCTGGTACGGCAGCCGGGGGAAGGCGATAAAGATTCTGCGCCTGTTCAACTGCATCGGTCGGCGTCAGACCGTGATCTCAGGCATGGTTGTACCACGGTTTGTCGAGTGGGCTCGGCGCGGGGAGCCCATGCAGATACACGGGGACGGGCAGGAGACCAGGAGGTTCGCGGACGTTCGCGATGTTGTCCGTGGCATCATACTGGTAGCACGTACCGGGAGCCCCGGAGAACCCTATGACCTCGGCGGGACAAGAGAGGTAACGATGACTGATCTAGCCAGGAAAATCCGCCGGCTGCTTCACTCGCGATCGCGAATAGTCCATGTACCGTACAGCCAGGTCGTCGGTCGCGGCCCTGACGCGACAAGGCGCCGCCGTCCTGACATGAGGAAGATCCGGTCCCTGGGATACAGACCCGAGTGGAGCTTAGGTGAGACGCTGCGGTGGATTGTCGCCGCACCCGATGCAGTAGATTGACCAAGAACGGCGATCGGCGTCAGCCGGTCGTCAGGACACGACGGTAGAGTACGACGTGCTGAGCCGCGGCCTCTTCCCAACTGAACTGCCGCGCACGGAGTAGACCCCGGCGCCTCAGGTCTGCTCTGAGCCCGTCGTCGGTCAGCACCGCCGTAAGCGCCCGCCTCAATTCATCGGTGTCACCAGGGTTGACCAGAATCGCTGCATCTCCGCACACTTCCGGGATCGCTGAGGTCCGTGACGAGATCACCGGTACGCCCGACCCCATTGCCTCAAGAAGCGGCAGGCCGAATCCCTCATACTGAGACGGGAACGCGACAAGCGTCGCCAATGCATAGAGTCCGGGCAAGAGTTCCTGGGGAACGTAGCCGAGGAATCTGACCTTACGCCCCAGCCGCAGGCTTGCTGCCAGCCGGCGTACGTCACCGGCGCCAAGACCATCGCGCCCCGCGAACAGCACGGCGTCTACGAGACCGCACCCCAGAGCCGAAGCGCTCGCCTCCAGCAGAGTGAGAGGATTCTTTTTCTTCTCGACTGCCCCGACCTGCAGAATGTACCTCTCTGGCAGATCGAGTTCGGACTTCACGCGGCGCAGGTAGGCCCCAGGGTGGTCCTCCCTGAACCCGTCGTCTACCCCACAACCGATCACCTGTATGGAATCGCCAGGTCTGCCAAGTACTTGGACTAAGTCGTCCCTGGTGCGGTTGGATATGGTAATCAGCGCGTCGGCGCGACGCACAGCGGAACGGACCTGCCGCTGCATGTACAGCCGGTAGAGGGGATCGTAGACCTGTGGCTCCCGAAAGAAAGACATGTCGTGAACCGTCACTACACTACGGCACGGAACAGAACCAGGGATGACGAAATTGGCACCATGAAACAGGTCGACTCCGTGTCGCCTCAGGTAGCGCGGCACCAAGAGATTCAGCCAGAATGGTGAACAGAACTTGGCGGACGCCGTACCATCCCCCACGTAGTGGCCCAGCACAACCTGCTCGCAGCCGTCTGGCAGCGAACCGGGCTCCATGGCCCTGTCAACGAGAAGCCGGTATTGCAGTTCCGGGGCGAGCGCCGGCATACGGCGAGCAAGCTGGAGTATGTATTGCCCGACCCCGTTCATCTTGCGCACGGCCCAGCGTGCATCGAGCGCGACGACGCGGCGTTTCATGTTTCGCAATGCCCAACGAGGTGACAAGTCATCACCACGCTTGGGCCACCAATGCTACAGGCCCGATGCGTGCCGTCAATCTCGTCCCCACGAAATCAGCTAAAGATGGTCATACAATGACTTTACACGCGTGCGAGCGGCGTCCGCTGAAAGAAGCCACGGATTACGGCCTTTCGACGTTGCAGACGATGCACGCAGTACCGGACCCGGCGCTCAAGGTCGCCCTCGTCGGTAGCGCAGTAGTTACCCAGCGGAGCTCCTTTGAGATGCTCCCATACGCCTTCGTCCGCGTTGAGTTCGCAGGCGTAGGGCGGCAGGTACTCGACCCACAGACGCGGGTGTGCCCTCAACCAGTCCTTGACCATCTGGCTGCGATGGATGCCGGCATTGTCCCAGAGTACGATGACCCGACGTCTGATGTGTCGCAGAAGGGCCGCCAGAAAACGCAGCACCTCGTTGCTTTTGATGCTGCCCCGCACCAGGTGCAGATACAGCCGTCCGTCACGGGTGACGCCGGATATCGCCGAGAGCTTAGGCCAACTGAAGGGATGACGGATAATCGGCGGCTCGCCACGCCGCGCCCAAGTCCGGCGGGTCGGAGGGATGAGCGAGAAGCCGCTTTCGTCCACAAATATCAGGCGCGCACGCCAGCGTTTGGCGTTTTTTTCACCTGGGGCCAGCGTTCCTGCACCCACCGTCGTATGGCTGCCTCGTCGCGTTACCGGGCTTGGCGAACCGGCTTCTGCCAGCTCCAACCCCAAGAACGCAGCAACCAGGGAATGAACCGGGGATGATACGACACGCCGAACTGCTCACGCACGACGCGGGCGATTCGCTCACCGGTCCAGACTTCCGTGCTGAAGCCGTAGGCCACCGGTCCATGCTCCAGGATTCTCTCCAGCCGGGCACGTTGGTTGTCCGTCAGCTTGGCCTTGCGACCACAAGGCCGAATTCGAGCTTTCGCTCCCACGCCGCGTTCCTGCCAGTTATACACCGTCACCCGCGACACATCGAGTCGCCGGGCGATCTCGGTAGGCGAGACACCAGCCTTCAGCAGTGCGACGCCTTTCCGACGTACCTGCTCCTGTTCCTGCCAGTGCTTGAGTCTCATGCCTTGAGTATACAGGAACAGCAGGTAGATGTAAAGTCATTATATGACCATCTCTAGGACCGGTATGGCCTAGTGAGGTTGGGCAGGAGGGCATCGACCAACCTTAAGGCGGAGGACACCAAGTCCTGCTGTCTTGAAGTCGACGGCGGTGAACTTATACTGTCGCGTGCGTAATCTGGATGACAGGTATTCCAGCGGCACACGTGAAACAAACGGCCTGCCAGCAACCCCACCGGTGTCACCTCGGGGACAATGAGCGAAGCAGCCCTCTGTTTTCTGGGCATCGCCGGTTTGCTGCTACTGGTACTGGCAATTGATTGGTTCAGCAAGCTGCGTTCGTTTCAGTGCTTCGGTCGGATAGTAAGCCGGATCAAGACAAAGGAGAGGGTCGTTGCCCTGACATTCGATGACGGGCCCAACCCGCCCCACACCGAGCGCATACTCGCGGTTCTGAACGACAGACTGGTCAAGGCGACGTTCTTCCTTGTGGGAAGACACGTGCAGCTCTATCCGGATACCGTTCGCAGGATCGCAGGGGCCGGCCACGCCATCGGCAATCATTCGTATTCGCATCGCCGACTTGTTTTCAAGCACCATCGCTTTGTACGGCGGGAAATAGTGCTCACAGATCGGGCGCTAAGGCGTGCTGGCGTAGCAGGGAGGATTCCATTCCGCGCCCCCAATTGCCGCAAGCTACTTGTGCTACCCTATGTGCTATCAACGATGGACAGATTGCATGTCTCGTTCGATGTGCTTCCTTCTCCTTCAGAATACTACGGAGCCCCCGCGGACGTGGTATGTCGTTACGTACTTCGACATGTTCGGCCGGGCTCGATTGTGGTACTCCACGACGGTTCCCACGACCGTCCGCGTGATCGGTCGAATGTCATTGAGGCCACGAAGCTAGTGCTCGACGGGCTGACTTCCGCAGGCTACCGGTTCGTGACGGTGCCGGAACTGCTCAGCCTGCGGAGTTGACGAAGTGAGCGCGGCCGATTGGGTAGTGCTCGTCGCCTTCTCACTCGTGCTCTACCACTGGGTCCTGTATCCCGCCCTAGTGCACCTGTTCGCCACATTCACACGGCGCAAGCCCATTGCGGGCATGGAACGACCGCCGACGGTCTCGGTTCTGATACCTGCGTACAACGAGGAGGTCGCGATCGCAGCAAAGATACGCAACTGCCTGCGGCTCGACTACCCCGAGGACCAGCTTGAGGTCCTTGTCGGGTCGGACGCTTCGTCGGACCAAACCGACGCCATCGTGAACTCTCTTGACTCAGCCAGAGTCCGTCTGGTCCGCTTGCCACGGCGCAGTGGGTATCCGTCCGTCATGAATCGGCTGGCGGCCACCGCGAAAGGCGAACTACTGCTCTGCACGGACGCCGACATCCTGCTGGACTCCGGTGCACTGCGCCACCTGGCAGCGGCGTTCTCAGACCCGAATGTGGGCGTCGCCTGTGCGCGCTACGAGCGGGTCGGTAGACACGGGCACCACGCGGAGAACTTCTACGACCGATACGAGTCGTGGATCAAGAATAGCGAAAGCAGACTCGGTTTGATGGTCGGAGCGTATGGCGCAGGAATAATGTTGCGCAAGCACACGTGGATGGACATCCCGCGCGATACTATCCTCGGCGACCTATGGGTGGGCACAACTGCGCTGGCGCGCGGTCTCCGGGTCGTGCAGGTTCAAGCAGCGAAGGCCGCGGGCTCGACCGAGGACCCGGCTGGGGAATTCTCGCGCAAGGCCCGAATCGGCCGCGGCAGCGTCCAAGCCTTCGTGCGAAGACCGAAGCCCTACATGCCTTGGTCAGGCCTGCAGGGATGGGCGGTCTTTTCACATAAAGGGCTGAGAATGCTCTTCCCCTGGCTGCTACTCGCAATGTTCATGGGCAGCGCCGTGGGTGCAATCAACTCGGTGCATGACCGGGTTTTACTTGCGGTCCAACTCGGCTTCTGGCTCACCAGTCCGCTGCCACTTCTTCCCAGTCTCCGGCCGCTCAAAGGCCTCCTAGCTATCCAGTACCTGATGCTGATGGCCGTCGCGCTGGGGCTTGGAGCGGTACAGCACGTTCTTCGACGAGGACGTGTGGCACCGGAACGAACTCCGCGAGCAGCAGGTCCTGATGCAGTTCGGCGGGATTCAATTCTGTAGTTCCGATCTAGGGCCGTGATACACACTTGAGCGGATGCTCTATCGCCTGCATGGTGCACTCGGGCACTAGCGCGCCCCCTTTGACACTACTCCCGACGAAACCTAGAATTCAGCCGTGACTGAGTCGAACCTGGGCGGGATCGCGGTGGCATGTCGCCCGGCTGCCTCATTCGGTGTCGGTGGTGAGCAGACATATGCACAAGCACGGGTAGTCGGTAGCTGATGTCCACGCAAATCGAAGGCGCGCGGATTCTCGTGTGCGGGGGCACAGGAAGCCTGGGGCAACACATCGTCCACAGACTGCTGGCGATGGAGCCCGAAGCGGTTACGGTCTTCAGCCGGGATGAGAAGAAACAGGCGGACATGCGTCGTGAGATTGAGGATTCACGCCTCCGCTTTGTGGTTGGCGATATACGTGACCGACTGCGCATTCGCGAGGCGCTTGACGGAATCGATCTGGTCATCAATGCCGCAGCCCTCAAGCACGTGCCGATCTGTGAGGAGGCCCCGACCGAAGCCGTTCTCACGAATGTAATGGGCGCGACAAACATAAGACTGGCGGCGCTGGCGGCGGGCGTTCGAACTGTCCTAGTCATCAGCACTGACAAGGCCGTAAAGCCAGTGAATGTTCTCGGCATGACGAAGGCAATCCAGGAGAGGGTCATTCTGGCACCGACCTCAGCCGGCCATAGCACGAGGTTCCTAGCGGTGCGTTACGGCAACGTTCTGGGGAGTCGCGGAAGCGTCGTGCCCGTGTTCTGTGACTGCGTGCTCCGGGGCAAGCCGCTTCCAATCACCGATCCGACGATGACGCGCTTCATCCTGACCTTGGATGAAGCCGCAGACTTGATACTGACCGCACTTGAGCTTGGTGTGCCAGGAGAGCTGTGGGTCAGACGCTCTCCGGCTGTATACATCGGCGATCTGGCGCAAGCCGTGGCTCTCGGGCTTGGAGCAAGCCGAGCTTACCCTGTGCGCGATGTTGGTATTCGCCCCGGCGAGAAGATGCACGAAGTACTAG
>CAZAKP010000005.1:0-40249 GCA_964485845.1 uncultured bacterium | reverse complement strand
CTAGGTACTCGAGGGCCCTGTTGACGAGCGACTGCCTTGCTGCACCGGACGAGGCCCGCTCGAACGACAGAATGGTGGCGCCTTCAAGTTGGGCCATGAACTTGAACTCGGAAAGCAGCCGGCTCTTGCCGACTCCCCGCTCGCCGGTGATGCAGACGGCGCCCGCCCTTCCTTTGGCTGCGTTGTCGAGCATCTCTTTGAGGCTGGCGAGTTCGCCGGTGCGACCGACAAATACCGGCGCCACCGGGTACTCCGGCGGCCCGGTCTCCGCTGTCGCGTCGGCCCCGGGGCGGGTGAGTTGTTCAATGACGGCCGCGGCCGAGCTTGGCCTTCGTTCGGGCTCCCGCTGAACCAGTGACATCACCAGCGCGGCGAACTCCTCGGGGATACTCTCGTCAAACTCCCGGGGTGGCTTGAACTCGGACAGGTATTGCATTCTTAGCCACTTGCGAAGGTCCTTCTCTTCGCCCGGACCGCGACCGGTGATAACTTCGTACAGCACGAGGCCCAGCGAGTAAAGGTCGGCGCGGGCGTCGGCATCTACGCCTTTGAGCACCTCGGGTGCGACATAGCCAAGAGTGCCGCGTGCCGTGTCCTCGTCGGACAGCGCGGGCTGGCCGGCAAAACCGAAGTCAATCAACTTGGCGTGCGGGGAGCCATCCCGGTCAACCACGAGGATGTTCTGCGGCTTCAGGTCGCAGTGAATCAGTCCCTGGGCGTGAACGCGGTCCAGTGCATCGAGTAACTGGGCCGTCACTGATTGCAGCTCGGGGCGGAAGCCCTTCCCGAAGAAGACGTTAATCGGCTTCCCGTCGACGAACTCCATGGTGAAGTACGGTCTGCCCTCGGTGGTGGCCCCGTAGTCGAGGGCTGCGACTATGCCCGGGTGCGTGAAGCGCGACAGCCAGTAGAACTCGCGGCCAAGCCGGGCCTCGGTCACCTTGGGGGCGTCGCCCCGGAGCGTCTTCAGCGCCAGAACCCGGTTGGTGACCGTATCCCTGACCTTGTAGGTCTCGGTGACTTCGCCGCCTCCGAGCCATGACAGCACCTTAAAACGGTCAGCAATCAGTTGTGATGTCTTGAACGTGGCGGCTTGCGCCATCGGTCTATCATAACCAAGCCCTATCCCTTCGTCAAGCCCACAGGTGCGACAATTCCAGTGCGACAATTCCGGCTATGCGCCGAGTGTCGAATTATCCGCTTATGCGGCTGTTACTTACCAAGAGGCGCGATCGCGTTCGTGCCCGCCGGGCTGCCTCGCTGATGCGACGCTGCCGGAATGCCGGGTCCTATGTCGCACCGGTTCCGGACCTCCCGTCCAGCCGCCAGTCGAACGAAAACGTCCGGGCTGCAGCGTGGCCGCCGGGCTCCGGCGTACTCCGCTCCCGCAGCCGCGAGGTCGGGTTCGTAAGCGGATGCCGGCCCCGACAACGCAGCGCGCCTTTGACTTCGTCACAACCCGGCCTATATTGACCCCAGGCCAAACGGAGAAAAAATGACTCGAATCATCAAGCTGGTATCGGCACTTGGGCTCCTCGCCGGCGCCGCGGTCGCGACGCCGGTCGAGCTGCTCAAGAGCATAACGCTCGACAGATACCCGGACGCGAATGCGGTCGTCGTGTTCGACTCGACTCTGATCACGCTCCAGGCGGACGGCCGGAGCGTGCTGCGCGAGCACAAGCTGGTCAAGATCCTGACCGAACAGGGCAAGCAGCAGTACGCCACGACCTGGGATGAGTACTGCCTGACCTACTCAAAGGCCGAAGTCAGGCTGGCCCGGGTGATAGCGCCCGACGGCAGGGTCACGAACGTCGCGAAGCAGGAGATCGTCGACGTACCGACGCCGCTCTGGGAAGGATCGAAGTTCGTGCTGCCCAACGTGCGGGTCAAGTCCATCCAGTTCCCCGGACTCGCCCTCGGCTCGTCGGTCGAGTGGGTGACCGAGGACGTCACTTTCAACCCGGTGATGGAGGGCCAGTACGACAACGAGCAGTATTTCAGTGGCGGCGACCCGACGCTCGACCTGGTATACACCATCGACGCGCCGGCGACGATGAAATTCCGCTGGCTGGTAAAGGGCGGCAGCGTCGACACGAGCTTCACGACGAAGGGCGGCCGCCAACGCATGGTCTGGTCGGCGCACGACGTGGCCAGGACGGTGTATGAGCCGATGATGCCTTACCGCGAGTCAATGACGCGCCTCCTCGTCTGCACCCAGCCCGACTGGCAGACGTGGTCGCGCTGGTACTACAATCTCTGCTCTACCCAGTACGAAGTCGACTCGACCCTTGGTCGCGCGATCGACTCGCTCACCACCGGCGCCGCGACCGAGGAAGCGAAAGTCCGAGCGCTCTACGATTTCGTGAACCAGCGCATCCGCTACGTCGAGACCTCGTACTCGGGCAAGAAGGCCGGATACCAGCCGGAAAAAATCAGCCTCACGTTCGAGAAGCGCTACGGCGTTTGCCGCGACAAGGCCGCGCTGCTTGCCGGCATGCTGCGCCACGTCGGGGTAGACGCATACATCACCCTTACCGATGGCGGGTCGCAGACCGACGGCGAGCTGCCGGTTGACCAGTTCAACCACGCGACGGTCGCGGTGAAACGCCCGGACGGCACTATCTACTACCTCGACCCGACCGCCGAGAACTCGCGCCTTTATCTCGCGGCGTCGGAGATGAACCGCGGGGTGCTCGTCGCGACCAAAGACGGCGATGACCTCCGCTACACTCCCTTGATCCCGGCGGACTCGAACCGGTTGGACGTTGCCATCGACGACACGCTTGCCGCCGATGGCTCGCTCTCGGGGAACGTCGTGCTGACCCCGACCGGTGGTCAGGACTTCAGCCTGCGCTGGCTGGCCCTCGGTCTGCCGCCCAAGCAGCAGAAGCAGCGCCTCGAGAACTACCTGCGGGTCTTCGGCCCGAGCGCCCGGCTCGACACGGTGACGATGACGGATGCGCGCGACCTGAGCCAGCCGCTCATCTTGAGGCTCCACTTCACGGTACCGGGCTTCGCCACCGTTCTCGCCCCCAAATCCGGAATCTCAAATCGGAAATCCACAATCCGCTTCACCCTGCCCAAGGCCGGCAGCGGCATGTTCACGTCGAGCTCGCTCGCCTGGGCCTCGACCATGCCGGTGCGGAAGTACGACGTCGACTTCCATACGACCACTGCCTGGCACATGGTTCACCGCCTGACGCTGCCCAAGGGCTTCAAAACGGTGCTCGCGCCCGACTCGCTCATCCAGACATTCGACAAGTTCGAAGCGAAGTCGGCTACCCGCGCCAAAGGCAGGCTCCTGACCAACGAGGTGTGGTTCCGGCTCAGAGCTCCGCTGGTCCCTGTAGCCGATTACCAGGACCTGCGCAACCTCTTGGCCTCGGCCGAGGAACTTGAACGGCAGCACGTGATGCTGAAGACCGCGGAGGAGTAGGCGATGAAGACGATTCAAGGTGCAGGGCACAAGATGGAAGCTGCAAGATGGATTCTGGTTTTGGCTTTCAGCTTTTGGCTTCTGCCTTTTGGCTTCGCGTCCGAGATCGACAGCATCATCAAGGCCGCGCCGGGGCACGATGCCTATCCCGAGGCAGGCGCGCTCATCCTGCTCGACCGCAGGATCGAGACCGTGGACAAAAACAACTCGACCACGCTCGACCGCTACCTCGTCGTGAAGATCTTCGAGGACCGGGCGACCGACGAGTTCGGCGAGGTCACCCAGCGGTTCAACAAAGACGGCCAGACCGTGGACGTGCTCGATGCCTGCACCCACCGGCCGGACGGATCAATCGTCAGGCCCGAGGCCCGCGCGATATCCGAGGTGAGTGCCCCCGAAGTCGGCAGCGCCATGGCCTACACCAATGCGATGCTCAAAGTTGTCTCGTTCCCGGCACTCGAGCCGGGCGCGGTCATCGAGTACCACGTCCGGGTGAAGCCGAAGAAGAGCACGAAAGAAGACGGCTTCTCCGGGACAGTCACCTTCGGCGGGTTCAATCCGGCTCTAAAGCGCGAGTTCCGGCTGGTCGTGCCCAGGGGTGTCCGGTTCTCCCACGAGTGGAACGTGGCCGCGCTGAAGCGTGCGATACTCAAGGCCGAGGCGGACTCGGGCGCTCAGACGACCTACACCTGGTCCGACGAGGACACGCCGCAGATCTTCCGCGAGGCGGCGATGCCCGACATCGAGCGGCTTGTGCCGGTACTGAGCTACTCGTCGTACCGGGACTGGAAGCAAATCGCGACCAGGCTGCGCAGGGACTTCGACAAAGGCCGAATCGCCTCGCCGGCGGTAAAGAAGTTTTCGGACAGTCTCGCGGCGGGGCTGTCCAAGGCCGACGCGGCCAGGGCCATCTACCTGTTCGTAACCCAGAAGGTGCGGAGCATCTGGCTCGACTACGGAGACGCCGGGCACGAGGCCCACAAGTCGCCCGACATCCTCAAGTGGAAATACGGCGACTGCCGGGACAAGAACCGTCTGCTGGTCTGCCTGCTCAACGCCCAGGGGATTCAGGCGACGCCGGTCGTGCTCGCCACCAGCGCGGACGCGCCGGCCGACGTGCCTTCGCCCGACGCCTTTGACTGGCTCGCAACGCTGGCCACCATTGACGGCAAATCAATGCTCTTCGACCCGTTCGCGGAGTATCGCAGCTACGGCAGCATCCCGGACGACGACGCCGGGGTTGACGCGTTGCTCCTCGACACGACCAGCACGGGGCTTACCCTCAGCCCGGGCGCCGGTCCGAACCCGGCCGACCGCGAGGTCACCACGGCGGAGCTCGCGCTTGAACTGAATGGCAACATCTCCGGAACGGTCATCACCACAACCGGCGGCTGCTACGACAACTCCCTGCGCGAAGACTGGCGCGACCGGACTCCAACCGACCGGAAGCGGGCGATGGCCCAGACCGCGTCCTCAATCAAGACCGGGGCGCAGATTGACACATTCTGGTTTTCGAACCTGGGCAACCTCACCGAACCGGCGGCCGCCGGCTTCTTCTTCACCGCACCGCGCTACGCGGTAACGCAGAAAGGCGAGCTGTCGCTGCGCGTGCCGACGCCGGCCGTGGTCGGCGAGGACCTGTTCTGGTTCACGTCGAGCGCCCGGCGGACGAATCCGGTCGAGACGAGGCCGGCGCGCAACTGGGAGTACACCTGCAACATCAAGCTGCCGCGCGGCGTGAAGGTGGACGTCCTGCCGGACAGCGTCGCGGTCGCCGCTGACGGCATCGCGGCCCGGGGCGGTTGGGCCAGGACGGCGAACGGCGTAAGCTTCCACTGCTCGGTGCGGCTGACGAAACCCGACTACTCGGTCGATGAGTTCGCCGGGCTCAAAACCGCGGCCGACGCAATCAGCAAGCCGCAGCTCCGCGAGGTCTACTTCCTCAAGTAGCGGCCGAGAAACAACCGGCGGCCGGCACCACTGCCGGCCGTCGCTGTTGAAGTCTCCCGGGTTTTTGGGGCTCGCTGCGGACGGTGTTAGTTGTGGTTCGGCGGCTCGGTGCGCAGGGCGGCGGCTCCCTCGACGAGCTCTTCTATCAGCTCGTGCACCGACACTATGCGGTCGCACCGCCAGGCATTGGCGCCGCACATCGCGTAGCCGTTCGCCATCTGGCCGCGGTAGCTTGCGACCAGGGCCTGCGCGATGCAGTATCCGGCCACTGCCGGCTCACAGGTCACGAGGCAGTGGTAGGGGCAGCCGAAGTTCACCTTCTCGCCCCTGAGGTAGCGTTCGACGAAATCGTTCTTGATGACGCGGGCCGGCATCCCGACCGGGCTGTGGATGATAACGATGTCTTCCTTCCGGCAATTGATGAAGGCCTGCTTGTAGGCTTCGCCGGCGTCGCACTCGTGGGTGCAGACGAACCGCGTGGCCATCTGCACGCCGGCCGCGCCGAGCCGGAGGAACCTGGCGATGTCGTTGCCGTCGAACACGCCGCCCGCGGCGACGACCGGGATGTTGCCGTACTCACGGGCCACGCCGAGAACCTCGGTGACGATGCGCTCCAGCGCGTTCGCCTCCAGGTTCTGGACCTCCTCGTGCGAGAAACCGAGGTGTCCGCCGGCCAGCGGCCCCTCGACCACGATTGCGTCCGGCAGGCGGTTGAACCGTTTCTGCCAGGTCCGGCAGATGATGCTGGCGGCCCGGGCCGAGGACACAATCGGCAGGAGTTTGACGTGCGCGTCGGGGACGAGCCCCGGCAGCTTCAGCGGCAGACCGGCGCCGGAGATGATGGCGGCCGCGCCCTCGGCGGCCGAGACCCGGACCAGGCTGTCATAGTTGGTCAGGGCGCACATGACGTTCACGCCGAATGGGTTCGGAGTATTGTTCTTCGTTTCCCGGATTGCCTGCCGCAGGCCGATCTCAGCGCGGGTGACGTAGTTTGGGGTCATGTCCTCAAGCTCCTCGCTCAATCCCACGGTAGCGATGACGCCGAGCGCGCCTTCTTTCGATACGGCTGAAACCAGGCGCGACGACGACACGCGTACGCCCATCCCGCCCTGGATAATGGGTGGATTAATCACCAGGTCACCGATTACCAGGTCGGGGAGCTTGCGGTCAGTCGTTGTCTTGATGCCGGCTCAGCCGTTCAACGGCAGTCGGAGAGAGAACAAGGCGCCCATAAACGGCAAAAGTGTAGCCGGTGGCGTTGGGAAGTCAACGCGAGCCGCGACCCCGGATTCGACGCTCTGCCCCGACTTTGGCGTGCTCTTCCGGCGCGCGCTGACCGGCCGGCCGATTTCAAAGAGGTCGTCATGGTCCGTTGACTTCCACGCGGGTGCGGGTCTATAATCCTGCGGGTTACGCCTGCCGGTGCAGAACCGAAGTCGATCCCCAAGAACGACTTTTCACCACTTCCTCAAGCCCGGCAGCATTCACTCGGGTACGACGCCTGTTCGAATCACCGCTGACGTGGCGGCGACAAAGGCGCCGCACGCGTTTATTCTGCCCGCCGGCTGCGCGTCGCTCAGCCTTCCGGCCCGAACCCCGAATCGCTCTCCTTGACCTCTCTCTCGCGGCTTCAATGCCGGTTCCCGCGGCGCATGGTCGGGCTTGAACAAATCCCGCACCGACGTAGTATTCTCCTGGCTGCTAATGCCTGAAGTATGACGCGTCAAGCTGCTGCAAGGCCTTGGGAATCGGGCGAGTCCCGGATTGTCGCTGCCTACGCGCAGCGGTTGGTCGCCGGCCGCTATCCCGGCCTCGTCCCGGCCGCAGTCGACTGCCTTCGCGCCCTCCGCAAATGGCACGCCGAGCACCCCGGCGCGACAAGGCCCAGTCGAGCGTACCGGCGGACGTTTGACGCGGTCCGCAGCCGGATTTCCAGAGATGCCATCGCCCGGGGCCGGCCCAAGATGCACAATCTCTGGAAACCGGTAGAACGCCGTCTTGCTTACAAGTGGATTCGGTTGTACTTCCGGCATCAGCAGGACGACTACCCGCTCGCGCTGCTGGACGCGGCGCGCGGGCTCATGGTGGACCTGCTCGAGCAGGGCTACGACCGGACCTTGTCGTCGTGCGAGAACGAACTGCACAAGTGCTTCCTCGATGCGGCGAAAGGGAAGACGCGCCACGCCGGCCGGATCGGCGCCGAAACCAGACTGCCGGCATCACTGCTTCGCGGCACCCGGCCGCAACCCCACCGGACCAAAACCTAGACCGGTCCGCAGCCTCAGGCCTGACGAAGGGGAGCGGGCGAAGTCAGGCGCAGCCGGCCGCTGGGCCGCGGAGTCTGGCGCAGCGGGCAAGGTGCCATGTGTACCAGTCGCAGACGTCGCCGATGCAGCGGCCGGTTGACTGGCAGAGCGGCTGCACCCGCGACGGGTCAACGCCGATTTTCACGAGCTCGGCAATCCGGTCAAGACTGAGCCGGGTCGGGGGCACGTCGGCCTGGGTGAGGCTGCCGTTCAAAAGCATCTGGCCCTGTTTGTGGTAGAACCATTCTTCCGCGCCGGCAGCGTAGCCTTCGTCGAGCAGCTTCTCGTCGTCAGATTGGGGACACATCCGCGACGCGTCCGTCGCGTCGCTCCGGGGACGTGTCCCCTCCGAAAGCCCCTTGGCCTGCCGTTCGGCCAGGCGGATGAGCTTCGCCGCTTCGCGCAGGTCCACTCCCGCCTGTTTGTTGCCGAAGACCGCGACGTTGCCCGATGACCTTCGCTGGATGACAATCGCCGCCCGCGCGCCGTACTCGGACCGGGCGTACTTATGAATCCCGTCCTCGTCCGAGTCCACGGTCACGATCCTGAGCCGCTTCTTTCCCACCTCGATCTCTTCGACCCTGGCTTTTGCCTCGAACTCGGGCTTGACCACGGTAAAGAACCGGTGCTGTTCCGCGTACTTGGCCTCGATTGCCACGAGCGCCCATTCGATTACCCGGTGCGGGTCGTCGGGATACCGATTGTGCAGCAGTTTGACCACGTAGGAGATGTCGAACGGCGAGGCATTGCCTTCAACGTCGGCAGCTCGCACGAATCTGAGTATCTTGGCGAGCGACGGGTCATCGCTGACGCCGAGTTCCCGGGCCACAAGCGTAGTCGCGCAGTCGCCGGCCTTGCGGCCTTCGTCCAGTGTCGGATGTTCGTCGAACCGGCCGCCGCCGATGCCGACGAGGACGGTACCTTCCGCTTCGTAGTCCTCGGGCTTGCGCCCGGCTTCCGCCAGCCGGCGGATGGAGGTGAATTCGACCCGCGCCGTGCTGATGCCGGGAAATCGCTGTTCTCCGAATCGGCGCAGGAGCCAGATGGCAACGATCTCGTCGAGGTGCGGCCGTTCGTGAGTGAGGATGCGGTTGAAGACCATCTCAAGCCAGAGTAGCCGAAAGGGGACAAAGGGTCAAGCGGCAGGCCGGCAGACGAAGGCAGGGGCGGGTGCGCACGGCCGGGCCCGATAGTCCGCCCTACGCAATCCGACTCCGATGGGCCGCCAAACAGACGGGCGGGCATGTGCCCGCCCTGTGCCAGACCGAGCCGGGAGCCTGGCTATTCGCGGCCGCCTCCGCGGCCGTGTTGATGCTCGCCGTCGCGGGGTCGATCCTGGCCGCGTCGGTCGCGGTGGTTCCGGTCGTTCCGGTCCCAGCCGATGTGCCGGCCGTTATTCCAGCCCCAGTGCCAGCCACGGTTGTAGTGAACTGCCGGCCGGTGCGCGAAAACCGGCAGTCGACGCGCGGGCGGATACGGCCGAACGACCCGGACCTGCCAGTGATTGCCGAACCCGAGCCAGGATAGCACCGGGCCCAGGAAGAAACGCGGCCTCGGTCGCGGTCGCGGCGGCGCCGCATAGGTTACGCCGGAGAAAAGCAACAGCAGGACTGCTCCGGCGATGATACTTCGCTTCATTTTTATCTCCTTTTTGGCGGTGACCATCAAGCGTATCTACCGCCGACCGCTGGATTCTATTCCGGCGTTTGCGGGCTAGGCGGGGAGAACGATAGCCGAGGTGGAGTATTCCGGCACCATCTGGAAGCTGCGGGTGAGCCTGACGCCGATGCGCTCGGGCCGGAGTAGAGCGAATATCTTCTGTTGTTCGGCCAGGTTCGGCCAGACCGGATATCCCGGGCTGTAGCGGACGGTCTCGCGCAAACCTGGCAGATGCGCCAGGCGTCGCTGGCAGTATTCGGCAAGGGCTTCGGTCAGCTCGGCGGCAAGGCCGTGGAGCAGGAACTGGTCGTGAATCCGCTTCTGTCGGGCCAGCGAGCGGCTTTCCTGCACTACCCGGGTTCCGACGGTTACGACTTGGAGGGCGACGTGGAAACGCTCGCGGCGGTGCTTTCGCTTGAGGCGGCGGGCAAAGGCGGGCGCGAATTCGAGCCGCGTCAGTTCTTGTCCGGTACGCGGGTGGACTACCACCAGTCCGCTGCCGGTGATGCCGGCCTCATACAGGCCGTACACCATCACGCCGTGCCACAGCTCCCGCTCGTGGCTAGTGGTAAGAAACTCGTCAAGCGTGCGCTCGGCCTGTCGGCGCGCCGCCCGGTTCGCCCGTGGTCCGAGCAGCCGCCAGCGCGTGCGGAAAAGCCGGTCGCGGTCCAGGAGCAGGGCGTAGCCGCGGACCTCGGCGTGGACCAGCTTGGTCAGGGAGCGCGCGTACGCGCCGGAGATGCGGGGCTGGTTCCAGATTACTTCCGGCGAAGACTCTGCTTCATCCGCCGGCCTCGGGCTGCAGGTACGACGCTTTGGGGCATCGGTCGGCCGGTTACGGCTGGTGACGGCCTGCATGACCTTTAGCCCGCCGAGTGCATCCTTGGCATAGTACACTTTGGAAGTGTACGCCGGCTGGAGTTCTTTGTCCACATAGGCGCGGTTGAGCGCCGCGCCGCCGCAGATGACCGGGATGGGTAGACCGGCCTCGGCAAATGCCTCAACATACTCCTTCATCGCCCGCGCCGACTCGACCAGCAACCCGGAAAGGCCGATGGCATCCGGCCGGTGCTCGCGCACCCCGGCGATGACGTCCTCGGGTGTCTGTCGCACGCCGAGGTTCACAACGTTGAACCCGTTGCTCGACACAATCATGTCCACCAGATTCTTCCCGATGTCGTGGACATCGCCGCGCACTGTGGCGATGAGCAGCGTGCCGCGCCGTTTGTGGCTTTCGGCAGGCAGGTGCGGCCGCAGGACATCGAACGCGGCCCGCATCGCCTCGGCGGAACGGAGTACGAACGGCAACTGCATCCGGCCGGACTCGAACCGGCGGCCGACCTCGTCCATCGCGGGGAGCAGTTCCCGGGTGATGATATCGGGCGCAGGCCGCGTCCTGAGCTCTTCGCCTACAGCCCGGACAATACCCGCGCGGTCGCCGGCAAGCACACAATCGCCGACTGCCAACGGCTCACGGCTGACGGCCCGCGACTCCGGCGGGGCTCCGGACGACCGGACGCCGATGCGGGTAAGCAGGGACTCAAGTGGCGTGCCGGGCCCGCGGCTCCGGTTGAATATCAGGTCCTCGCAGCGCCTGACCGTCCTACGGTCAAGCGTCGAAAGCGGCTCGATCTTGCCGGCATGGAGAATCGCGGCGTCAAGCCCGTTCTTGACCGCGTGATGAAGGAAAACGGTGTTGAGCGCGCGCCGCGTCTGCGGCTCGAGCCCGTGTGATATGTTGCTGACCCCGAGCAGCGTGAAGCTGTTCGGGAATCGCCGCTTTGCCTCGCGAATCGCCTTGAGCGTCTCGACCCCGGCATTGCGGAGCGACTCGTCACCGCTGGCGAGCGTGAAGGTGAGGAAGTCGAAGAAAACGTCCGGCGGGGCGAGCCCGCCGCGCCGCACCGCGAGGTCGTACAGCCGATTGGCGACTTCGAGTTTCCGCTCGCAGGTCATCGCCATGCCTTTGTCGTCGATTGTCATCAGAACGAGCGCCGCTCCCATCCTGCGGCAGAGCCTTATCGTCTTCTCGGCCCGGGCCGGGTCCTCGAGACTGACCGAGTTGACGATGCTTCGGCCGGCAAGCCGTTCGAGTGCCGCTTCCACCACTTCGCAGCGGGTTGAATCGACCATCACCGGCAGGTCCACGCCCGAGTTCAGGCGGACCGCCAGCTCTTTCATGTCCGAAACCTCGTCGCTGCCCGCGGCCGCCACCGAAAGGTCCATGACCTGCGCGCCCTCGGACTTCTGCTCCAGCGCCGATGTGACCATTGCGTCGAAGTCGCGGGCGAAGAGGAGCTCGCGGAAACGCTTGCTGCCGCTCGCATTGGTCCGCTCGCCGATGAAGAGCGGCCGCGGCTTCACGCCCAGTTCCTGCGCGCTGAAGGGCGATCCGACGCGAGGCACAAGGGGCACCGGCCGGCGCGGCGGGAGACCCTCGAGCGCGGCCCGGAGACGCCGGATGTGCTCGGGCGTTGTGCCGCAGCAGCCGCCGGCGATGGCGAGACCCGGCCCGGCCGCGAGCCGCTTCATGCTGGCGGCAAACTGCTCGGGCGAAAGGTCGTAGACCGTACGCCCGGCCTCCAAGCGGGGTAGACCCGCGTTGGGCATGACCGAGACGAGCTTCGACGAATGGCTCGCGAGATAGCGCACGGCGGCGGCGAGGCCGTCGGGGCCGAATCCGCAGTTGAGCCCGATTGCCGCGACCGGATAGGGCTCGATCGCCGAAAGCACTGTCCCGATGTCCGAACCGGTAAGCGTCCGGCCGTGTTCGTTCAGGGTCACCTGAGCGATGACCGGAACGCTGCGCTCGTCGGCTTCGAACGCGTCGAGCGCGGCTGCGAGCGCTGCCTTGAGTTGCAGCAGGTCCTGGCTCGTTTCGATTATCAGGCAGTCAACGCCACCGGCCAGCAGCCCATCGACCTGGGGCCGAAAGCTCGCGACCAGTTCGGCAAAACCGATGTGACCGAGCCCCGGCAGCTTCGAACCCGGCCCGATTGACCCGGCAACGAACCGCAGCCATGTCGGCGTTGCCTGCTCGCGCACGGCACTCCGTGCAATCTCGGCCGCCTTGCGGTTGAGTTCAAAGCACTTCTCCCCCAAACCGTGCTCGGCCAACGTGTGCCGGGCGCCGCTGAAGCTGTTGGTCTCGACGACGTCCGCCCCCGCGGCCAAAAACTGCATGTGCACTCGTTGCACAAGGTCGGGCTGGGTCTCGACCAGCAACTCGTTTAAGACACCGGCCGGTGCACCCAGCGCCTGCAGCGCCGTGCCGAGCCCGCCGTCGAAAACGACAATCCGCGAGCCGCAGGTTTTGGTCAGCCAATCGGCTTCCGACTTCCGCCGCTGCTTCAAATGAAAGTCGCCTTCAGGACGTCGGCGGTTGCTCGGCCCCTGCCCATCGTGTAGAAGTGCAACCCGGGCACATCGTTCCTCAGCAGTTCGCGGCAGAGGCGGGTGGTGAACTCGACCCCGACGCGGGCCGCGTCGGCGGGCGTCGCCGCGCGCGTGATGCGGGAGACCAGCTCCTCGGGCAGGTCGACGTGGAACTCGCGCGGAATCGTGACAAGCTGCCGCGCATTGGTTACCGGCTTGATACCGGGAATTGTCGGAACCTTGATGCCGATGGCGCGCGCCCGGTCCACGAAATCGAGGAACGGCCGCGCCGCGAACACCATCTGGGTGATGATGTAATCGGCCCCGGCGTCTACCTTTTCCTTGAGGTGGCGCAGGTCGTCGGCCCGGTTCGGCGCCTCGTAGTGTTTTTCCGGATACCCGGCGACCCCGAGGCAGAAATCGGTCGGCGCCGCGTTGTCCAAATCCTCAAGATAGTGACCGTGGTTCATCGCGGCTATCTGGGCAATGAGCTCCGACGCGAACCGGTGACCGTTCGGCTCGGGCACGAACTCCTTCTGTCCCGGCGCCGGGTCGCCGCGCAACACGAACAGATTCTTGAAGCCAAGGTACTGCAGGTCAATCAGCGCGTCTTCGGTCTCGTACTTGTCAAACCCGCCGCAGATGATGTGCGGCACGGTCTCAATCTTGTACCGGTTATAGATGGCGGCGCAGATACCCACGGTGCCCGGGTTCTTGCGCCGCGGGACCTTCCTGATCTGGCCGGGCACGGGTTCCTCGTAGACAATCCGCTGCTGATGATAGGTGACCGTGATGAACGTCGGGTTGAACGGCAGCAACTGGTCCACCGAGCCGAACAGCTCGGAAATCGACCGCCCTTTTTCGGGCGGAGTAATCTCGATTGATACCAGCGGCCGCTTCCGCGCCGCCATAAGCTCCGTTATGTGCAAGTCAGCTCCTCGGGCGGCAAAACGAAAGCCGCCTCTGCATCCGGCGGCACGCGCGCGAGAAGGTCCTTTTGCCTGGCCGGCCGCATCGGACCATTCGGAAGCACGAAGGCAGAACTCCGAACGACGAAGTTCGGCACTCGGCGTTCGGCATTCGCACTTCCCGCATCGGTCCGGGCACCGTAGCACCTTCAAGCTCGGTTGCCGTGCCGGCAGGCCAACCAGGGCCGCCGGCCGCTCCTGATGCGCTGCCAGTATAGCCCGGCCCGAGGCCGATGCAAGCCGCGACGGCACCCGCTATTGACATACATCACGGCTGGTCTAACATAGCATGATGCGGTTGTTCGCGACGCTCCTCGCGCTTTCCTTCGGCACCGCCGCGGCTGCCGGAACTGACCTCTTGGTCCGGGTCAACCGCTCCTCCAACGAGGACCTGGCGGAAGTGGTTGCCACCGGCGCCGACTTGCTTGCCCGGTTCGACGGCTGGTGCATCGCGCGCACGGACCAGCCCGGCTTCGCCCGGCTGGAAGACCGCTTCGGCTGCACGGTGCTCGACCAGAACCCTGGGCAGAAGCACTACGTCTTTGTCTTCGTCGAACCGGGCTTCGACCGTACCCGGCTGTCCGGGTGCGGCTCAGTCCTCACCGCGGACCCGGAGGGCGTGCTGCTGCGAACCACCGAGGACGGCATCCTCGGGCTGAACCGCCTACCCGTGGAACTGTACCGGGTCTCGATGCGGCCGATGTACATCCCGGAGCCACGTACCGCCGCTGCCCCTGTTCCCCGGGCAGAGCCGGTGCCGGACAGCCTGATATGGACGCTCGTGAACCGCGTGAGCCAGGACTCGCTGGAGGCTCGGCTGCGGCGGATGATCGCCTTCCAGACCCGCTACGCCCCGACCGAATCCTGCTACAGCGCGGTGGGCTGGATGCTCGAGCAGTTCGCGGCGTATGGCTGCGATAGCACCTACCCGGCTGGATTCCGGAGCGGCTATGCGCCGAACGCAGTCGGAATCCGCTTCGGCAAGGTCAATCCGCAGCACATCTTTGCCGTCACCGCTCACATCGACGCCACGTCGTGGCAGGACCCGTACAACTGGGCTCCCGGGTCGGACGACAACGCCTCCGGATGCGGGCTGGTGCTCGAAGTGGCGCGCGTTTGCGCGGACGTGGACTTCGCGAGCACGGTCTGGTTCATCGGCTTTTCGGCCGAGGAATGGGGGCTGTGGGGCTCCGATAGCTTCCTCTACAAGTGCTGGCTGCGGGGAGACTCGATCCTCGCTGCGTTCAACTCTGACATGATCTCGTACGGCCGCGATGACTCCCTGACCGTGGTTCACACGACCAGTTACCCCCAGACCGAATCGCTGGCCCAGTTCTTCCTCGCCCAGGCGGATACGTTCACGAGCCTGCAGGTGAAGGATACTGTCATCGACGTTTCGACCTCCGACGAGTATTCGTTCTGGAAATACGGATATCTCGCCATCCGTGGTCGCTACCACGACAAGACCCCAAACTATCATTCGGCCGGCGACACAATCGGCCCGTTCCACTACGCCGACTGCGGGACGAACAACCTGCCGATGTACACGGAGATGGTCAAGGCGGTTGTCGCCACCATCGCCAAGTGGGCGGGCGCCATGCCGGCGGGCATTGCCGAAGAACCACCAACCGCTCGCCCGGTACCTGTTGTGTCCATCGTGCCCAGCGTCGGCCGGGCTCCGGTGCGCATCTCCCTCTCCGCTGTGGCTCAGGCTGTGTCAGTCTACAACGCGGCCGGCCGCCTCGTGCGCAGGCTGGGTAGAGGCTCGTTGCTGACCTGGGACGGCCGCGACGGAAGTGGAGTGCCCTCCGCTCCCGGCGTCTACTACGTACGATCCGCCGGGCTCTCATCTCGCTTCGTCCTGGTCCGGTAAGCCGGTTCTCTCGTCCACCGATTACACCGACTACGTAAGATCTCAGGTCCTCCTTCTCAACCTCAACCTTTCTTCCGAGTCTGTGCGAATCTGTGAGGTCTGTGGATGTCCCGCGACTCCACAGTCGCCGGGTTCGTGCAGTTTGCGGTCTTCGGGGCATTTTGACTTTCAACATCTGCATTTCACAGTTCGACTTGCGCGTCCGACGCGCGCCAGGAACTCTGTGGTTCAATATCGGATTCAGGGTCCGTCCAGCGCGGTTCGGCCTGCGGGTTGACTTCGGCCGGCAGGGGGGTACAATTTCTTGGCGAGACACGCGGTCCCTGGCAGGGGACCGCGAGCGTCCCAAGTGCCTGACGGAGGCTGTTCGTGAACCATCCGTTCCGCACTTCCCCTTGGTCAGCGGCGTCGTCACGGTCAACGCGCCCTCGGCTGCCAGCCTGACTGGATGGAAGCCGGATGGGACGGCCCAAACGTGTCTTTGCCGATTGGCCGGCCGCGGTTCGTCCTCGACCGCGAAGGTCGTTCTGACCGATTGAATGCGAGGCGTGACCCCCTCGGCGCGGCCCTCAACGGGGCCGCGCCGGTTTTTACCTTCGGCTGGCTCTGGACCGTCGCCGGCCCGAATTGGTGTGACTCCCGATTGTCCAAAGCCCGGCTGTCCCCGACATCCCCACAAGCTGTCCGGCGGCGCCCGGTCCAGGGCAAGTCCACTTCCAGGTAGCTGCCGGCTGTCGCCGGCGGCAGCCAGCCGTTAACGGTCACGGCGCGGCCGATGTCCAGACGTTTGAGACGGCGGTATCTCTTGTCTGGACTTGGCGCCACGCTCGGTCTAGCCTCGCGAAATACCCCACGCTGTTCCGTGCGAAGTACCGGCGGTCATATCGTGCGCTGGATACTCACCCGCATCGCCGGTTGCCTCGTTCGTTCTATCTCGACCTCTACCTAGACCTGAATCCGCCGCCGTACCGCGGGTTGTTCGCGAAGTCGTACCGGTCGTTGTTCCGGCAGTTGTTCGCGACGTTCTTCGGCTTGATGTACTCGGAATTGGCATCTCACTTTTGCCTTCTGACTCATGACTTCTTCCATGGACAGATGCTGCCCCCAAGGCGGCCGGTGGGCCGAGGAGTGGACGGCAGAATTGTGGCCCCGGTCCCGGCCTATACGACCGCCAACCACCTCATCTTCACGACTCGCCCGGCCTCGACTGCCGCAACTTCGGCCTGCACTCCGCTGACAGCCGTGAGCCGTTGGCCCGTTCTCGATCAGAGCCCCACCGCCCGGTAACTCTGCATTCTGGATTCTGGCTTTCGAATTCCTGCTTGATTAGCGGCCGGCATTGAGGTCATTCGAGTTTCGCCTTTCAATCGTCACTGGAGCGTCGGGCTTCGACCTTGGCTCCGTGGCATGGCCGTCAGCCGTATGCCGTCAGCTCATTTGCCCTGATGCATTCCCCGCCCACCAGCTCTGCGTTCTGGATTCCGGGCTCTGGATTATCCGAGATTCCCGTCTCGTCCCGCCATTCTGCATTTTGACCTCTCCGTTCTGCAGTCAGCATTGCATCCTCGTCTCTGGTTTCTGAATACACTTCCTGTAACTGTGAAGAGGTCCGATGTGAACGAGCCGACCCCGTGGCCGGCATGAACCAGGACGTCGACCTGAACACCAACGGGTGCCAGTTCTTCTGTCTGCAGATGTACGGGACCGCGGTCAGGGTCCGTAAGCCCGGCAACTGATTCGGAGCGCGTCAATGCGCGGGCCGCAGGCGGCCGGATGCGGTCCTTCGCGGCGCGTGAAGCTACTTCCGGATAAACCTTCCGTAGAGATGTAGTAGTGAGAAGAGGAGGGCGGGCACGAACATCGGGAGGTAGGCTTCACGCGGCTTCGGGCCGTCGCCGGCTTCTACCAGGATAATCTGCTGGATGGTCAGGAACAGGCTGAGCAGCGTGAAGATGCCACCGGCTTCGGCCTGCCAGTTGTGCTTCCAGCCCGAGGTGTTCAGAAGTGGCATCGCCTCCCCTGCGCTTGACAATCACCCGATGTAAAGTCGTCCATCTTCCCTCTCGACCGCTCCGGGCTGCATGAACCGTGCCAGAGCCGGAGGTGGGCTCCTCGCCGCTGGTAGCAGGTGTAGACAATCGGAAAAACGCGTCACTTGACCGGTGCGGAGCGGGGCGTTCGCGCACGGCGTGTTACATCCGGCCGGGCACGAGCAAAAGGGCGGGCCGAAGCCCGCCCTTTAAGGAGACTATTGTCCGCTACCTTCGGACCACGAGCTTCTGCGTGGCGTGGCAGCCGCCGGCCTCAAACCGGCAGTAGTAGACGCCGGGCGCGACCGTTCGGCCCCGTTCGTCGCACCGGTTCCAGCAGGCTTCGCGGTAACCGGCCGCCTGTACCTCGTCCACCAGTCGCCGAACACGCGCGCCGCTTGCGTCGTAAACGCTGAGCTCGACCCGAGCCGGCCGCGGCAGGTCGTAGCGGATGTGCGCGCCCGTGGCGGTCGGATTCGGACTGAGCTGGCGAAGCGCGAAAGTAAGCGGCAGGACGCCGTTCTCTTCCACCCCGCCGAGCGACTTCACCACAACGCTGCCGCTCCAGCGGTCATTGGCGTTGTTCCCGTCCTCGGCGAGCCGCGTCGAGCAGCGGAGCGCAACCGTCCCGACCGGCCCGGCCGTCCACTGCGGGAAGGAAACGGTGTCAGTCACGCCAGCGTCGAGGGTGACGACCGTGTCCATCGTGTAGGTGCTGCCGATGATGAGCCGCACCGTGAAGGTCTCGCCAATCTGGCCGGAGTTCTCGACCGCGGCGGTTGGCGTCACCACCGTGCCCGAGTCAACCGTGTCGCGCGGCTGGATTATCTCGGTCACCCCGACGTCGCGGACCGGCACCCGGATTTCGAACTTGCCCGAGTTGCCGAAGGCCCGCCCCTGCGCGTTCCACGTGAAAACCCGGACATAGCAGTCCGTGCTCGGGGTGTTGGGGACGGTCCAGGCGCAGCTCGTCCGCGACCCCACGTAGGTGTCGACAAAGTCCCAGCTCGCGCCGTTGTCCTGGCTGTAGACAACCGAGTCCTTAACAATCGGCCCGTTGTCCGCGGTCCAGGCGATATCGTAGGTGCCGCCGGCATACCAGAAGTTCCCGGTAGCGGGCGCGGTCACGCCGACCGCGGGCAGCCAGGGTCCCACCCAGAGAATTGCGTTGGCGAGCAGCTTCGCCCACTGGCCGGTCCCGCCGGAGTAGGTCCGGAACGGAACGTAGCCCAGCGACGCGAGCCTGACGCCCGCGCTGTCGAGGTAGGCGGCGACCGCACGGTTGCCCGTGGTCCATTCGGCCAGACAGACGCAGTTCGGGCTCCTAAGCGTCGAGTGGGTATTGCCGGTGATGTAGTTCGTTACGCTCAACGCGGTCACGCCGTCAATTAACGGATGGATCGGGTCGTGCACCAGGCCAAGGCTGTCGGGGCCGGTCGTCTGGGTCTGCATCGTGAATGGCATGTACTGGTTCACGAAGCGGCCGGCGAGGTTACCGCTGTGGTCGGCCCACATCGTCGTGACCACCCGCCCGCCGAGGTCGACAAACCGGGCCAGGCTGTCACCGATGAGAACCGGGGACGAGGGAATGGGTCCGCCGGAGAATTCGAGGATAACACGGCAGCCGTCGTTGTACCATTCCGTGGCCGGGAAGGTCGCGTTCGACTGGACGCTGTACGTCCCGACCCGATCGAGCACGCCGCCACCCGTAACCCGGAGCGTTTCGGCCAGTTCGACCCTGAGGCTCTGTTCGTCGGTCGACACTATCATCAGCGGACAGATCGCCTTGCACCAGACGCCGCGCGAGTCGATGTACGTCGTCCCGCTCGAATAGAGCGTCCGGTCGCGGTAGAAGCGCATGAGCTTGTTGTCGCTGTGCCCGCCCCAGCACATGTAGTAATACTGGCCATCAAAGGCGACGTTCATCGCCGTGGCGTCGTCGCCGTCCGTGGTCCAGGTTGCGTCGTGGGTGATGCTGCCACCCGCAAACTTCGAACAGGCGTAGCCGTACCAGGTCGTGCCTGCGTAGCTGTCGGTGAACCAGACGGTGTCGTTGGCAACGCCGAAACCGTAGTTACCGCCGCCGATCGGCTGGTGGTTGGTCGTAGTCGCGCTCACGAGCCCGCCATCCAGCGTATACTTCCTTACCGTTGTGCCGCTCGGGACATAGACGAACTCAGCGTCGCACCCGCACGACCCATAGCTGCCATTTCCGAGCGTGTAGTTAATCACCGCGCCGGCCCTCAGGTCGGTGCGCCGCAGGTTCGTGCCATTGACTTCGAACAGGTAGTGCCCGTCCGGGGTCATGCCCGGCACCGACTGCTGGTCCTGCCAGGGTATCGGCGTCGGCTGGGCCGGGGTCACGTCCTGCGCCTTGGGCGATGAATAGATGTCGGTCGCGCTGTAGAAGCTCTTCCAGTACAGCGAATCCTGACTCGTCTGGCGCCGGTAGGGCTGCCGGCAGAAAAGCCCGCGCGGGTCCATGGCCGCGGTCCCGGATGCCGAAAGCGTCCGGTTGGGGTTGAACCGCTTGAAGGTGTTGGACGTGCTACCCAGCCAGATCACGTAGTAGTATTGACCGTCCCAGGCAACTCCGCTGGGGTGAATGCTGCCCGACCCGACGTCCCAGGTCGCGTCAGCCGTGATCGAGCCGCCGGCAAACCTGGCGCAGGCATAGCCACTCATCGTGCTGTTGTCCGCGCCGCACCAGAGCGTATCATTCGCTACCGAGAACTCGTACCATATCGGGGTAATACTGATGGTTGTCGAACTCACGAGCGTCCCGTCCAGCGTGTACTTGTACACGACGTTATCGACCGGCGCGTAAACGAACTGCCCGTCGGTCGCGCAGCCCTGGTACCCGTTGGAGATGGTGTAATCGGTGTGGCTGCCGTCGGTCGTACTGTGCCGACGCAACGTGGTATTGTGCACCTCATAGATATAGGTGCCGGCCGGGTCCATCGCGGCCACGGTTTGTTCATGCAGGAAGGAGAACCCGCTGCGGCAGACGCCCGGGTTCGGATTAGGCACCTGCGCCTTCGGACAGCCGTAAAGGTCATTCAACTGGTTGTACTTCTTGAAAAAGAGCGACTCGGCGCCCACGTCAAGACCTTCACGGTCGGGCAGCGGGTTCCCGTTCCGGTCGTAGAAATGCTCCCAATGGACGACCGGGCCGGCGTTTCCCGCTTCGGTCACCGACCGGGCAGACGGAACGGGGCCGGGCGCGGGTCTCGCGGCCGGAATCGCACTCGGGCCGATCGTGGTGCTTGCGAAGGCCACGGCGGCGAGCGCGAACACGGTGCACAGCACTGCGGATGCTTTGAACATCCAACCTCCCTGGAAAACTGGAGGCAGAACCGAGGGCGCGGCGTCCGGTCGGCCTCCTTTGCGGCCGGATACCGTGAAAGCGCTGACCAGGAACTGCGAGTTCAACCACATTAGAACTAGTTTTCCCCAATTGTCAAGCTCTGGAGCCGCGGGGATTCTCCGTTTCGGTGACACACTCCATCAAACCAACCGCGCCCACACCGGTTCTCGTCTGGACAAGCCCTCGGCTGCGGTCTATTATCTCGCGCCATGCAAGAGCAGCCGGCCCGGCGGCCGACCGGCTGGGGCGACCCGCCGGTGACCGCGCCGACCCTTGACGCCATTCAGAAAGCCAGCGAGCGGATAAGGGGCGTCGTCGAGCGCACCCCGCTGATTCCCTTCGGGGAAAGCGGCATCCTGCTCAAGTCCGAGGTCGCTCAGCCGACCGGTTCGTTCAAGCTCCGCGGCGTCTATAACTGGGCGACAGGGCTCCCGGCCGAGGACGTCCGGCGCGGATTCTCGACGTTCAGCGCCGGCAATACGGCGCTTGCGCTCGCCTACTGCGCCCGGGCGCTTGGCACGAGCTGCCGCAGCATCCTGCCCGACTATGCTCCCGAAATAAAGGTCCGTTCGCTCCGCGAGCGCGGGGTCGAGACGGTTCTCGTCCCGTTCGCGGAAATGGCGGACTACATCTTCCGCGCCGGGTGGCGGGAGGAACCTTACGCCTTCCTGCACCCGTGGACCGAGCCGGCGATGGTCGCCGGCCACGCGACTATCGGTCTCGAGATAGTGGAGGACCTGCCCGCGGTCGAAACCGTCTATCTGCCGGTCGGCGGCGGGGCGCTCGCGGCCGGCGTCGGCTCTGCGGTTCGAATGGCGAACCCCGCGGCGAGGATCGTCGGGGTCCAGACCGAGTCCTACCCGTCGCTCGCCGCAAGCTTCCGCGCCGGCAGGCCGGTCTGGATCGAGCCCCGGCCGACCATCTGCGACGGCGTGGCCGTGCCGTTTGCCACCGACCAGCTCTTCCCGCTGCTGCGCGAGACTTTGACGAACGTTGCCGTTGTGTCGGAGGAGCGGGTCCGGGCCACCATCCGCCGGCTGGCGGAAGAACAACGCGTCGTCGCGGAGGGCGCCGGCGCCCTGGCCCTCGCCGCCGCCCTTGACACACCCCGGGAAGAACGCGGGCTCGCGGTCTGCGTCGTCTCGGGCGGAAACATCACCCGGGCGCTCTTCGAACGGCTCCTCGACGCCGGGCCGGCATTAGGTGCCGCCTTCCGGCCGGAAACGAAAGCCCGGTATTGACCTTGACAAAGGCTCCGCCCCGAATAGCATAACAGCATGCAGAGGAGCTGCCCGCGCCGGCTGCCGCACCCCGGCGTCCGCTCCGGAGGTGGAAACCGAGCATGATCCAGTTCAAGCAACGCCGCTTCTTTCCCGAGCGGCGGTATCGCCTCCCCTTGCGCTGGGTGATGTGGGGGGCAATCGCGCTCTTGTTCCTGGTGTTCGTATTGTTCATGAAGCTGTTCAGATGAGGCCGAACTACGTTGACCTGAAAAGGAGTCGCTAGATGACGAAACTTCACTGGAGCTACAAGGACGTATTCCGCGCCCTGCGTCTTGGCTTCTCGGCCAAGAAGGTCTGGATGATGTCCCTCGGCCTGCTGGTCGGATTCGCGGGATACACGATACTCACCTACATCGCCTACGCGGCCGCCGGCACCGACTTTCTGTCGGTCTGGCAGACCTTCCGCCTGCTGCCGCTTCCGTCGCCCCTCGACTACACCTTCCCCTGGTATTCCTGGATTATCTTCGCGGCCGCGGTTCTCTGGTTCATCTGCGCCCTGCTCATCACCGGCACGGCGGTGTCTAAGGTCGCATACGAACAACTGCGCGGCGACGAATTCTACGAGTCGAAGGAGGCATTCCGCTTCGCGTTCCGCAATACCCCGGCCGTGCTTTCAAGCCCGCTCTTAATCCTGGCTTTCGTCGCCCTGATCGTCGTCTTCGGCCTCATCTTCAGCCTGCTCGGGGCAATACCGGCGGCCGGTGAGATATTCGTCGGACTGCTGGCGGTACTGGGTTTCATCGCGTCCCTGTTCATCGTCTATCTGCTCATCGTCCTCTGCTTCGCGCTGCTGCTCGGCCCGAGCGTTATCGGCGCCACCCACTCCGACACTTTTGACACGCTGTTTGAGGTCTTTTCCTGCGTCAACGAGCAACCGGCGCGCCTCCTCTGGTACACCGCCACGACCGCGCTGCTGGCCAAGGTGGGTTCGTTCCTGCTCGGGCTTGCGGCCAGCGCCGCCGGCAGGATCGGCTACGCCATCACCGGCGCCTTCATGGGTGAGAAACTGGCCGACGTGGTCAGCAACGCGTCGTACTACTTCAAGCTTGCGTCCCCGGACTGGTGCCCATACCTTTTCCAGCGGATTTTCCTGGACGAAATGAACCTGTACGGGTTCCCCCAGGTATACATGCCCGGGGAGTACTTGACGCTCGGGTGGAGTCACGACATCGCCTCGCTGCTGCTCGGCGTCCTGCTCTACCTCATCGCGATAATGGTGGCGGGCTATGGCCTCTCGGTCTGGTTCACAGGCATGACTCTCAACTTCGCAGTCCTCGCGTACAAGAAGGACGAGAAGAACGTGCTGGAGCTGCCGGAGGATGAAGAGGAGCTGATTGAGCCGGTGCCGAATCCCGAACTGGACGACCTGAAGCCGAAGCCGGCCTCCGAGGCTCCTGAAAAGAAGGTTTAGTCTCGTCCGGTAGACGACTTAACTCACCATCTTTCAATAACTTAAGCCTGCGCGGACGGCAGCGCGCAGACTACAGGGTCGTGATCCAGGGCCAAGTGCAAGGCCTTGGTTTCAGGCCCCACGTCTACCGACTCGCCAAGGCCTTGGGCGTCCGTGGTTTCGTCACAAACTCAAACCTGGGCGTCATAGTCGCGGCCCAGGGGAAGAACGCCCGGCGGTTCGTGGAGGAATTGAGGCTGAACCCGCCGCCCCTGGCCGTGATAACCTCTTTTAAGGTCAGTCGCATGCGGGAGCGGCCCTATTCGGACTTCTCCATCAGGCCGAGCCGGGTGGAGAAGGGTGCCGGCGTCGACGTTTTGCCGGACCTCGCCGTCTGTTCTGACTGCCGCCGGGAAATCGGCGACCCGGCCGACCGCCGTCACGGGTACGCCTTCACCAACTGCACACAGTGCGGGCCGCGCTACACGATTATCGAACGTCTCCCCTACGACCGCCCGAACACCACGATGGCTTGCTTCAGCATGTGCCCCGACTGTCGGCGTGAATATACCGATCCCGGCGACCGCCGCTATCACGCCCAGCCGATAGCCTGCCCGGTCTGCGGTCCTGAGCTCAAGGTCTCGCCGGCCGGTTCCACCCTGCCGCCGCTCGAATCGGCGGCCCAGGCCCTGCTCGACGGGAAAATCGTTGCCCTCAAGAGTCTTGGCGGCTTTCAACTCGCCTGCGACGCCACCAACGACCGGACGGTGGCGCTTCTCCGGCGGCGAAAGCGCCGACCATCGAAACCGTTCGCCTTGATGTGCGAGAGCGTTGCCGTTGCCCGCCGGTTCTGCCGCGTCACGCCGGCCGCAGGCGAAGTGCTCCTTTCCGCGGCGGCACCGATCGTTCTGCTGCCGAAGTCGCGACACCCGGCTCTGCGCGTCGCCGCGGCGGTCGCTCCGCGCAATTCACGCCTGGGCGTGATGCTCCCCTATACCCCGCTGCACGTGGTTCTCTTAAGACGGTTGCGGCGCGCCGCCGGCAGGCCCGCCGTGCTCGTGATGACGAGCGCCAACCGGAAGGAAGACCCGATCGTCGCCGACGACAAGGGGCTGGCAGCCGAACTCGCGGACGTGCCGGACATGGTCCTCTCCCACGATCGGCCGATTGCCAACCGCTGCGATGACTCGGTGGTGATGGCCGAAGCTGAAGGCAAGACTCCCCTGGTGTTCGTCCGGCGTGCCCGCGGCTACGCGCCGCAGCCGATTCCGCTGGGCCGCATGTTTCACGTGAAACAGCCGACCCTCGCGGTCGGCGGCGAGTTCAAGAACACCTTCGCCCTCGCCAGCGGCAACCGGGTTTTCCTGAGCCCGCACATCGGAACGGTCGAGACAGCGGCCGGCGAGGCATTCTGGCGCGAGACCTTTGCTCGCTATGCGGAATGGACCGGCATCGAGCCCGAGGTGATGGTCGCCGACCTGCACCCCGACTATGCATCCACCCGGTTGGCAGAACGCCTTATGCGAGAATTGAGACTACCGCTCGGGCGGGTTCAGCACCATTACGCCCACGTCCTCTCGGTAATGGCTGAACACGACCTTAGCGGACCGGTGCTGGGATTGGCCTTCGACGGGACTGGCTACGGCACGGACGGCGCCGTCTGGGGGGGCGAATTTCTGTTGGTGCATGACCGAGCTTACTGGCAGCGCGCAGGACACTTAGGCTATCTCCGCCTAGCCGATGCCGGTGCTGAACTCGCCGACCCGGCCCGAGTCGCGCGGGCGTACCTGAGCCAGGCAAAAGGCTTTGCCGGTCCCAGTTCGCAGCGGCGTTCGGCAGTGAGCCGGGCACTGCTCCAGACGTCGTCGATCGGGCGGCTGTTCGATGCCGTGGCGGCATTAACCGGCGCATGTCGAACTGCGTCCTTCGACGGAGAGGCTCCGGCCGCATTGGAGGCCTTAGCCGACCCAGCCGAGAGAAGACACTGGCCCATTGCCGACGCGCTTGATCTATCGGTCTCCCCGGCCTTGTTGCGGCCAGAACCGCTGATTCTCCGTACTGCACGTGAAACGGCGGCGGGCGCAGACCCGGCGGTGGTTGCTGCCCGGTTCCACAACACGCTTTCGTGCGCTGCGGTGCGCCTCGCCGACCATCTCTGCTCGCGGCACGCCGTCACAACCGTATGTCTATCGGGGGGCGCATTTCAGAACTCGCTGCTTCGCCGGCAGGTTGTTAGTGGGCTCCGTTCGCTCGGGCGATTGGTGTGCTGGAATCAGACCGTCCCGCTCAATGACGGCGGAATCGCCTACGGCCAGATAGCGGCCGCCGCCTGGCTCAGGCCGCCGTCGCCGAATCGTTGACGCCGGCGCCACCGCTTTTCTACCACAATGCGAGACTGAACTTGACACCCAAAGCCGCGGGTCTAGAATCGTCGCCGGCAGAAAAGCGACTCTACAACCTGTTCCTTGTTGATGCTGACGCGCCGTTGGCGTGTCGCCTTTTTGCCGCAGGCGGGGGCAAGCGCGGGAATGTGGACGGCTTGGTGGATAACCGGCCGGGGTAGGTTTCTCGCTCGACATCGTCAAGGCTATTTAGCGTGGTTTTTTTCGAAAGGGGCTGCAGATGGGTGTGGCTGACAGCGACGTACAACCCTGCGTTGGGCACCAAGCCCTGCTCGACGCAGCAAAACTCTGGGCCGACATCCTCGACTATGTGAGACCGCGCATAAGTCGCGAAGGTTTCGACACTTGGCTCACTCCTACGCGAGGACGTGCACTGTCGAACGGCGTGCTCGAGGTCGAAGTACCGAATTCGTTCTTTGCCGACTGGCTGAGTCAGCACTACTCAGCCGAGGTCAGGGCTGCGTTGACCAGCGTTTCGCAGCAGGAGCTATCGGTTTCCTTCCGTCCCCGTGACGCGGCCGACACCGGAGTGCTGATCCGTCGCACGCCGGTGCGGCGTCCCGTCGCCAGGCAGAACGGCTATCGGCTCCAGTCGCACCTGTCCTTTGAGAATTTCGTCGTCGGCGAGTCGAACCGGCTCGCCGTTGCCGCGGCTCGCAGCGTTGCCGAGCGACCCGGCGCGAACTACAACCCCCTGTTCATATACGGTGGCGTCGGCCTGGGCAAGACCCACCTCGCCCAGGCAATCGGCAACCTGGCGCTGGCCAGAAAACCCGGGCTGAAGGTTTACTACACGGCCGCCGACGACTTGTTCCTCGAACTCATCCAGGCCATAGAGAAGAACACCCGGCTCGAGTTCAAGGACAAATACCGGTCTCTGGACCTGCTGCTCCTCGACGACGTCCACTACCTCGTGGGTAAGGAGCGACTGCAGGAAGAGGTCTTCTACATTTTCAACTCGCTGCACGACGCCGGCAGTCAGATCGTTTTTACCAGCGACCGCCCCCCTCAGGACATACCCGCGCTGGAGGGCAGACTCACCTCAAGGCTCGGCTCCGGACTGGTCGTGGACATACAGACGCCGGAGTTGGAGACGCGCATCGCCATCCTCAAACAGAAGGCTGCCCTGGACCATACCGAACTGCCGGACGATGTCGCCTACTTCATCGCCGCGCGCGTCCGCACCAGCGTCCGTGCGCTCGAGGGCAGTTGGATACGTCTGCTCGCCATCGCCTCGCTGGACGACCGGCCCATCACCATCGCCTTGGCCGAGGAGGCGCTCAGAGACCTTATCAAGAAAGAAGAACCGGTTGACCACGGTCGCATCATCAAGGCCTGTGCCGACCATTTCGGGGTCACTCTGAAGGACATCACCAACGGCGGCCGGACCAAGCAACTGGCGCTCGCACGGCAGGTAGCCATGTACCTGCTGCGGGCTACACTCAGCCTCTCCCTGAAGGAAATCGGCAGCCTCTTCGGAAACAAGGACCACACGACGGTGATGCACGCGATCAAGCGCGTCGGCGACTTGAGGACTTGCGACCCGGCCTTCGCTGCCCGTCTCGACACACTGTCAAAGGGAATAAGCAGTGGGGAACCACGTTGATACGCGTGTGCATAGCTGGAGCTGTCTCCTGTATCAACATCCTGCCCGCGTCTATTCTGCATGACAAGACTGTCTATCATGCTTTTTCTCTGTCAGTTAGCTGAATTAACACCAATCCTCATCCCAACAGCAACATCAGTATATTCTACTTGAGTGGTTTTTGTTATACAGACCACGGTACGCCGCTTCTATCGATAGACTATATTAGACTAGACACTACTCATAAATAGTCATACGCTTGGTTGTAGCTGCTACGGAGATATTCGGCCAGGAACAATCTTGGGCGGGGTGATGATTCCCGGTTCGCTGTCATCGCGTCACGGGCCTGGCGCCCATGTCCCCAAGTACCGAGATTGATGGCCACGAAGACGAAAACGGGGTGACGGGCAGGTGATATTGCCGTGCCCATTCGTCTTGTGTTTTTCGCGCTTTCGCGGCTCCGATGTCGGTTTCAGGGCGCCACCTCCGATTTGACACGCTCGACAAGCTGACTATCATTACCATCTGGCCACCGAGTGGCCGGATATCACAGGAACACGCAACCAGACTATGGTCAGACTGAACGAAGACCCGAAATACGGGTTTGTGATCGGACGCGTCCGGGCGCTTGAACCGGCGCTTTTGGACCGGCCGCGTTATGAGCGGCTCGTCCGGGCGCGGGGCGGTGAGGAATTCGCCGGCGCCCTGGCGGAGACGGCATACGGCAGGTTCCTGGAAGGAGGCGCCGCCGGCGTCAGCCGGGCGTTGGAAGACGCCGCCAGAGACAACAGCGACTTCTTTTCGGCCCATGCACTGGATGAGTGGTTGGTGCTTCTGTTCTCCCTGCCGCCGGCATTCCGCAGCCTTAAAACAGCGCTGAAGACCGCGTTGTTGCAGGGCAAGAGCGACGTCGCGCCGGTGAAGGAACTCGAAGCACTGCCGGAGGGACCGCTCATCGCCCGGGTAGTTCGCGACGCCGTGGAGTCTTTTTCCACGAACCGGGATCCGGCGGCGGTCGACGCGGCCCTGGATCGGCTGTTGCAGCGGATTGTCCTGCGGGTCGCAAGCGCCAGCGAGTTTGTGGCCGGATACTTCGGGCTCCATGCCGACGTCGAGAACCTTCGCACGCTGGTGCGCTTGAAGGCACGGGAGGAAGCCAACCAGGCCCCGGCGGGGGAGATGCAGGCAGCTTTTCTCGACGGCGGCAGGTTGACGCTCGCCATTCTGCAGGCGGCGCTGCCGCAGCCATGGGACGCGGTGCTCGACCTGCTCGCCAAGGCTCCGCCCCACGGTGCCGGCAGCGATGAATTCCATGAATACATCGAGCAGGGCAGGGCGGCGCTGGCCGGCCGGCGTTCGTTCGTTCGGCTGGAGCGGCTGGGGCGCGAGGCGGAACTCCGCTACCTGCGCCAGACCCGCTACGCGACCTTTGGGCACGAGCCGCTGGTAACATACTTCCTGCTGCGCGAGAACGAGCTGCGCAACCTCCGCCTCGTCTATGCCGCGAAGCTTGCCGGCCGCGCGGTCGAGGAGACGCAGGACCTGGTCGCCTATGTCGAATAGCGAAACATCGGGTTCTGCCGCGAGTCTCGCCGCCCGGGTTGGCGTCGTGGGCAGGCCGGAGGTAATCGCGCCGTTCCGTGCCGCCGGGCTTAGTGTCTTTCCGGTCGAGCCGGGCCCCGATGCCGGCACGCAGGTCGAAAAGCTGCTGGGGGCAGGACTCTCGGTCCTTTTCTACACCGAGGACCTGTCGCCGCATCTGGCCGGCCTCATCGGCCGCCACAGCTTGAGTGCAACGCCCTGTCTAGTGATGCTGCCGATGGGCGCGGAGCAGCGAGGTATTGAGCGGCTGCGGGAGATCGTCAGGCGCGCGGTTGGCGCGGACGTGTTCGGGCGCGCCCAGGCGCCTCGCGGAGAGAAGACTTCGGTTCCATACGAAGGAGATTAGCGATGAGTGAAAGCCAGGGTACGATTGTCAAAGTCTCGGGTCCGTTGGTGGTAGCCGAAGGTCTCGCCGGGGCGAGAATGTACGATGTCGTGAAGGTCAGCGAGAAACGACTGGTGGGAGAGATCATCGAGCTGGAAGGAGCGCGCGCGTCAATCCAGGTCTACGAGGAGACCGGAGGCGTGGGCCCGGGCGAACCGGTATTCCCGACTTTCGAGCCGCTCTCGGTCGAGCTGGGCCCGGGGCTGATCGAGTCGATTTACGACGGAATCCAGCGACCGCTCGACGTCATCCAGAAACAGGCCGGAGATTTCATCAGCCGCGGCGTTGAGGCGCCGCCGCTCGACCGGAGCCGGAAGTGGACTTTCACGCCGCTGCGCAAGTCGGGCGACCGGCTCGAGCCGGGCGACATCGTTGGCGAAGTCCAGGAGACTGTTCTCGTGCGCCACCGGATCATGCTGCCGCCCGGAATGTCGGGTGAGGTTATGCGGATCGGGCCGGGCGAGTTTACGGTCGACGAGCCGGTCGCGGTCATCAAGACCGCGACCGGTGAGCAGCCGCTGAAGATGGCCCAGCGCTGGCCCGTGCGCCGGCCGCGTCCCTACCGGCGGAAGCTGCAGCCGGACCAGCCGCTCGTAACCGGCCAGCGGGTCGTGGACACATTCTTCCCGATCGCCAAGGGCGGCACTGCGGCCGTCCCCGGACCCTTCGGCTCGGGCAAGACGGTAATCCAGCACCAGTTCGCCAAGTGGTCCGATGCCGAGATCATTATATTCGTCGGATGCGGCGAGCGCGGCAACGAGATGACCGACGTGCTGCTAGAATTCCCGCATCTCGTCGACCCCAAATCCGGCGAGCCGTTGATGAAACGGACCGTCCTGATTGCCAACACGTCGAACATGCCTGTCGCCGCTCGCGAGGCATCGATCTATACCGGTATCACCCTGGCTGAGTACTACCGCGACATGGGCTACTCGGTAGCGTTGCAGGCCGACTCGACCTCGCGCTGGGCCGAGGCGATGCGCGAGATATCCGGGCGGCTCGAGGAGATGCCGGGCGAGGAGGGCTATCCTGCCTACCTTGCGACCCGCGTGGCCGAATTCTACGAGCGTGCCGGTCGCGTGGTCTGCCTGGGCCGGACCCCGGACGGCAAAGAACAGGAAGGCGCGGTGTCGGTGGTCGGCGCGGTGTCGCCGCCCGGCGGCGACTTGAACGATCCGGTGGTCCAGGCGACCCTGCGCGTCGTGAAGGTCTTCTGGTCGCTCGAGGACCGGCTGGCATTCCAGCGCCACTTCCCGGCGATTTCGTGGCTGAACTCCTATTCGCTCTACTCCGATGTCCTGCGCGAGTCGTTCGACCGCCAGGCGACGCCGGAGTTCATGAAGGATGCGGCCGCGGCCATGCAACTGCTCGAGAAAGAGGCCCAACTCGAGGAAATCGTCAGGCTGGTCGGAAAAGACACGCTCTCTGCGCAGGACCGGTTGGTGCTCGAGGTGGCGCGGTCGATTCGTGAGGATTTCCTGCACCAGAACGCATTTCACGAGGTCGACACCTACGCGTCGCTCCCGAAACAGGCCGCCATGCTCAGCGCGATCCTGCGGTTCTACGAACTCGGGCGGGCCGCCCTCGCGCGTGGGGTAGAGGTCGGGGCGATTGAGGGCCTGGCGGTGCGCGACCGCATCGCCCGGATGAAGTACCTCACCGAGGCCGAAGCGCCGGCCGCCATCGCCCAGACGTGCGCCGACCTGGAAAAGGAACTGGTGGCTATGGAGGCGAAATGATCCGCGAATATCAAACGGTTACCTCAATCGCCGGTCCGCTGGTGCTGGTCGCCGGCGTGGAGGGCGTGAAGTACCAGGAGCTCGTACAAATCACGCTCGGGTCGGGCGAGGTCCGGCGCGGGCAGGTGCTCGAGGTCGAAGAGGACAAGGCGCTGGTCCAGGTGTTTGAGGGCGCGACCGGCCTCGACGTCCCGTCGGCCAAAATCCGCTTCATGGGCCGTGGCATTACCCTCGACCTGTCGCCGGAGATCCTCGGCCGTGTGTTCGGCGGCCTGGGGCGGCCGCGCGACGGCGGGCCGGCCATTATTCCGGATCGGCGTGTCGACGTTAACGGCGCGCCGATCAACCCCTACGCGCGGGAATACCCGAACGAATTCATCCAGACCGGCGTCTCGCCGATCGACGGGCTCAACACGCTCGTTCGCGGGCAGAAACTCCCCATCTTCTCCGGTTCGGGTCTGCCGCACAACCGCCTTGCCGCGCAGATAGTCCGGCAGGCACGGGTGCTCGGGACGAACGAGCCTTTCGCCGTGGTCTTCGGGGCAATGGGCATTACCTTCGAGGAGGCGGAGTTCTTCATCCGTGACTTCACCCAGTCGGGCGCGATCGAACGCACGGTGCTGTTCCTCAACCTTGCCGACGAACCGGCAATCGAGCGGATCGCCACCCCGCGCGCCGCCCTCACCGCGGCCGAGTACCTGGCCTTCGACCAGGGGATGCACGTCCTCGTGGTGCTGAGCGACATGACCAACTACTGCGAGGCGCTGCGGGAGGTGTCGGCCGCGCGTAAGGAGATCCCCGGCCGGCGCGGGTTCCCGGGCTACCTCTACACCGACCTGTCGTCGATTTACGAGCGGTGCGGTCGCATCAAGGGCCGTAAGGGTTCCATTACTATGATGCCCGTGCTGACGATGCCCGAGGACGACAAGACGCACCCCATTCCCGACCTGACCGGGTATATCACCGAGGGCCAGATTATCCTCTCCCGGGCGATGCACCGCCGCAAGATATCCCCGCCGGTCGACGTGCTGCCGTCGCTCTCGCGCCTCAAAGACAAGGGTATCGGCAAGGGCAAGACTCGTGAGGACCACGCCGACCTGTTCAACCAGCTCTATGCCTGCTATGCGCGCGGCAAGGAGGCCGAAGAACTGGAGATCATATTGGGCGAGGCGGCCCTGACCGAAGCCGACAAACTGTACCTCCGCTTCGCGCGGGAATTCGAGGAACAGTATATAGCGCAGGGCGAGTTCGAAAACCGGACGGTCGAGCAAACGCTCGACCTCGGCTGGAAACTGCTGGCCATTTTTCCCCGGGGCGAATTGAAGCGCGTCCGCGACGCCTACCTCGACAAATACTGGCACCCGGCCAAGTGACGGCGCCAGGGTTCGCAGGTTCCCGGGTTCGAAGGTTCCAGTGACCGGCCCGCAAACCGCCGTCCTTCGCTACGCGGCCGCTCTCTTCGACCTCGACGGCACCCTGATCGACTCCGGCAAAGACATTGTCGCCGCGTTCCGCCACACCCTCAGCCAGATCTTCCCGGGTCGCGAGCAGCCGCCGGACGAGGATGTCCTCATCCTAATCGGCCAGTCGCTCGAATCGGTCGCGCGCGCTCTGGGGTGTCCGGCTGACGATGAAAGCGCGCGCCGCTTTGCCGAAGTCTACCGGGCCTACTACGCCGAACACTACAACGACAGCACCCGGGTCTATCCGGGAATAAGGCAACTGCTCGAGCGGCTGCGCGGCGCCGGCGTAAAGCTGGCGCTCGTGACCACCAAGCACCAGACCCAGGCCGAGTTCACGCTGGCGGGTACCGGCCTCGCCCCGTACTTCGACTACGTCCACGGCTGGCTCGAGGGAAGGAAGCACAAGCCGGACCCGGAGCCCGTGCTCGCAGCATTGCGGAACCTTGGCGTACTGCCGGGCGCGGCGGTGATGGTCGGCGATTCCGAGCTGGACATTCAATCCGCCAAGGCGGCCGGGGTTGACACCTGTGCCGTTGCCTACGGGTTCCGGCCCGCTTGGTTTCTAAAGTCATTCCACCCCGATTTTCTCGTCGCCCGCGCGGCCGACGTCGGCCCGATTATCGTGTCAGACGCTCCCTCGTGAGTGCCCGATTGCCGCAGTTTGCGTCTCGGGCTGCCGTATAAGCCGCCGGGGACGCCTCGGAAAACGCGGCGTCCGCCTTGCCGGCGCGTAACCAACCGACCGACAGTGAGATACGACGATGCCGCGGCTTCGGACGCGGAACGAAACCTGCACGACCGGAAGAATTACGGCTAATCTCAGGCGCGCAAAGACCGACGCAGACAAACACTTGACCGCGATGCGAGCGGACGTAGAATGCAGACTGATGCCGTATGGACGGGCAGCATTGAAGCGCCCCAGGCCACTGGCGTGGGCCGCCGAACGCGGGACGTGCGTCTTCCCTCAATGACTCAGCCCGGCACGACCGCGCCTTTCCCCTTCGCCGCCGACGTTTCCTTTCAGGCCGGCGATCTCGTCTTTGCCACCGACCGCTTCGGCTGTGTTGTCTACTGGAACAAAGAGACGGAAGACCTTTCCGGCTTCAAGGCCCAGGAGGTGCTCGGCCGGCCGTATGCGATGGCCTGTCGCATCGAAGCAACCGGACCGGCCGCTATCGACCTTTCTTCAATTCTCGGCGGGCGCGACTTTGCGGGCGCGCGTCGCTGCCACACGCGCTCCGGCAACGAAGTGGCCCTCTACCTGTTCGCCACGGCGGGGCGCAACCAGGCCGGAGAAGTCGCCGGGGTGGTTTTCGTCGGCCGCGACGTGACCGGCCTATGGAACGCGGAGGAGGCGGTTCAGGCATCCGCCGACAAGTATCGGGTACTTTTCGAGAACACGCTTGACGCGGTAGCGGTCGCCGACATGGCGGGCCAGGTGCTCGAAGCGAACCCGGCCTGCCTCCGGTCCTACGGCTACACAATCCAGGAGGCACGGAAGATAAACCTCCTGGGGCTGGTGGCGCCCGAAGACCGCCCCGCCGCGGCCAGACTGATGAAAAGCCTTGCCTCCGGCCAGCAGGTAGCCAAAACCCTGCGCATGCGCCGGAAGGACGGCGCCGGCTTCGTGGTGGACCTTCTGGCCTCGACGATGCAGGTCGGCGGCGAGCGCCGGATGCTGCTCGTGACGCGCGACGTTACCGAGCGGGTCCGCGCCGAACAGGCGACCAGCCAGTCGGAGCGGATGTACCGCGCAGTGTTTGAGTCGGCCAATGACGCCGTGTTCATCGAGTCGGTCGACGGGCGCATTCTCGACGTCAACCGGCATGGCTGCGAGTTGCTCGGGTACCGACGGGGCGAACTGCTGAAGATGAGCGTCTCGGACTTGGTGCCGGCCGATGCCCGGGCCTGGCTGCCGCACGTGACCGACGCGATTCTCCGCGAGCGGACATTCCGAACCGAGGCGGTGAACGTGCACAAGAGCGGACGCCAGATACCGGTAGAGATGAGCGCCTCGACGATGGAACTGGACGGCAAGACGGTCGTGCTGGCGATCGTGCGCGACATCACCAAGCGCAAACTGGACGAGCAGGCGCTGCGCGAGAGCGAAGAGAACTTCCGGGCGCTGGCGGAGAACGCCACCGAGGGTGTTATTATCGGCGACGAAAACGGGCGACACCTTTTTGCCAACCGCCGCGCCGCGGAGATACTCGGCTACCCGGCCGAGGAATTGCTCAAGATGACGTTCCGCGACGTCTCGCCGCCTGGTGACCGCGACTTGCTTGAAGACAGGTATGCCCGGCGGTCGCGTGGTGAAGACGTCCCGTCGCACTACGCGATAACCCTGCTGCGTCGCGACGGCCGCACCGTGCCGGCAGATATTGGCGTGTCGCTGACCAGGTGGCAGGGACGCCCGGCGGCGATGGTGATGCTCCACGACACATCCGAGCGGGCGCGGCTGGCCCGGGCCGCCGAGGAGACCGCGGACGAACTACGGGCGGTTCTCGATAACTCGCCGGGCGCTATCGTGGGCGAGTGTGATGGCGTGCTGGTCTACGCCAACCAGAAGTACGCGCGGCTGCTCGGATACGACTCACCGGCCGAAGTCATCGGCCGCCCCGCGGCCGACTTCGATGCGCCCGAAGATCGGGAACTTTTGGCCGGCTACACCCGGCTGCGCGAACAGGGCAGGGATGCCCCGGCCAGTTACACATATCACGGCCTCCGGCGCGACGGGACCGTAGTTCCGCTCCAGGCGACAATCAGCACCTACCGCTCCCTCGGCCGGCTCCACGTCCTCGCCTTCATCCGCGAGGCCCCGCCCAACCACTAGCCACGCACCCGGTCCATTTTTGCCCCGCTCAGTGTCTATCTGTGTTCTAGCTTCTAGCCTCTAGCTTCGTTCCCCTCGCCTCCGCCCGTCCTCTTCGTGTCACTTTGCCCTTTTTCGTCCTCTGCCTTGCGCCCGTCAGCCGGTTCGGCCCCAATCGGCGTTCATCTGCGTCTATCGGCGGTTGCCATCTCCGGTCATTTTGACTTTTGCTATTTGCATTCTGCACTTTGAGTTGCATCTTCTACTCGTTTCGGTCCGCGTTTGACTTCCGTCCCTCCTGCCCTATGCTGAACACCATGTCCGTTCTCCCCGAGCCCCCCGGCGGCGGATTCCGCGAGCAGCTTGGCCGCGCCGCCCGCGCCACTTTCTACCTGCGCATCCTCTTCTCGTTCGCGCTGCTCATCCATGCGGGCTTCGGGCCCGGGCTCCTGCTCCGCTTTCCACTCACCGGCAGCAGCTCGGTCGAACCCATCGCGCTCTTCTACGCCTACCGGCCGGTCATCTACTCGCTGCTGCTTGTCGCCCTGGTCGCCGTGCTTGCCGCTCTCGGCCGCCGCGCGGTCAGCCTGTTCGAGGCGGAGTGGGGTCTCGCCGGCCCGCTGCCGCCGGGCGGCGAGCGCGAGCGCTACCTGCACCTGCTCCGGCCCAGCCCCAGTCCCTTCCTGCTCTCCGGCCACATCGCCGTGGACCTTGTCATCTTTGGTGCCGCGCTGCTCGCCTACTCATTTTGGATTGTGGTGCTTGCCGAAACCATGCCGCGGAACATGGCCGGCTACCAGGTCGCCGGCATCATGCTCGGCTCCTACGGCCTCTTTGCGTCGCTTATCATCACCGGGTTCGTCTGGTCCGGCTCCGCGCGCCGTCTCCGCCGGCTCGCGTAACGGCTCGTCCCGCTCCCCTCAGCCTTGCCCTTAGCCTGTTCCGCCGGCTACCGCAGCCGGTAAAGCCGGAACCGCCACGGCGTCGCTGTCTCCGCCACAAGCGTCCGCTCCGGGAACCGCGCCAGCACCGCCGCGAATATTGTCACCATCACCGGGTTATCCACCCCGGGCTTCTCGGTAAGGCCCGCGTACAAAGGCCGGCTGCCGCCCATCACCGAATCGAGCGGGACCGGAACGTTGAACTCGGCCAGGTGCCGATAGTCGCGCCAGCCCCACGCATAGCTCACCAGTTCGGACGTACCCGCGTCGCACAAAAGCAGGGCCGACTCCGGCACATGCTTCAGCAAAAGGCGCTGATACCCGGCCTGCACCGCCAGCAAACGGTCGTGGCGGAACTGGATGGCGACGCTCAAAAGCGCCATGAATGCAACCGCCGCATACTTAAGCCGGCCCAGCCGGAGCCGGCCGAGCAGGCGGTCGGCCACGACGACAAAAGCCAGGATGAAGAAAGGCAGCCCGGGCAGCAGGTAGCGAAGCCCCAGCGTTAGCCGGCCCGGCAGGTACGGCGCGCCGTAAGTGTAGGAAAAGAAACAATAAAGGCCGAACAGCGACCAGGCCGGCAGGCCGAGCAAAAGGCGGTTTCCCCGGCCGGAAGCGAGCGGCGCGACGAGCATCAGCGGGTAGACCAGCAGAAGCGCGGACCCATAGTACCACGCATTGTGGAAAAAGTACGCCGGCGAAAAGTCGCCGGTCAGATACATCGGAAAAGACAAAGGCGAACCGTAGGCATACGCATTATAGGCGGCCACAAACACCGTCGGCGGCAGGAACCCGGCGATGAACAAAAGGGCGGAAGCAAGCCGCGTCCCGCGCGGCCGCAGCGCCAGTACCAGGAACACGGGCAAAAACACCCCGTTCGAATACCGCACCACACAGCCAAGGCCAAGGACGAACCCGGCGGCCACGAGCCACCTCCGGCCGCGCAGCAGACAATAGAACGCGGCAAGCACCAGGGTCGCCGCCAGCAGGTCGCTCATCACGGTCCGCGACAAAAGCACCACCGCGGGATAGAACAGGTAAAGCAGCGCCCACACCCGGTCGGTGTCGGGGGAGAGGCGCGCAAGAATCAGGCCGGTAAGGGCGGTCCCGGCAAGCGCGAGCAGCAACCCGGACACAAACACCGCCCGCCAGCCGAACAAAGTGAACGGCGCGAGGAACAGCGCGGTCCCCGGCGGGTACTTACTCACCTGTCGGCCGTTCCACTCCACGGTCATCTGCGGCGCCGGGATGCCGGAGCCCTCGTACGACAAATGCCCTGCCCGCAACAAAAACGCCTCGGTCAGGTACGCGTTCTCATCCACGACGGCGGTCGTGCGCGGGTAAAGCGCAAGAAACGTAACCACATAGACCACTGCGCCGGCAACAACGAGCCACGCTGTCCGGCCAGACCGGGATTTCACTCGGGCAGGATGATAAGACCGCGGCAAGCCAAGTCAAGACGAGGGGCTAGGGACGAGGGGCTAGGGACTAGGGACGAGGGACCAAGGACCAGGGACGAGGGACGGGTCCTCTCCGAATCTGCAACTCTGCCTTCTGGACTCTGGTCTCTGAACTCTGAACTATCCGAACTCCCCTTATCCGCGTCCATCCGTGGTTCTCCAATCCGAATCCTCACCTCTGCATTCTGAATTCTGGTCTCTGAACTCTGAACTATCCGAACTCCCCCCAACCTCCTCCCGTCAGCCGTTGACTTCGGCAAGGATGTCAATACAATACACCACTATGGCAATGCTCAGCGATATGCGCAAACGCGTCCGCATCGTGATGATTATCGTGGCCGTGGCGTTCCTCGCGGGCTTCCTCATGAGCGAGCTTTGGCGCATGATCGGAACCCGCGGCAGCCGGCGGGGCCGCGATACCCACGGGTACGTCGGCCAGATTGGCAACCACAACGTCACCGAAGACGAATACCGGGCCGCGGTCAGCTACATCACCGATAAGTACAAGACCGAGAACCGTTTACGCGACCTGTCCACCGAAGACTACCAATCGGTCGAACAACAGGCGTGGAAATACCTCGTCACCGAACTCACCTGGGCCAAAGTGCAAAAGGCCTCGCACGTCGGCATCACCCAGGAAGAAGTCCTCGAAATCATCAAATCCAACCCGCCCGAGGAACTGCGCAACCGGCCCGAACTGCTCACCGACGGCAAGTTCGACCCGCAAAAGTACCTCCAGCTCATGAACGCGCCCGAAAACCGCGGGTACTTCGCCAAATACGCTCAGCAGATTGCCGAAATGCTGCCCCGGGAAAAGTTCCGCATCGACGTCATCAACGCCTACCGGGTCACAAACCCCGAAATCGAAGACGCGCTGGCAGCGGCCAACACGGTCTGGAAAACCACCTCGCTCTACTTCGGCCCCCAGGCCGCCGGCCAGCGGCCCGAACCCTCCGAGGCCGAAACCAAAGCCTGGTTCGAAGCCCACAAAGACACCTTCCGCACCAAAGAAGCCTGGCAGCTCAACTACGTCTTCCTCCCGCTTGCCGTCACGGCCCAGGACTCGGCCGAAGCCAAAGAAACTATCGACCGGGCCTACGACCAACTGGTCAAAGGTGAAACCTTCAACCTCACCACCCTCGACTACAGCGACCTCGAAGGCGAAACCATGCCGGCCATGACCCCGCGCGCCGAGCTCGACAAAATCACCGACAGCGTCCTCGCCCGGCTCAAACCCGGCCAGTACAGCGCCCCCTACCTTGCCGGCTACGGCTGGCAGATTGTCCAGCTCGACAGCGCGAAAAAAGACTCGCTCGCCTACGGCCGCATCCTCGTGCGCATCAAGCTCGGCACCGAGGCGGTGGCCACGGTGCGGGATTCGGTCCGCTCCCTCATCGAAAAGTCCACAACCGAAAGATTCGACACCCTTGCCGCCCGCTTCGGCCTCCAGGTACAGCCGGCGCGGCCCATCTCCGCCGATGCGAAAGACCTCCCCGGCCTCGAACTCGAAAACCCCGGACAACTCATCGACTGGGCGAAAAAAGCCAAGCCGGGCCAGGTCTTCGAACAGCCGCAGCGCGGCCCCAACGGCTACTACGTATTTGAACTCGGCGAAGTCAAACCGGCCGGCTACGCCGACTACGAAAAGATTAAACGCGCCGTCCTCTTCCGCATGCGCCAGGAAAAAGACCGGGCGGTCTGGACCGACCTCGCCCAAAAGGCGCTGGCAACGCTCAAAGCCGGCAAAACATTCGAACAATTCGCCGCGGAGAACCCGGGCGTCGAGCTCCAAGCCGACTCATTTGCCGGGCTCACCGACTGCCGCCGGCGCAAAGGACCCGAATTTGCCGGGGCACTCGAGGCGCTTGAACCCGGCGACCGGACCGGCGTAGTCGCGGCAAACTGGGGCGCGTTCATCATCCGCTGCGACGCCAAAACCACCGGTGCGGCGCTTGAAGCCGGCACCTATGTCGACCAGCGCCGCTCCCAGGTCGGGCAGGAACTCATCACCGAGCTCCTCAAACAGCCCGAAGTAAAAGACTACCGGGACGCGCTGGCATATTGACAACCCGCTGCGGCGGGGTAGATTTAAACGGAGTCGGGCGGACGATGTCGAAGCCTGACGCGGTGTCCGAACTTAGGTGTGGCCTCCTGCCACGCCGGACAACTGGCCCCATCGTCTAGCGGTTCAGGACATCACTCTTTCAAGGTGAAGACATGGGT
>CAZAKP010000004.1:10498-44409 GCA_964485845.1 uncultured bacterium | reverse complement strand
TCCGTCCGGGAGGTGCCATGAAGTACGCGTTCGTGCTGCTTGCACTCGGCTGCCTCGTGACAGCCGTCCATGCCCAGTATTGGGAGGCGGCCGTTCAGGCAGGCGATGGCCCGTTCGCACTCTGCTACAACTCACTCGACGACAAGGTGTACTGCGCCAACCTGCTTGGTGGAAGTGTCACGGTGATCAGCGGTGCCAATCACCGTGTACTCGCGACCGTGCCGGCGAAGGACGGGCCGGCGGGTCTCTGCTACAACCCAACGAACGACAAGGTCTACTGCGCCAGCTACGGGAGCGGCGACGTCAGGATAATTGACGGCGCGACGGATTCCGTAATCACGACGGTTGTCGCCGGGAGTGGCGCAACCATGTTCTGCTACAGCCCCTATAGCAACCGAGTGTACTGCTCGAATCACTTCGCCGGCACCGTGACCGTGATAGACGGCGCGACCGACGAGGTCATCGGGGATGCGTCCGCTCACAGCAGCCCATGGGGTCTATGCTACAACTCGCTGACCCACGAGGTCTACTGCGCCTGCTACGATAGTAGTGGCGGGTTCGTGACGGTGGTGGATGGTCCTTATGGCACTCGCGATATCGCTTTGGGGCCCGCTAGCCCGAGTATTCTGTGCTACGACGCGCAGCACAACAAGGTCTTCTGTAACGGCTTTCGTGACTCTATCATTGTGATCGACGGGGCAGGTGATTCAGTGATAGGTCGCGTCAAGGTTGGTACAGATCCCTTCGCCTTCTGCTACAACCCGCGAGACAGTGTTCTCTACTGTGCCAACATACACAGCAAGACAGTGACCGTCGTTAACGCCGCGACGAACACGGTTGTCGCCACGATACCTGTGGACAGCGAGCCACGAGCCTTGTGCTACGACTCCGCGCACAACAAGGTCTACTGCGCAAATGCCAAGAGCGACAGTGTTTCGGTTATCGACGGGGCAGGAGATACGGTCATACGCACAATCGCGGTAGGGGACGAGCCGGAGGCGCTCACGTTCAATCCGCTGCACGGCCGGGTCTATGTGGCGAACTGGAGTAGCGACAACGTCACGGTGATACGGGACACCAGCACGGGAATCGAGGAGAGCCCCAGGCAGCAGACCCCAAGCCGCAAGCTGGCGCCGACGGTCCTTTCCGGGGCTTACGTCCAGAGTCTCAAGTCCAGCGCTATCTTCGACGCGCTCGGCAGGCGGGCGGTCAACCCGAAGCCGGGCGTGTACTTCGTGCGGGAAGCACAAGCCCAAGCTCAAGCGCACGCTGTCCGGAAGGTAATAGTCACCAGGTAGGAGGCAACTATGCGAGCACCGTTCTTCGCGTTCGGTATGGTCCTGCTGCTGGCCGGCATCGCGCCGGCCGCGGATTCGCTGAACGTGCGGCTGGTCGGTTACGAAGACACGCCGTCACCGGATGGCTATTCAGTGGCGTTGAGCGGGGACTACGCCTACATTGCGGATGGGGTGTTGCGCGTCATTTCGGTGGCCGACCCGGCGCATCCGTCCGAGGTCGCGCACGTCGATTCGATCGACTATGCCTGGGCCGTCGCGGTTGCGGGCGACTACGCTTGTGTGGCTGCGGACATCGGCCTGAAGGTCGTCTCGGTGGCCGACCCTGCCCACCCGGTCGTGGTTGGTCAGTGCGACGCGCCGGAGATAGCCGTTGGCGTGGCCGTCGGCGGGGGATATGCTCACCTTGCGGACGCCAGTGGCGGGTTGCGTGTCATCTCATTGGCCGACGCGGCACACCCGGTCGAAGTCGGGCACTGCGACACGAAGCACCTGGCCTATGGCGTCGCCCTGGCCGGAACACACGTCCTCGTCGCGGACTGCGACTCGGGGCTGCGGATTATCTCGGTGGCCGACCCGGCGCATCCGGTGGAGGTGGGGCACTGCGATGCGCCTGCCCTGGCCTACGGAGTGGCCCTGAACGGCGAATACGCGTTCGTCGCGGACTACTCGTACAGCATGCGGGTGATATTGGTGGCCGACCCGACGCAGCCGGTGGAAGTCGGGCAATGTCACGTGCCGGGCGGGGCCTATGGCGTCGCCTTGAACGGTGGCTATGCCTACGTCAGTGCCGACGCCGGCGGCCTGCGGGTCGTGTCGATCGCTGACCCTGCTCATCCGGCCGAGGTCGGGTACTACGAGCAGCCATTCGCCCATGGCGTTTGCGTGCTTGGGGATTATGCCTACGTCGGCATGGACGCCGTCGGCGGCTTGTGGGTATTCCAGCTTTACGGGCAGGGCGTTCAGGAAGTGACGAATGACGATTGGCCAGTGGTGAACGCCGGTCCGACTGTCCTGTCCGAGGCCAGCGTCCAGAGCATCGCGTCCAAGGTCGTCTTCGACGCGATGGGCAGGCGGGTCGTGAAACCGAAGCCGGGCGTGTGTTTCGTGCGGGACGCGGGCCGGACACGCAACGTCGTGGTCTATCGTTAGCTGAATCTATAGGGACTTGCGGGCGGGGACGAGCAACGGTCTCCGCCCGCGCTTTTGCTTGCGTTGGGCTTCACGGTTTCATAACATAGATTCGTGACTGATATCGCCCTGACAATCGCGGGGCAGGCCGGGCAGGGCATTGACACCGCGTCCGAACTTCTGGCCCGGGCCCTGGTGCGCAGCGGCTTTCACACTTTCTCCTACCCCAATATCATGTCCCGCATCCGCGGCGGGCACAACTTCACCGCAGTCCGGGTCTCGGACCACCAGGTCTATTCAGTGCCGGGGAAGTACAACGTGCTCCTCGCGATGGACGAGCTGTCGGTCCGCGAACACCAGGCAGATATGGTCGAAGGCGGAACCGTGATTGCCGAGTGTCGAGTGTCGAATGACGAATGCCGGGGCGGAGCTACACGCCACAAGCCACAAGCCGCAAGCCGGGGTCCGAAGCTTGAGGCTGGAAGCTTGAAGCTTGAGGCTGGCACTTTCAGAGTCCCAATGGCCGAGATTGCGGAGAAGCACGGCGGATCGAAGACGATGGCCAACGTTGTCGGCCTGGGCGCGCTCCTGGCTCTTACCGGCCACCCGGCGACCGAATTGAGGAACCTGCTCAAGGAGCGGTTTGCGGCCAAGGGAGAGGAGGTCGTGCGGCAGAACCTTGCCTGTCTGCGGGCCGGGGCCGACTATGTGCGCAGGAAGTGGGGTGGGGCCTGTCCGTGCGCCTTGCCGAAGCTCGGACGCCAGCCGGCGCGGCTGCTCGTGTCCGGCAACCACGCGATTGCGCTCGGGGCGCTGGCTTCGGGCGTCCGCTTCCACGCCGGGTACCCGATGTCGCCTTCGACCCCGATTATGGAGTATCTTGCTTCCAAGCAGGCCGAGGCCGGGCTGGTGATGGAACAGGCCGAGGACGAGATTGCCGCCATCAACATGGTGATCGGCGCTTCGTACGCCGGTGCCCGGGCCATGACCGCGACTTCAGGCGGCGGGTTCTCGTTGATGGTCGAGGGGCTCGGCATGGCCGCGATGGCCGAGTTGCCCGTGGTCATCGTGATTGCGATGCGGCCCGGCCCGGCAACCGGTTTTCCGACCCGGACCGAGCAGGGAGAGCTCTTGTTCGTCACCAGCGCGTCGCAGGATGAGTTCCCGCGCTTCGTGTTTGCGCCCGGCACGGCCGAGGAGGCGTTCTACGCGACCGACCGCGCGTTCGAGCTTGCGGCCCGGTTCCAGGTACCGGCAGTTGTCCTCTCGGACCAGCTCCTTTCGGACTCGCTCTGGACCGTCCTTTCCTTCAATCTCGCCCGGACAAAGGCGAGCAACGACTTCGATGAGCCGGAGTGGCAGGGACGGCCGGCGAACAGCTACAGGCGGTATGCGGTGACGAGGAGCGGGGTGTCGCCGCGGCTGCGGCCCGGATTCCGCGGTCAACTGGTCCGCGCGATCGGGTCGGAACACGACGAAGACGGGTTCCAGACCGAGGAGAAGGCCGTGCGCGTGAAGATGCACGAGAAGCGGATGAGCAAGCTTGAGGCCATGGCCCGGGCTGTGGAAGCGCCGACCTGCTACCCGGAAGAGACGGCGGACTGTGTCGTGGTCTGCTTCGGCTCGACGTACGGAGCGGCGCGCGAGGCGGTGGATATCCTGCGCTCGGAGCGGATGAGTGTGGCAATGGTGCATCTGTGCGACCTGGTTCCGTTCCCGCGGGAGCGGGTGGCCGCGCTGCTTTCTCCGGCGCGCAAGGTCGTCACGGTCGAGGGCAACTCGACCGGCCAGCTCGCGGCCCTAATCAGGCGCGAGACCGGTATCAAGGCCGACGAGCAGGTGCTCAAGTACGACGGCAGGCCGTTTGTCGCGCAGGACTTGGCTGGGGAGCTGAGGAGAGTGTGTGGGTGAGTGGAATGACTAATTGCCAATTCCTAGTTCCTAACGAATGGGGAAATGACGAAGCACCAATTCTCGAACGTGCGCTAGGGCATTGGGTATTAGTCAGGAATTGGCAATTAGGAATTAGCCATTTGAGGCGCCCAGGGCAGGCGCAGACCGTGGGAGCCCGTCGTGGCTGAAGACAAGGCCTGGTCCACAAGCGCTGAAGTGACCTGGTGCCCGGGGTGCGGGAACTTCGGCATCCTCGCCGCGTTCCGGCAGGCGCTGGCTGCGTCAGGGCTTGAGCCGTGGCAGGTTGTGGTTGTGGGCGGCATCGGGCAGGCCGGCAAGGTGGCGCAATACGTTGGCGCGAATTTCCTGCACGGACTGCACGGCCGAGCTATCCCGCATGCGCTCGGCGTGAAGCTCACGAACCCGGAGCTGAAGGTGATTGCCGTGGGCGGCGACGGCGACATGTACGGCGAGGGCGGCAACCACCTGCTACACGCGTTCCGGCGCAACCCGGACATCGTCTGCCTCGCGCACAACAACGGTGTGTACGGCCTGACCAAAGGCCAGGCAGCCCCGACCAGCGGTCCGGGATTCGCCGTGAAGAACCGTGAAGCGGGCACACGCATGCCTGCCTTCAATCCGCTGGCAGCCGGGCTGGCCATGGGCGGTAGCTTCATCGCCCGCGGGTTCGCCGGCGACATCAAACACCTCTCCCGGCTGATTGGCGAGGCGCTCGAGCACAAGGGCTTCGGGTTCATCGACATCTTGCAGCCGTGTGTGACCTATAACTACGTCAATACAGCAGAGTGGTATCGGAAGCGCGTGTACGACCTCGAACTTGAATCCCACAATCCACTGGATGCAGACGCGGCGCGCGCGCGAATCCTGGAATGGCCGGCGGAAGGAGACGACGTCGAGATTCCGATCGGTGTCTTCTACCGGTCGCGACGGCCGGCCTACGAGACCTGCGGCCGAGTGGAAGTGCGAACGGCAAGTGCCGAACGCCGAGGTGCGGACCCGGTGAGCGTTGTGAAGAAGGCGATGGAGGAGTTCCGGTGAGCGAGGTCAATCTCGTCATCGCCGGGAGGGCAGGCCAGGGGCTGCAGGTCATCTCGCGCACGCTCGGCCGGATGCTGGTCCGGACTGGGCATCACGTATTCATATCGCAGGACGTGATGTCGCGGATACGCGGAGGGCACAGCTTCGCGCGGGTGCGGGCGAGCACCAAACCCGTGGCAGCAGACGGAGACAAGACGCAGGTGTTGGTGGCGCTCGACCCGTCGCTGGTGGCGCGGCACGTTCCCGACTTGGCCGAGGATGCGGTCGTGGTGACCGAGGCAACGGATGACCTGCCAGAGGGTCTGAATGCAGTGAGACTCCCGCTTGCCGATCTGGCCCGCGAGCACGGCGAGGATCCGGTAATGGCCAATGCGGCAGCGGTCGGCGCTGTCCTGGCCCTGGTCGGTCTGGAGCCGGACGGACTTGATGAGATGTTCGGGAGCCAGTTCGCGCACAAGGGCAGCGACGTGGTGAAGCGGAACGTGGCCGCGGCCGAGGCCGGGTTCCGCGCCATCTCAGAGGACCGGGTTCGGTGCTGCCCGCATCAGCTACTGAGGACGGAAGACGGAAGACAGAAGACCGGGGACGCGGGACGGAAGCCGGACCGCGTGCTCATCTCCGGAGCGGAGGCGCTGGCTCTGGGCGCGATCGCCGCCGGTGTGCGGGTGGTAACCGGCTACCCGATGTCGCCGGCCACACCGATTGTCGAGTACTGCTTCCGCCATGCCCGGCAGGCAGGCCTCATCGTGGAGCAGACCGAAGACGAGGTGTCGGCGGCCAATCTCGCCATCGGCGCCGCGTTCGCCGGGGCCCGGGCAATGGTCTGTACCGCGGGCGGCGGCTTCTGTCTGATGAACGAGGCGCTGAGCCTTGACGGCATGACCGAGGTCCCGCTCGTCTGGTGCGTGGGGATGAGGCCCGGCCCGGCAACCGGCATGGCGACGAGGACGGCCCAGGCTGATGTGCTGTTCTCCATCTATGCCGGTCATGGCGAGTTCCCGCGGGCGGTGCTGACACCGGCCGACGCGAGCCAGTCGTTCCGCGCTGCCCGGGATGCGTTCCGGATTGCCGAGAGGTACCAGACGCCCGCCATCATCCTGTTCGACCAGTTCATGGCCGACGCCCTGTGGACGGTTGACCGCGACGAGTTGACGATGGACGGCCGCCGCGAACGCCGGGAACCGGAAGAACTGAAGCCGTACTCATACCGTCGGTACGAGGCGACCGCAAGCGGGGTGTCGCCGCTGCTCTTCCCGGGTACGCCTGAGCAGCTCGTCTATGCCGATTCGGATGAGCACACCGAGGAGGGACACATCACCGAGTCGCGAGCGATGCGCATTCTGATGGTGAACAAGCGAGACTCCAAGCTGGCGGGTATCAGGCAGGACCTTGAGGCCGCGAAGGTTGAGGACATGGCTGAGGGTGAGGCTGAGGTGCTGGCGTTCTGTTTCGGCTCCGCCCGCGGAGTCGTGGCCGAGGCGGTCACACGGCTGCGGGGCGAGGGACGGAAGGTGGCGATGGTGCACCTGAAGCATGTCTGGCCGTTCCCGGCCGACGCGGTATCCGGACTGGTCGGGGATGGCAGGAAGGTTGTGACGGTTGAGCAGAACTACTCGGGTCAGCTCGCTCAACTATTGCTGCAGGAGTGCGGGTTGCGAGCAGCCGGGACCGTGCGGCGCTACGACGGCAGGCCGTTCACGGTCGCAGAGGTAGAGGCCGGGCTCCGGGAACTGATGGGAGCCACGAGTGGCTGACAACAGGCGGGACCTGACCGAATCTCTCCCGGTGAATTCGGATCGTGTCGTACTGGTACCAAAGGCCTTCGAGAGCAGCGACCCAATTGCCTGGTGCCCGGGCTGCGGGAACTTCGGTATCCGCGAGGCCGTGAAGCTTGCCTTGTCCGAGCTCGGGTTGAAACCGGAGCAGACCTGCTTTGTATCCGGTATCGGACAGGCGGCCAAGGCGCCGCACTACATCAACTGTAACCTGTTCAACGGGCTGCACGGCCGGACCCTGCCGGTCGCGACCGGTGTCAAGCTGGCCAATCCCAGGCTCGCGGTGTTCGCCGAGGGCGGCGACGGCGACGGGTACGCTGAAGGAGGAAACCACTTCCTCCATGCCCTGCGCCGGAACATCGACATGACCTACCTTGTGCATGACAATCAGATATATGGCCTGACCAAAGGCCAGACTTCACCGACCAGCGAGGGCGGGATGAAAACCAGGACCACGCCGTGCGGCGCAATCGAGCCCGCGTTCAGGCCTTTGGCCCTGGCCGTGATGATGGATGCGGGGTTCGTAGCACGGGGATTCTGCGCAAGACCGCGCCAGCTTGCGGACGTCGTCAAACTGGCGGTCGAGCACCGCGGTTTCTCGCTGGTCGAGATACTTCAGAACTGCGTGAGCTTCAACCACGTCAACACGGCCAAGTGGTACAGCCACCGTGTCTATGACCTTACCGAGGAGAGGCACGACCCGGCTGACCGGGACAAAGCCTATCACAAGGCGCTGGAATGGGGCGACCGGATTCCACTCGGGGTCATCTACAAGTCGGGCCGCAAGAGCTACGACGAACTGGTTGGGGATATGACCGGACCTCGCGTTTCGGATCGTGTCCCGGGGCTGCTGGACGTGCTGCTCGCCGGCCTTCGCTAGACCCGTTACTTCTGAAAGCCGGAACGCGGGTGGGCACGGTTGTACACCTGTTTCAGCCGCTCCACCGTGACGTGGGAGTAGATTTGGGTTGTGGCGAGCGACGCATGGCCCAGCAGTTCCTGAACGGCGCGCAGGTCGGCCCCGCGTTCGAGCAGGTGCGTGGCAAAGGCGTGGCGCAGAGAATGGGGGTTGGTTGCCGTGGCATCGGCCACCCGCGACAGCGCCTTGCGGACGATGTTCTGGATGCTGCGGGTCGTGAGCCGGCCGCCGCGGCTATTCGTGAAGACTGGTTGATCGTCGCTATGGCCGGAGAAACCGAGCCATCTATCCAGAGCTTCCTTCTCCTTACGTCCGAGCGGGACGATACGTTCCTTGCCGCCCTTGCCGTAGCGTCGACTGACGCGTAGCTCTTCCGCAGGGAAGTCTATGTCTGAGGCGTTAAGCCCAGCGACCTCGATGGCGCGGAGACCTGAGCCGTACAACGTCTCAAGTAGCGCCTCGTCGCGCGTAAGACGTTCAGCTTCAGTTCTGGCCAGATGCGAGCTGTTCAACTGCCCTGCCCTTTCCCGAGCCACCTTGGCAACGTTTGCATTGATTTCAAGGGCTTCCCGCACCTGGAACTGAGTCAGGAATCCGGGCAGTCGCTGTTCGAGCCGTGGTCCCTTCACTGCCGTAGCCGGGTTTGCCTTGAGGGTCCCACTGCGTACGAGGAAGCGAAGGAAGGATTTGACCGAAGATAGCTTGCGGCCGGCCGACCGTTTTTCGTACCCGTAGCGGAGCAGCGCACCGAGGAAATCACGGATGTCCGCATGGGTCAGTGCGGCCAGCGGTTTCTCAGAGAGACGGTCGGTGCAGAACTCGAAGAACTGCCCCAAGTCGGTGGCATAGGAACGAAGCGTGTGGTCTGAGTAGTGCTTTTCTTTCTCGAGCCAGGCCAGGAAGTCTTCCCGTGCCGCGGAGTAAGATTGGGCCGGGCTCAGCGGCGCCGGTCGGGTAGTGCCGGAATTCGAGGGCTCCGGGGCTTCGGTGTCCACGCGGTCAGGATACAGCCGGGTTCGGACGGGTCAACTTGCGGAGCAGGCGGCATCGGCTATGATTTGGCTCATGCGTGAAGTATGCTTCATCTGTGGCCGCAAGGCCTCCCGGCGGTGCGTCGCCGGGTCGGCGCTGGAGCATGGCGGCCCCGAGTTGGAGAGGCGCCGCATCTGCTCGGAGTGCTGCGGCAAGGGCCGGGGTCGGACAATCGACTGTCCCGATACTTGTCCGCACTACCGCGCCGGCGCGCAAGCCGCGCTGTTCAAGCTGGCGGAACTGGGCGGTGACCCGGACATGGAAATACGATACGGTGAGGTGCTGCACAATCTCCGGCTGAGCATTGCACGGATGCGGCGAGGCCGCCTGCGCGACCTGAAGGATTGCGAGGCGAGACAGGCATTTGCCAACGCCGCCGACACCATGCGGGCCCGGTCTAGCGGTCTCATATTCGACTTCAAGTCCACGGACCCGCGTGTCCAGGTGCTCGGCGATGAGCTGCTGTCGGTGGCGACTCTTCACGAGAGGGGGGAGAAGGGGATGGCGAAAACCGATGCCCCCGACCTGATGAAGTGCCTTAAGTACCTCGAACGACAGGCAGCGGCGGCCGAGAAGCTGGGCAGGGGTGAGACATTCTATCTCGACCTTGTCGTCCAGAGCGTTGCCGGCGACTTCCTGACCCGGGACGTAGCCGGACTGGTCGGTCCGGCTGCCCGACCCTAGCCGACCGGGCAGCGCGGCTCCTTGCCGTTCCTGCGGTACATCCTGATTGCTCCGACGTTTGCAGGCGGACCCCCGGCACGCGAACCGACCGGGGGTTTCCAGCGTCTTATTAAACTGTAGACCACAGCGGAGGGATCAGGTAGGGTTAGGAGTGCAGATGAAAACGGAGGTTAAGTGAGTCGTATATCGCTGAAACTGGTCGGCGCGATATTGGCGCCGGCAGTTCTGGTTGCTTTCGTTATTGGCCTGGTTGTGGCCGGGGTCCTCGACCTGAGGCCGGCCGGGGCGCAGACGAGCGCGTTTCCCCGCACCGGGGCGGCGTTGACCGACGGGGACCACAGCCCGTTTGTGCAGGTCGCGGATGCGGTGCTCCCGGCGGTCGTAAACATAGCGGCGGAGAGGACCGTCAAGGTGTCGCGGCAGTCGCAACTGCAGGGCACTCCGCTCGAGGAGTTCTTCCGCGATTTCATGCGCGGCCTGCCCGACGTGCCGGAGGAACGCCAGCAGAATGCTCTTGGTTCCGGCGTATTGATCAGCCCCGATGGCTACATAGTCACCAATAACCACGTTGTTGCCGGCTTCGACAAGATAGCGGTCCGGATGTCGGACGACGTCGAATTCAAGGGCAGCGCCGTCAAGGTTGTGGGCCGCGACCCGCAGAGTGACCTTGCCGTTCTCAAGGTTGAGAGCAAGAAGCCACTGCCCGCAGTCACGCTCGCAAACCCCGCGGATATCATGGTTGGAGATTGGGCAATCGCGGTGGGTAACCCGTTTGGTCTCAGCGGTACGGTCACGGTCGGCGTCGTATCGGCCAAGGGCCGTTCCGGTCTGCCGCTGCCTGAGGGGCCGACCTACCAGGACTTCATTCAGACCGATGCTTCGATTAACCCCGGCAACTCGGGTGGCGCGCTCGTCAACATCAAGGGCGAGTTGATGGGCATCAACAGCGCGATAAGGACGCCGACCGGCGGCAGCGTGGGCATCGGCTTCGCGGTGCCGGTCGATATTGTGAAGTCGGTCACCGACCAGCTCATCAAGACCGGCAAGGTCGTGCGGGGCTACATGGGCATCAGGCCGCAGCCGGTGACTGACGCAATTCGCAAGGCGATGGGGCTAGAGGACAACAAGGGTGTGCTGGTCGCCGACGTGGTATCCGGGCAACCGGCGGACAAGGCCGGCATCAACTCCGGCGACGTAATAGTCGCGGTAAACGGAGTGAAGACCGACGGCGTCGAGCAGTTCCGCAAACAGGTCGCCGAGTTCGCACCCGGTTCGAAGATTGCGGTTGAGATCGTCCGCGACGGCAAGCAGACGACCAGGACGGTGACACTCGCGAAGTACCCGGAGAGTGAGCAGCAGGTTGCTGCACCCGAGGAAGAGCAGCCGACGGCCTGGCTGGGCATCACGGTGCGGAGCCTGACCGGGGACGAGCGGGACCGGGCCAAGGTGTCGGGCGGTGTAATTGTAGATGACGTCGAGACCGGCAGTGCGGCCGACGACGCCGGAATTGTCGTCGGCGACATCATCCTTGAAGTCGGCAAGATATCGATTGGCGGCAGCGCCGACTACAACCGTGCGGTGCGCGAGTTCCGGAGCAGCGGCAAAGCCGTGCTGTTCCGCATCAATCGCGGCGGCTCGGTGCTGTATATCGCAGTCGAGCCGGGCGACTAGCGACACGTATAGCCGCTGGACAGCGTACAGGTCGGCCGGCGGGGCTTCCGATCAGGTCCTTGCCCGGCCGACCGCGTTTGTCTGCTGCCGCAATTCTCCTGTTGACGGGCGGGCCTTTTTGTGTGAAAATGGTTATGCGTGAAAGGAGTAATTAGCGAACATTCAGTCCTGAATGTTGCCTGACGCAGACCGTACACCGAAGGCGGCAAATATCGTGTCGTCACGGTGTTTGCAGACAATTCCGACCTTCACCCAAGGGCTCCCTTCGGGGTGCCCGTTCCAGTTACGCGACAAATGACGGCGAATCCGGTGTTGCTCGACGGCAAGGCTACGGCCAGAGTCGTACGGGAGGAACTCGCCCGGCGTGTTGCCGAACTCCGGGCACGGGGTGTCAGGCCCTGTCTTCGGATCCTGCAGGTGGGAGGCGACCCGGCGTCCAGCATCTACGTTGCGAGCAAGACGAGGGCATCGGTCAGATTGGGCATCGACGCCCGAGTGCAGCATCTGCCGGAGAGCGCTGGCTTTACCGCGATCGACGCGGTCGTCCGCTCCTGGAATGACGATTCGTCCGTTCATGGGTTCATAGTGCAACTGCCGTTACCGACCGGGATCGACACCCCGGCAGTGTTGCGGCTGGTGAATTCGGACAAGGACGTGGACGGGTTGAGCCCGGCCAGCCTCGGCAAGCTTGCGACCGGACGGCCCGGATTCATGCCCGCAACACCTTCCGGAATCATCGAGCTGCTGCTCCGCAACGGGATCACGATTCCCGGCAGGCGCGTCGTCATCGTGGGTAGAGGCGAACTCGTGGGTAGACCGTTGGCGAGCATGCTCCTTTTACGGGGCGAGCGGGGAGACGCGACCGTGACCGTCTGCCACTCCCATACGAAGGACCTTGGCGCGGTGTGCCGAACGGCCGAGATTCTCGTTGCTGCCGCCGGACACGCCGGGCTGGTGACCGGCGGCATGGTAGGCGAAGGGGCCGTGGTTGTTGATGCCGGTACGAACAGCGTTGAGGGCAGACTGGTCGGCGACGTTGACTTCCAGTCAGTTGCCCCGAGGGCGTCGGCAATCACGCCGGTCCCGGGTGGGGTCGGTCCGATGACAGTGGCGATGCTGCTCGCGAATACCGTCCGGGCCGCGGAGCTGGCATCAGGATTGGCAGGCCATGACTAGTCTCACGCGAATCTTGGATGCGGACCGCCGGCTGATTGACGCGAGGCTGCGTCTGGAATTGCGGGTCGGACAAGAAGTGCCGGAGCGGCTGGCGGCGGCGATGCGCTACGCCGTGTTGGGGCCTGGGAAGCGCATACGCCCGGTGCTGGCGCTCGAAGCCTTCCGCGCCGCCGGCGGCCAGGACGTCGAATCAGTGCTGCCCTTCTGCGCCGGCATCGAGTTCATACATACATTTTCGTTGATACATGATGACCTTCCCAGTATGGACGACGACGATTTGCGGCGCGGCCGGCCGAGTCTGCACCGCAAGTTCGACGAGGCGACCGCCATCCTTGCTGCCGACGGTCTCTTTGCCTTTGCGTTTGAGTTGTTCGCGCGAGCCCCGGGTCCGGCCGAGCCGAAGGTGGAGGCCGTGCGGATGATAAGCAGCGCAGTCGGACCGGCGGGTATGACCGGAGGCCAGATGCTGGATATCGAGTCGGCGCGGAGCTCCGAAACGAAGGCATTCAAGCCCCGAGCTCGTCCCATCGAGGTACACCGCCGGAAAACTGCGGAGTTCATTGCTGCTGCGGTCGTGGCTGGCGCAGTCCTGGGAGGTGCGGCCCCGGCGGTTCAGCAGAGGCTGCGTCAGGCCGGGCTGGCCCTTGGTCTGTTGTTTCAGATGACCGACGACCTGCTGGACATGGAGCAGGCGAGCGAAGCGGGTCGTACCACGATGGTTTCCGCCGTGGGCAGGGTCCGGACAGCCAGCGACGCCAGGTCGCAGGCCACGAGATCAACGGGCGTGTTCGCCTCGCTCGGCGCCAGGTATCGGATCCTGGCTGGATTTCCCAAACTGATTCTGCACCGGAGGTCATGATTATGCCACTGCTCGACGGGGTCCGTTCACCGGCTGACATCCGCCGGATGTCCGTTCCCCAGCTAAAGGAGCTGGCCGGGGAGATAAGGGATCTGATAGTCAGGACCACGGCCCGGAACGGTGGTCACACCGCGCCCAGTCTCGGTGTCGTTGAACTGACTCTCGCCCTTCACTACGTCTACGACACGCCGAGCGACCAGATTATCTGGGACGTTGGACACCAGTGCTACGCACACAAGATAATCACCGGCCGGGCGGAACGTTTCGAGACATTGCGACGGCAGGGCGGGATTTCCGGATTTCCCAAGAAGGCTGAGAGTGAGTACGATACCCTCGATACCGGTCACTCCGGCGACTCGATCAGCGTCGCCCTCGGTGCGGCGGTGGGGGACAGGCTCAGGGGTGCGAGCCGGCGGTCGGTCGCAGTCATCGGCGACGGTTCGATCGTCGCCGGGATGGCGTTTGAGGCCCTCAACAATGCCGGTTGCCTGAAGCAGGACGTCGTTGTGGTCTTAAATGACAACGAGATGTCCATCGCCCGCAGTACCGGGGCGATGGCCGGCTATCTGAACCGCATGATCACGGGTAAGATGTACAATCGCCTGCGCGGCGATGTGTGGAATTTACTGGGACTTCTGCCGGAAGACCTGAGCGGGAAGTCGCGCGCCGCGGCCCGCAAGCTCCAGGAAGGATTGAAGAATCTGGTAGTGCCGAGCATCCTTTTCGAGGAGCTGGGGTTTCGGTACGTCGGGCCGGTGGACGGACACGATCTGGCTGAACTGATCGATACCTTCAGGCGCGTGCGAGAACTGCACGGGCCGGTCCTCGCCCACGTTGTAACGCGCAAAGGCAAGGGCTACGAGCCGGCGATGCGCCACCCGGAAGTCTTCCACGGCACGGGGCCATTCGATGTCGCGGCCGGCCGGCCACTTTCCCCGTCCGGACCATCGTTCACGGCGGCGTTCGGCTCGAAGATGATCGAACTCGCCGGCAGCGATGAGCGTGTCGTTGCCGTCACCGCGGGGATGTGTCTGGGTACGGGCCTGTTGCCGTTTCGCGAGAGATTTCCAAACCGTCTGTTCGACGTCGGTATCTGCGAACAGCACGCGGTCGCCTTCGGAGCCGGGCTGGCGATGGCCGGGGCCAGGCCGGTGGTTGCCGTCTATTCCACCTTCCTGGCGCGCGGGTTGGATCAGGTGATCCAGGACGTTTGCCTGCAGAGACTTCCGGTGGTGCTCGCCGTCGACCGCGGTGGATTGGTCGGCGAGGATGGACCTACCCACCACGGTACCTTCGACCTTTCGTACCTAGGCATGGTGCCCGGCCTGGTTGTCATGGCACCGATGGACGAAGCCGAACTCGACGCGATGCTCGAATTCGCTGTTGGGTTTCGGGACGGGCCGATTGCCATCCGGTACCCGCGCGGCGGATCCGGGTCTCCGCCCCGGCTGAGCCTGGCACCGGTCGAATTAGGCCGGGGCGAATTGCTGCGCAGCGGCGACCATGGCTGCGTGCTCGCGGCCGGCTACATGTCGTGCGTCGCCGCTCGGGCGGCGGATATCCTGGGAGCCCGCGGCACGGACGTCACCCTGGTCAATTCGCGGTTCGTCAAGCCGCTGGATGCGGGCCAGATCCTGTCGCTGGCGGATCGGTATCCCGTCATCGCCACAGTCGAGGAAAACGTACTGGCCGGCGGGTTCGGGGCCGCTGTCAGCGAGCTGGTTGAGCGTTCCGGCCGGGCCGCTCGCGTGGTTTCGTTTGGACTCGAGGACCGCTTCTATGAGCAGGGGCCAAGAAGCTGGCTGCTTGACCAGGCCGGACTGTCGCCGGAAAAGCTCGCCGATAGACTGCAGGTCTGCTTCGGCAGGAAATGACCCTTGACCATCTCCCGGCGTCCACTCGATAGCCGAACCCGTCATTTGCCGACTCGCCGCGCCTTGGTCAGACCACGAATGATGGGCAGATGGGGTCTCGGGATTGGGGCCCTGCTGTTCTTCTCATCGTTGGCTTCGGCCTACTCGCTGTACGACCCGCCGCGGATCGTTCCCAGGGTCGACTACTCGCTGGGCCTCGTCTTTCTCGACCGCTGGCGCGGTGACTACTTCATCGGCGTGGAGCAGGTGTTGCCGATCAGCGAGTATCTGGACTACCAACTTGCTCAGTCGGTCCGCGACGCGTGGCAGGATGAGTCGCAGCGGAACCGGGAGAAACAGGAACTCGCCGAAGACGCTTCGGGTCTGATACCGGACATCCAACTGCCCAAGCTTCCGCTCTTCGGCGAGGGAAGCAAGATTGACATCTCCGGCAAGGACCGGATCACGCTCGGTGGGCGACAGACGTTCGTTCGCAACACGACCGAGCGCGGCAGCTTATTCCCCGAACTGAAGATGGAGCAGCAGCTCTCGGTGATACTCAATGGAACTATCGGCGAGCGGACCAAGGTCAACATCGACCACGATTCCGAGCGGGAGGAGTCCCAGAACAAGGTGATGCTCTCCTACACCGGGACGGAGGACGAAATCATCCAGTCGGTCGAACTGGGTGACACGCGGCTGACTATCCCCAGTACCGGCTATACTGGCGACCTGCCGGCCCACCACGGCCTGTTCGGCGCGTCGGCCAGGGGCAAGGTGGGCGGCATTGACGTGTACGCAATCGCCTCGCAAGAGCAGTCGCAGAGCCAGACCCAGAGCTTCACCGGCAAGCGCCAGGTAAAGACGGATACGATCTATGAGTACGACTTTGTGGGACGTCGTTTCTACCTCGTGCCTATCGATACGTCCGTGACAATCACCAGTCTGAGGGTCTACGTGGACGACGGCAACGTCAGCAACAACCAGTCAGCCTATCACGCTATCGCGACGTTCTTCCCGGACTCCCTGGACTGGTTTCCCGAAAAGTGGGACTATGACCGCGCGCCGGGAGACTTCGACCTCAAATCCCTCGGCAAAGACTACATTGTCCAGCCCGGCCACATCATTGACTTCCTCACTCCGCTCGGCCAGGCTGATGTGGTCGGCCTTGAAATTGTTACGGCCGACACGACGATTGGCGGAAACAGGAAAGACCCCCATGATCCGCTCAATGACACCATCATGCTGAAGTTGCTCAAGCCGCAGAAGCCGGATTCACGTTCGCTCGCCTGGGATTACGAGCAGCGTAACTACTATCAGCTTCGACAGGACGGCATCACCCTCGACTCCGCATCGCTTCAGTACAACACAGCCCAGGGCGGTCCGGTCATCGAAACTGACACGGCCGGCGCGAACAAGGACCATAAGTTCCTGGAGATCCTGGGACTGGACCCGAATCGCGACGGCCGACTTGAGTACCCCGAGTTCGATGGTTCAACCGGCCTGATTCGGTTTCCGGGGAGGCATCCGTTCGACTCCAGCGCGCTGTCAGTTCGTGACAGCCTCATCTATCGCGTTGACCCGGCGACCCTCACGCGCGGTGAGGGTCGCAGCTATCGACTCGTCGTCCAGTACTCCAGTGCCACCGAGTCGTACTACCTTGGTCAGCCCGACATATCGGACAAGTCCGAGAGGGTTATAGTTGAGGGCCAGACGTGGACGCGCGGGGTCGATTACACTATTGATTATGCGACCGGCATCCTATCGTTCATCCGGGCCCTGCCGCCCGACGCCGACATCCAGGTTACCTACGAGTATAGCCCGCTCTTTTCGGTATCCCAGAAGTCGCTGGTCGGCGGCCGGGCGGAGTGGTCAGCGTCTCAGCAGGGCAAACTCGGGACCAGCATTTTCTACCGGAGTGAGAACACCCGGGATGAGAAGCCGGCGCTCGGTTCTGAGCCGTTCAGCCGCATAATCGCCGAGACCGATGCCTCCTACACGGTCACCTCCGACGCGGTGAGTGCGGTCCTTGACCGGCTACCACTGCTACGTGCCCAGGCGCCATCGTCGTTCAGTGCCTCGGCCGAGGGTGCCGTTTCGATGCCGGATCCGAATACGCGCGGCGCAGCCTACCTTGATGACTTTGAGGGGACCACAATCACTCGCGACGTGTCAATCGTCCCAGTGCTGTGGTCGTGGGGTTCGGTACCGGTGGGCAAGGATACATCCCGCTTCGCACATACGCGGCTTGCCTGGCTCAAACCGACGGTCGGCGTGCGCAATGACAGCGTGTTCGGGGCCACCGATGAGGAGGATCGGGACCGGCACGATGTACTGAAAGTGACCTTCACTCCGGATCCAGGTGACCCCGAATCATGGGCTGGAATGATGACCTCGGCCGCCCAATCGGGCACGAGCATGAACCTGAACGACGTCGAGGACCTGCGGATGATACTCAAGACGCGGGGTGCAACCGGCACGATCCACGTAACGGTCGGGATGTCGATCAGTGAGGACGCTCCGCGGCGGAACCGGGGCGGGGCAATCGTCGGCCTGAATGGCAGGAACGACACCGAGGACAAGGATGCCAACGGTGTGCTCAGCGAGTTGGAAGACACAGGCCTCGACGGCGTCTTTGGCGCCGACAACCTGTGGGGACCGGACTCGGCCGATGACGGCAACGACGATTACAACGAGGACACGAACCCGCAGGGCACCGAGAACAACAAACACCTGGACCAGGACGACCTCGACCGCAGCGGGTTTTCGACGTACAACCACTACTTCGAATGCAGTGTCCCGCTGGGCGACGGTCGCTACTTCAGCGACCTCGTCAACGGCTGGAAGCTGTGCCGCGTTTCGCTGCACGACAGCGCACTTTTCAAAGCCGTAGGTCAGCCGAAATGGGAAGACATCAGATTGGTCCGGGTCTGGTTCGACGGATTCACGTCGCCGGACACAATTGACTTCTACTCGATTGAGTTCATCGGCAGCCGCTGGGCCGACCCACGGATTTCGTCGCTGCGCGACACGAGTGGCATGCCGGGCCACGTTCCGATTGACACGTCGGAGAAGGTCTGGGCAACCCAGGTGTCGCGAAAGACCGACACCAGCTACACTTCGCCGTTCCAACTCAGGCGGGACGCCAGCGGCAACCTGGAGAGCGAGGCGGCGCTGCTTTTCGGCTACCGGGACCTCAAGGGTTTTCGCCGGGCGACCGTGGACAAGATTGTGGCCGACCAGGAGGATTATCGGGAGTACGGCGAGCTGCGGACGTACGTCCATGACGACGGCAACGGCCTGGCGTTCCTGCTGAGGCTGGGGGCGGATTCGGTCAACTACTACGAGTACCGCGCGCCGGTGACAAGTGGCAGGCTGGTCCCGGGACGGGACGGCAAGTGGTACGAGTTCGTCATTCCGCTGGATTCATTTCCGGTACTCAAGCGGCGGCGCGGTGAGGCCGACGTACCAGTGACGAACCTGTGGTCGAGCGGGTCCTACCGGTTGCTGGGAACGCCGTCGCTCGCCGATGTCCGTTACACTGCACTTGGGATCGAGAACGCGGGTAGTGCGACGGTCGCAGGCGGGCTCTGGTTCGACGACATGCGACTGACCGTTCCGCACAAGGATGCAGGTTACGGGTTCCAGGCCAACGCCAGTGCAGCGCTATCGGACTTTGTCGCAGCGAGCGTCAACTTCAACTACTCCGACCCCAACTTCCGCCGCTTCAGCGAAGGACGCGGCGTGAAGGCCGGCGGGTTCGGCACGAACGTCGGGGCGAGCGTTCGCGCCAATCTCGACCGGCTCATGCCTCAGTCCTGGGGTCTGGTCCTGCCGGTCGGCTATTCGATATCCGACCAGCAGGATGTGCCCAAGTACTCACCGCTCTACCCCGACCTTCTGCTGCCGAAGACGCTGGCTTCGTCATCCGACTACCTGACAAGGGGCCGAAGCGAGGAGCTTTTCGTCGACAACGTGCACAAACAGAAATCGAGTAATCGCTGGCTCAACTACACCCTGGAAGGCATGGCCCTCTCTTGGCGCGATCGCCGCGGTGTTAGCCGCGCCGCGCTTTCCAGTGACTCATCGTCGGCGAGGACACTTCAGTGGAGTTACGCGGTTGCGCCCGACTTCAAGGTGAAGATCGGTTCGGACAACGAGCTTGCCCTGTTTCCGCAGGATATCCGGTTGGGCGTTACCGACGCCTGGCAGCGGTCATTGCGCGGCACGCGGACCAGTCTGGACACCGCCTTCCGCACCGATACTTTGATGGGCAACGGCCTTGGCACGGACCTGTCGGTCGACTACTCGCCAATCGATGACCTGACGTTCGGGTACGACGTCCAGTCCGAACGGGACTTGCTGGTCCCGTCGCCGGAGAGCCTGTGGTTCGTCAATACGGGAACCGAGGCCAGCCGCGACTACAGCTTAAACGCTGGCTACAACTTTGAGCTGGCGGACGCCATAACACCGGGGATCGACTTCAACGGGGACTACTCCGACGACCGGACCAAGGTCGATACCGGGTATTCCGCGTACCGGAACATGAACAATTCCGGCGACCTTGAGTTCACCCTGGGCGCCGACCTGCCGGAACTGCTCGGGAGTCTCGCCCCGACCGAGCGGAAGGCGGCTAAGCCACGCGCGTCAAAGTCGGAACCGGAGCCGATGGCCGATTCAGCGGTTCACGACTCGCTCGCCGCCGTGGATACGACCGGGAAGACCGTCCTGCCCAGACCATCTCCGCTCGAAGCGCTAAGGCGTGGCGCCGGGAGCCTGGCCCGGGCGCTCGAACCGATTGACTTCAGCTACACGCTCAGCCGGAACAGCGATCTAGTCGGTGTGTATGATGCCCCGCCCTGGCAATACCGCCTCGGCTTCACCGACATCTTCATCTTCGACAGCCTCAGGCAACCCACCAGCGCGACCCGCGAGCACCGAAACACCCTACGCATCTCCACCGGCGGGCAGGTGCGCGAGTTGACGGCGCGCATCGCCTATCAGATGACGGAAGGGCAGGACCTGAGCAGCATTATCAACAGCACGCCTCTTGACCGGAGCACAACCTGGCCGGACGTCGATTTGACTCTCGGCAAATTCCACAACCTGTTCAAGGACTGGGCGACCGACTCAAAACTCTCTGCCAGCTACCGGCACCAGCGCGACGTGGTCGGGGAATTCGTCACCTACTACGAACCGGCAAACGGTGACAGCGTGGCTCGCGAGTCACTCAGCATGCAGGGTCTCACCGAGACCGACCAGAACGACTTCAGCCCCCTCGTGTCCTGGACTACGACCTGGAAGAAGCGGGTCAGCACCACGCTCTCGGCTAACTACACCTTTGGATCTACTGTCAGTTTTCAGGACTCCACCGGCGCCACTCGCAGCGTGATATCTTCGGTAACTCGAGGGATGAACCTGTCGCTTGCCTACACCTTCTCGGCGCCCCAGGGCCTCCGGTTCCCGCTCCTTGGCAGACTCAAGTTCTCATCCGACTTGAGCCTGACGTGGTCGGTGCGCCTCTCGCAGAACCACCGGTGGGTGCAGCGCTGGGTCGACGGCGTGGAGGCGGACACGGCCAGCTACCTCCAGAAAGACAACACGTTCGGAACATCGGTTGCGGCATCATATCGCTTTTCGCGGAGCATCGAGGCCGGGCTCAGCATGGAGTACAGCCAGACCCGGCCGCTGGCAGTCACCACGACAGAGTCGATGAGCCTCGATATCTGGGTCCTGTTCAGATTCTAGTGAACCGGCGCGAACAGGCCGTCCTGCTGCTGCTGACGGCAGCTTTTCTGATTGGAGCCGGCGTCTCCCATTTCCGTCGGGTCGCGCTCAAACGTCAAGCCGCCTTGAGCCCGATTGCGGTGGTTGATGACATGTCGGCGGCGCGTTCAACCGATTCGTCGGTTGCCCGGGCGCCCGTCGACCTTAATCAGGCCACGTTGCGCGAGCTCGACCGATTGCCCGGAATCGGGCCGGTGCTGGCCGCCCGCATTGTCGAGTACCGACAGCACCGTGGCGGATTCCGCCGCGTGAGCGATTTGCAGGCCGTGACGGGAATTGGCGAGAAGAAATACTCGGCGCTCAAGGACCTGGTGACTGTCGGTTCGGCCGGCCCCGCGACCGATTCAGGCCGGTAGCCGGCGCCGAGTCGGCGGCTTCAGTGTCGTGAGCAGGCTGTAGTTGAACAGGCGAGCGTTGACGTTCGTGTCTGCCTCGAGGCTGCGCGAGAGCAGGAACTTCACCGCTCGGCGCAGGTACTCGGCCTCGCGTCCGGCGTTCGCCTGAATGATGTCCGGATTTCTTCTGGCGTAGACCGACGCGCCACCGAGCCTGACACGGAGTGCTTCCTGGTAAAGGAACAGCAGCGTACCGACGACGGCTGCAGGCGTGGCCGCTCCGGCCGACTCCAGCGCGGCGATCACCGCCTTCTCGTCTGAGCCGAGTCGTCCGGAGAAGTAGTCCACGACCGGGGCGACGAGGAACTCCTCACGGTTCTCGATAATGCGCAAGGCGGCTCCGATTGACCCGTCGGCCATGGCGCTGGCCAGGTCAGCGTCGGCCGCAGACGTCCCCGCGTTCTCAATCAGCCAGTGGCAGATTTCGTCCCGGGCGACTGGCGCGAACCTGACTGTCTGGCAGCGCGAGCGGATGGTGGCGGGCAGGGCGGTCGGGCGCGACGAAGTCAGAATGAACGTGCTCTGGGATTGAGGCTCTTCGAGCGCCTTGAGGAGCGCGTTGGCGGATTCGGCATTCATCTGGTGGGCATTGATCACGACGAAGAATCGACGGCGGGCGAGGAGTGGAGGCCGTGCCATTTCGATCCGAAGCCACCGCACTGCGTCGATCATCGTCCTCAGCCTGGTGTCCGAAACGGGCTGGGAACGGCCGAGGGCGAACTCGGGGTAGTGATCGAGCATCGCAGCGACTGTTTCCTCCATCTTGGCATCGGGTTTGGGCTTGCGGGTGGGCAGGAGGAGTCTGAGGTCAGGATAGTTGAGTTCAGCAACTGACCGGCAGGTCCGGCACACGCCGCACGGCTGTAGAGACGGGTCAGTGCAGTTTGCGGCCTGCGCCAGAAGCAGCGCGGCGGTCCGCTTACCGACGCCGACTGGTCCGCAAAACAGCAGCGGTGGAAACACGCCGCCGGCAAGCCAGGTTTCGAGAAATCGGGTCGCCCTGGGCTGGCCGATCAGCGGAAGGCGTGTGCCGCGAACGGGCGGACAGAGGGCAGGCACCGGTTAGGGTTGCAGCCAGTCCATCGGGTCGACCGACTTCCCGTCCTTACGGATTTCGAAGTGAAGGTAATCGCTGGCCGTACCGACCTTCGTACCGGCAATCACGTCGCTCCCGACCTGCGCCGACATCTCGGTGAGATTGGAGTAGAGTGTGTAGAATCCGCTGCCGTGGTCGACGATGACGAGATTGCCGTAGCCCAGGAACTGGTCGGCATAGGCGACGCGTCCGGCCGCCACCGCACGGACCGGCGCCGATGGACTAGCCTTGATGTCGATCCCGAGATTGCTCGTCTTGGTCTTGTAGCGCGGGTGGACTTGGGAGCCGAACGTGGCGATTACCTTGCCGCGGAGTGGCCAGGGCAGGCTGCCCTTGGCGGCCTCGAACTGAGTCTGGGAGCCGAAGGACTGTGATTGCGCCGCTTCCTTCCGGCGTTCGAGGTCCGCAAGCAGGTTCCCAAGTCGGGCGGTGGATTCAGCGAGCTGCCGCTGAAGGGCCTGTCCAGTCTCCTTCTCGCCGCGGACCTTCTTCAGCAGGGCCGACTCCACCGCGATTGCGGAGTTGAGTTTTGCCTGCTGGTCGAGCTGCTCCAGCCGCAGACGTTCGAGCTCGGCCTGCGCCGCGACCAGCCGTGAACGCTGCAGGGCAAGTTCGACGTTCAACTGCGACAGCTCGGCAGCGAGGCGCTGATCGGCGCGCACGACCCAGCGCAGGTAGAGTATCTTGCGGTAGACCTCAGGCACGGTATGGGTCGAGAGGACCGCGGTCAGCGGGCTGAGCCGGCCGTACTTGTAGATTGCGACCAGGCGGCGGCCGAGCGCCTGCCTGCGAGCCGTGGCCTGGGCAGACGTCTGTTCGATCTGCCTTGCTACCTGGGCGATTTCACTGCTGCGGGCAGCTACCTGTTTGTTGAGTCGGGCAAGGTAGCTGCGGGTCAGGCCGATCTGCTCCTCGAGTGATGCCAGCCGCGCCAGCCCGGCCTGCTCTTTGCCGGTGAGGTCGGCGAGTTGGCCTTCGACTTCAGCGAGGCGCTGCTTTGTCTGTTCGAGCTGTGCCTGGTTCTCCTGTATCTGCTCGTCGAGCTGCTGAATGGTGAGCGTTTCGGGGGGCACCGTCGCGGTTGTGTCGGGAGAAAAAGCCGGCAGTGGCTGGGCCGCGGCCGGACCGAACGCCAGAGCGCAGGTCGCGAGCCACATTACGAGCCGGGCAGTACTCCGCGCGCCCGAAGCTTCAGGCTTGCGGCTTGGCGCCGGAGGTCTTCCTGCCACTGTCACTCTTCACTATCGTCAGTGACCAGGGCCTGAGGGACTCGGTGAATTCGGTTCAGAGCAATGAGCGAGCCGGCAACGCCGGATATGGCTCCGAGGCCGAGGTCGGCGAGCAGGACGAGGCCGGTCGGCAGGGCCGCGGCCGGTATGACCACGGCCGTGAGCCGGCAGAAGACCAGCGCGAGGACGAACGCGGCCGCCCCGCCAATGATACCCTGGGTAGTTCCCTCGATGACAAACGGCAGGCGGACGGTAGCGCCGGTCGCGCCCACGAGCTCCATGATCTGGATCTCGTGATGGCGTGAGGAAATCGACGACTCGACCGTCTGGAAGGCGATGAAGAGGACGGCGAGGAAGACGATGACGAGGATACCGAAGTCGAGAAACATCACCGTACGGGTGATGCGCTCGATGCGCTCGACCATTTCCTTGCCGGACCAGACTTCGGTCACTCCCGGTATCAGCATTATCTTCTGTTCGAGCGACGTCAGTTCCGAGAGAGACGCGAACCCCGAACGGACGGTAATTCGAACCGAGGGCGGCAGCGGGTTTTCCTCGAGCGCATCGGCAAGGCTTGAATCGGGACCGAGGTCGGTCCGGAGTTCGCCGAGCGCCTGTTCCTTGGGCACGTACTGCGCCTGGGCGACGCCATCGAGCGAACCGATTCGTTCCACGAGCAGGGCCGGGTCGGCCTCTTCGCCGACAAAAGCATAGAGCTCGATGCGTCGGCGGGCGGCTTCAGAAAGCCGGGTCAGATTGTAGGTCAGTATGATGAACACCGAGAGAAGCACAAGGCAGATAGCCTGGACCGTTGCCGCGAGGATGAAGCTGCTGCGGTTGCGGCTGATGCTGCGCAGCGCCTCCTGGAGTATGTGGCTAGGTCTCATCGCGTACTATCCTGCCTGCGTCGAGTGTAACGCGGCGGCGCCGCGTGCGTTCGGCCAGGTCGGCGTCGTGAGTGGCCATCAGCACCGTCGCACCCGCATAGTTAATGTCCTTGATGATGTTCATGATGTCGGCCGCGGCCTTGGGGTCGATGTTGCCGGTCGGCTCATCGGCCAGCAGAATGTCCGGCTCCTTGACGAGCGCCCGGGCAATCGAGGTCTTCTGCTGCTCGCCGCCCGAGAGTTGGTGCGGGTACGAGTCCTTCTTGTGGACAAGGCCGAGTCGGTTGAGCGTGTCCTGGATCCGTCCGGGTATCTCTTTCGGGTCGGTGCCGATCACCCGCAGCACGAATTCGAGGTTTTCATAGACGGTGCGTTCGGCCAGCAGTCGGAAGTCCTGGAAAATGATGCCGATGCGCTTACGGAGATGCGGCACGTCCGACAGCGGCATCTTCTTGAGGTCATAGCCGAGGACCTTGACCTTGCCCGAATCGGCCAGGTCCTGGCGGTAGAGCAGGCGCAGGAGCGTGGTCTTGCCGGCGCCGGTAGCCCCGAGGATGAAGATGAAATCCCCCTTCTCGATCGTCAGGTTGACGTCGGTCAACGCCGGCCAGGAGTGCTGGTAGAGCCGCGAAACGCCGACGAGCTCGACCGCGTTGACCGAATCGGAAGAAGAAGTTCCTGCCATGTGTTATCTCACGTACCAGCGGGCAAGAGCGATGCAGGCTGCCACACCATCGCGGGGGCCGATCTTCTTGCCGGCACGACGTGCGCTGTATTGTATAGGAACTTCGGCAATCCGGCAATGTCTGCGTAGCAGCTTCGCGGTTATCTCGGGCTCGATTTCAAACCGGTCGGCGGTGAGGCCGAGTTCCTGGAAGAGCGGCCGTCGGATGAGCTTGTAGCAGGTTTCCATGTCGGTAATCCGGCCACCGAAAAGGGCGTCGGTGAAGAATGTGAGAAAATAGTTGGCGAGCTTGCTGTGAGGCAGGAATGAGTTGCCGCTGCAGCGGAACCGCGAGCCGTAGACCGCGTCGACCTTTGGGTCGTCGAAGGGCCTGAGCAGGGCCCGGTAATCGTCCGGGCTGTATTCGAGGTCGGCATCCTGAATGACAATCACGTCGCCGGTGGCTTCCGCAAGCCCTGTTCTGACCGCCGCGCCTTTTCCCCGGTTAACCGGGTGCGAGAAGATTCGGATGCCGGGAATTCGCCTGAGGACCGCCAGCGTGCTGTCACGCGAGTGATCGTCGACCGTGATTATCTCCTTGTCGACCGGTACTGCCTTCACCCGCTCAACCAGCTCTGTCACCGAGCTTTCCTCGTTGTAGACTGGAATGACGACGCTCAACTTCAAGCCCGTACCTCCATTTCCGGTGCGGCGGTGTTCAGCGCTCGGCATTCGGTGTTCGACTTTCGGAATCCCGGGCTGATTTGTACCCACGCGCCGCTGTCCGCGCACGAGGAGCCGAGCGCGGACAGGCAGTCGACTACGGCTCGACCCACGCGGCCACTGCTGACTGGCTGCCTGCGGGTGCGGCAGCATTCGACGAAGTCCAGACACTGGCGACCCAGCGGCGTGCTTCGCACATCCGAGGGTTCAGTGACGTGTGCCTTGTTGCCGAGGGTGTGCCGAGCGCCGGCGACCCGGAACTCACGGACGTGCGGCGGCTGGCACCATTCGGCCTGTCCGTTAAGAAGCGCCCCATGCGCGAATCTCATTTGGTACTCGACCCGACTTCCGTCGGTTCGCGCCCGCGCTGAGACGGGGATTCCGAAGAGGAGCACGGCAAGGGCAACGTCGTGAGGACACAGATCGAGGATTGGGTTGGATCGGCCGTCAGTGTAGCCAGACGATGTACGGACTGCCGTTGCCCGCCTGTCCGCTGCGGTCGGCCAGGTTCTCACCTCCGAGGCAAGCTCGGCAAATCCGGCCTGGTAGACTGCCGTGTGTCCCACCGCCAGCACTCGCTTTTCGGATTCAGCCTGCTCCAGCAGCGATTCGGCTTCGGCCGGTGTAAGGGCCATCGGCTTTTCGACCAGTACGTCGCGGCCAGACGCGAGCGCGGCCCCGGCCAATACGTAGTGCGTTCGGTCAGGCGTGGCGATGACGACCGCCTCGATTGACGGGCTGGATAGCATTTCCTCGACAGACCCATGCGTCTCTACGCCTGCCAGGTCTGTAACTGCGACGCGCGCCAGCGGGTTTGGGTCGGCAACGGCGACAAGCCGGCATTCGGGAAGGGCAAGCAGCGTCCCTAAGTAGTTCCGGCCCCAGCGGCCGAGTCCGACCAGCCCGATTCCCAAGGGGAGGGACACCCTATCCCTCTGTCCCTTTATCGTTTTGTCTCCTGTGTTTGAACGAGTCGATGGTGAGCTTAAGTCCCTGTTCCAGTTGCACCTTCGGCTGCCAGTGGAGGAGCCGGTTCGCGCGGCTGATGTCGGGCCGCCGGCGCTTCGGGTCATCCTCAGGCAGCGGCTCGAACTTGAGCGGGCTCGTTGAGCCAGTGAGCTTCTTCACAACCTGGGCGAAGTGCAGGATCGTGACCTCACGCGGGTTGCCGAGATTCACCGGCATCGGGTCGGTACAGGAGGCGAGGCGGTACAGCCCCTCGACCATGTCGGATACGTAGCAGAAACTCCGCGTCTGGCGACCGGTGCCATAGATGGTCAGCGGCTTGCCGTTCAGTGACTGGCTGACGAGCGTGGGTACTATTCTGCCGTCATCAAGCTGCATCCGCGGCCCGTAGGTATTGAAGATGCGGGCAATTCGGGTGGCGAGACCGTGCTTCCGATTGTAGGCCATGATCAGGGCTTCGCTGAACCGTTTGGCTTCATCGTACACCGACCGCGGTCCGACCGGATTCACGTTGCCCCAATAGGTCTCGACCTGCGGGTGGATGAGCGGGTCGCCGTAGACCTCCGAGGTCGAGGCTTCGACGAACACGGCCTTCTTCCGAAGCGCGAGCTCAAGCAGGTTGCGCGTGCCGCTGGAACCCACCGCGAGGGTCTCAAGCGGCAGGGCCAGATAGTCCTTCGGCGACGCGGGGGAGGCGAGGTTCCAGATGGCGTCCACGCGGCCGGTCACGCTCAGCCGCTGCGTCACGTCACAGCGCTGGTACTTGAATCCGTGTCGATGCAGCAGGTGGCGGATGTTCCGCATCGAGCCGGTGATGAGGTTGTCGAGGCAGACGACCTCGAACTCGCACCCCAGCAGATAGTCGCACAGATGCGAGCCAATGAACCCGGCGCCACCCGCTACGACCGCCCTCACCGGCCGACCCCGATGTAGGTGAATCCGAGCCTCTCGACTTCGCTTCGCTCGAACAGATTCCGGCCATCGCAGATGATGGGCAGACGCATCCGCTTCTTCATTGCGACAAGGTCGATTTTCTTGAACTCCGGCCACTCGGTGACGACTGCGAGCACGTCGGCCTCGTCTGCGACGTCCTCGGCGCGACTGCAGTAGGCGATGCCGGGCATAAGCGCGCGCGCCCGCTCCATCGCCTGCGGGTCGAATGCTCTCACTCTGGCGCCTTCGCGCACCAGTCCGTTGATGATATCGATGGATGGTGCGAGGCGCATATCGTCGGTGTTGGGCTTGAACGCGAGTCCCAGCACGCCAACGTTCTTGTCGCGCAGGTTCCAGAGAACGGACTGGATCTTACGGACGTACCTCCGCTTCATGTCTTCGTTGATTGCCTCGACCTCCTTGAGCAGCCGGAAGTCGTAGCCGAGGTCCTGGGCGATGGCGATGAAAGCGGCGAGGTCCTTGGGAAAGCAGAACCCGCCGTAGCCGACGCCGGCTTCGAGGAACGCCGGGCCGATGCGCTTGTCCATACCGATGCCTGAGCAGACCTTCCTGATGTCCGCGCCCGACGCCTCGCAGACGATGGAGAGCGCATTGGCAAACGATATCTTCATCGAAAGGAATGCGTTCGACGCGTGCTTGATGAGTTCGGCCGACGCCAGGTCAGTGAAGACTATCTGGGCTTTGATCGGGGCGTAAATCTCTTTCATCAGGTCCCGGGCGCGTTCCGAGTCCACTCCACATACGATGCGATCCGGGTAGAGAAAGTCGCCGACCGCCGAGCCCTCGCGCAGGAACTCCGGGTTCGAGGCGACGTCGAACGGCGTGTCGGACTTCTTGTACCGCTCGATGGTCGTGCGCACCCACTTGCCGGTCTGCACCGGCACGGTCGACTTCTCCACGATGAGCTTGTAGTCCTGGATAGCGGCCGCGATGTCCCGGGCAACGCCTTCGACCGAGGTGAGGTCCGGTTGTCCGTTCTCCCGCGGCGGCGTGCCGACCGCGATGAACACGGCCTTCGCCTCGCGCACGGCCGCGCCGATGTCGGTCGTAAAATGCAGCCGCCCGGCCTTCACGGCCCCGGCGATTATCTCCGGCAGACCCGGCTCATAGATGGGCACCTCGCCGCGGTTCAGCGCCTCTATTCGCGCGGCGTCGTTGTCTACACAGATGACGTCATGGCCGACCTTGGCGAGACACGGGCCGCTGGTGAGACCGACGTAACCCGAGCCGATCATCGCGATTTTCATGGCGCTAATATAACCAGTTGCCTGATTCAGTCAAGCACGGGAAACCGGACACACTGAACCGACCAGTTCGCAATCTGCAGCCCGTAATCTGAAATCCGAGATGGTTCTGCCTGATGCGGCTCTGCTCTCACCTGGATTTTCGGTGCTCCGCCAGGTATGTCCCGGCCAGCAGAGCGAGTCCGCCGGCACCAATGATCCCGACCGGCAGATACCATCCGTGCCGCTGTTCTCCCCTTATCCACGGGACAACACCTGCTCCCGCCAGAAGTGAACTCGCGAGCATCATGGTCCCGGTAGCGGCCGCGGTCTGACCGGCGACCTTCAGATGGGGCCATGCCAGTCGCGAGGCCACGACCTCGGTTGATGCGACTCCGATACCGGCGCCGGCAACGTCCAGGGCCAGGTCGCGGAAGTCGACCCTCCGGGTCCGGCCGAGTTTCCAGTCATACAGCTCCTTCACCCCGCCGACCACGACCGCGGCGCATGCTCCATACCATGCGGCACGGGGGCGGTCGGCATTGAACACGCCGCGTGCCACGCCGGCTCCGATTGTGGCTATGCCTCCCTCGCCCGTGAGGTGGCCGAGTTTGACGGGCTCCAGCCAGTCGCCGGACGCGGCCGATGCTATACCCAGCAGAACGGCGAGAAGCAGCATGATTCTCCTGCCAGCCACAGGTGCTACCGGTCGAGTGACTTCCAGGGGTCGGGCCGCGACGGAGCGGCGAGGGTAAGACCGATGGAGACGGCGTTTCCGAACGCGTAGTATGAGATCGGTACCATGTACGAAAGCTCGGCCCTTAAGTCGACCGGGCTCAGGTCGTAGCCAATGAACGCGACCGGCCCGGCGCAGTACTCGCTCGCGCGTCCGCCGAGCGCGAAGTTCAGCCCGCGCGAGTGATATCCGTTGCCGACGAGAAACGTTGCCTGGCCCCATGGCGCGATGTCAACGCCGGTCCCGTTCGGCCGGTCGCTGTAGATGTCAACCAGGTACAGGCTCGGGCGGAAAATGACGCTGATACTCGGGCTCGCGTAGCCGAGTCCTGCCGCGCCGCCGAATAAGGCCGAAAAACCGCCCTGAGTCTTCACCGCGGTCGAGACGCCCAGCTCAGCAGTCAGCCGCCTGCGCTTCAGGCCAAAGCGCACACCCGGGGTCAGATAGGCGACGCTCAATTCCCGGGTCGAGTTCCGCAGCCCGAGGAAATCGAAAGAGTCGGCGCCGAAGACCGACAGCTGTTCGTACCCGACCCGCCACTCGACCCCGCTCGGGTCCATCGACCAGGCCGGCAGCCCATCATGGAACGCGTAAGGCGGCACGCACCCGCTCGCGACCAATAGCACGGCCGCGAGAACTGGATGGGCTAGACGGCGCATGCCCGCCACTTCTCCTTTGTCCCGCCTATTTCTTGAGCGATTGTGGCGCGGTCCAGACTGTGCGGCCCGCGGTGTCCCTCATTACTATCGTCGGCATGCCGGTCGAGTCATCCACATTCAGCAGGATGCGCAGGTGTCCGGCGGTGTCGGCAAAGGCCATGCTCGGTCCTTTGCCGCCGGCTCCGATGCTCGTTCCCGGTTTGCCGTTGTCGCGCGCGAAGAAGAGGGACGGACCATAGTCCTGCAGCCCGACAGCCGCACGAAACTCACCCTTTTCACCAAAAAACCGCAGCATCGGATTCCCCTTCTCCATTGCCAGCACCGCGCGAGCAACGCCCTTGTCGTCAACCAGTTGGAACTCACTTCCAGTCACGACGTTCGATTGCGGTTTGCCCTCGACTTCGAACCGACCGATACAGGCCGCAACTTTGCCGTTGACGTCATTGGCTTCGATATACCAGTAGCAGTAGACCATGTAGGTGCCGCCTGCCTCGGTTGCGGGTGCCACTTCGTCGTTACCTTTGAAGTCCCCGGGAAAAGAGAAACTTCCGGTAGCGGAACCGCCCGACCAGGCGGACGACCACTTGCTCGCTTCGAAAACACATCCGCCCGGCCCGATGACCTCACACCTGAAATCCGCCAGTCCATGGCCTTTGCTCTGTGAGACCGTGTAGGTAATGGCCACGGACTGCCCGATTCGGGCAGTCGCGGGGCTGATGGACATGCTCCCGGAGCCCCCCCATCTCGTCTGCTGAGCAATCGCTGCGCCCGTAATGAGAGCTGCCAGCCAGAGAAGGCGGATGCTGCGTTTCACGTTCTGCTCCTTTCATCGTTGATTCCAATCCGTCGGCAAAGCCGAGCACGGTATCGGGAAATGACGGACATTTCCTGCACTCCCGATCACCGTCAAGTCTGGATTCGGCTAGAGCATGGCCAGGATTCTAGAACTCAGAGACAGTGATGTCAAATCGTCGAGAGGCGGCGAATTTGTAGACTGCCCGACCTTGCGCTTGCGCCGGAGTTTGGGCCGGCGATCCGTTGGCCCGCCAGTCGTGAGCTGTAAGCTCAGTCGAGACAGCCTGACCAACAAGGGCTGGTCCTTGAGCCGCCGCTCGCGGGTAGACCGGTTGCAGAGCGAAATGGTCGCGTCGGCAGCCTCGGTCAGCCGGTGGCTTGGGTCGTTGCACGAAAGCGATGTTGAACGATTCTCACATGTTGTACCTAAGCTTCCGGGATTGAGTAGGTTGGATATGGCCGAGCCGCCCCGCGGGCAAGGGTGGGGGTCACTGGGGGAGTGGTCCGGTAGATGGCTTCCGGCGGAGTCGGGCAGACAGCTTGGATGTCAGCTCGGCACGGACTCTACGGATGAGCGCGGTCCGGAGTCTGCGGGATAGCCCGGTCGGGAGTGGCGGAGACTGCGTGGACCTGAGTTCCCGATTGAGCTGAGCATGCGGCGTGGCGGTTGGTTCTGGCGACTGCCCGGTACAAAGCTGTCGCGGTAGTCCCGTAAGCCGTCCGGGAGGCAATTCTGAAGGCAGTTTCATGGTGCGCTTGCCGAACTGCATCCGATACAGTAAACCAGGTAATGCTCTGCGGCGTGCCCACTACGGGCGGTCCAGTTCTCGGGCTAGCGGATGACTGTGACCGGGAGGCGGGTGGAGGTGGTGCCGGTTGTGATTCGGAGAAAGTAGACACCGGCGGAGAGGCGCGAGGCGTCGATGGTCAGTTGGTGCGAGCCGGCCGGGTAGGGTCTGGGCGCGAGTTCGGCGGCGAGGCGGCCGGTGCGGTCGTAGATGGCGAATTGACAGGAGGCGGGCTGGCTGAGGTCGACGCTGAAGTCGAGGCGGCCGCGGACCGGGTTGCCCAGTACGTGTACGCCTGGGACACGGTAGAGTGATGAGCGGTGAGAAACGAGCGATGAGTCGGCAATCCCGGACTGCGGCCGGCGCGGTTTGAGCGAGCCGTCGGCGACGAGGCACATGCCGTAGAACCAGGAGCGTTCTCCTGCGTCGCAGCCGTCTTTGAGTATCGCTTCGAACCAGTCGCGGAAGGCCTCCCCGAGTGTTCTGTCCTGTCCGAGCGGGTCGTAGAAGAGGCCGAACGAAAGCATCGAGCCGGTTTTGGTCGAGCCGATGGCGCCGAGTCCGTCCGATGTCTGGAATACGTAGCGGCCGCCGCAGTAGCCGTTTTCGACGAAGCGGACGTTGGAGCAGGCAAAGAGGTTGTAGAAGTTCGCATGCGGGTCGAGCACGGGTATCGTTTCGGCGTAGAACCAGTCCCACTGCTGCCCGCTGTCGTACTTCACGGCGTGGCCGCCGGGCCAGGAGTGGGACATCAGCGCAACCCACTGGCAGTCGGCCGAGTCGATGCGCGGTTGGTAGTCGGCGATGCGGGTCGATTCCGGGTTGGAGATGAGGATACGGTTCGGGTACAGCAGTCCCACGTTGGAGTCCCATTCGACTGCCCACGGCTCCCAGTCGTCGTCGATGTAGACAAGGGCGCGGTCGGTGACCGGCAGTTGCTGGCTGCGATAGCGGTGGTCTCGGCCGAAGTAGGCGGCAAGCAGGGACTCGGCATTGCCGATAGCCGAGGCAGGCAGGCGGGAGACCCCGATTTCCGGGGAGATGTTCCCTTCATGTACGTCGTAGATGGAGTCGGAACCGGGAATCAGGCTGTCGGTCGAGTCGCGGAGCAGGCTGTCCTTCCAGGTGCCGTCGAGATCCATGTAGTAGAGGTCGCAGGGAAACTCCTCGTAGCCGTCATTTACGCCCTGGCTGCCGAAATCGTCGAGCATCTGGAACCAGGCGATGGGCAGGTCGCCGACGAGGACCGCCGAGGACATGCCGGTCTGGTACTCGGAAGAGAGCAGGGCCCGGAGCGACTCCGGTGAGGTACCGCTGACCGAAAAGACAGCCGTGGCGACGGTCTCGCGTTGGAGGTCAAGGGCGAGCGTCTCCAGGGCCGAGAGCAACGCGCCCGCGATGGTCTCCTGGACGAAGAAGTCGACGCGACTTTCGAGGCGGGTCGGCGAGAGGAGCGGCCTCGCCTTGAACGGGCGCGGCTGCGTCTTCGCACGCCACTCGGCGAAGCTCGTGGGTGTCGAGTTGTCCGGGCTCACCCAGCGAAGCGGAGTCACGCCGGACGTGGCGGAGGAAGCAAACAGGACGAGCGAGATGATGAACTGCATGGACTAGCTTCTTAGGAGTCTAGCCGTAGAGCGCGGAGGGTCAAGACAGGAAAAGGAC
>CAZAKP010000004.1:0-10398 GCA_964485845.1 uncultured bacterium | reverse complement strand
AGACAGGAAAAGGACCAGTTGGCGAGGTCAGCCGAGGGCTACGGCCGCGCGGCGCGGGCAAGGAGGTCAGCGATCGTGGTCAAGAGCAGCTGGGTGTCGAGCGGCTTGGTCAGGAAAGCATCGGCGCCTTCGGCGAGCGCCCGAGTTTTGTGGTCCGGGTCGGACAGTCCGGACATCGCGATGACCGGTACCTTGTTTGACTTGTCTTCCTTGAGCGACGCCAGGACCCGGTGGCCGTCAATACCCGGTATCTTGATGTCGAGCAGTAGCAGGTCGTAAGCGTCCAGGTTGAAGAGCTCAAGCGCATTCTTCGCTTCGCTCACCCGGTACCCGGCGGCCTCGAGCGTCTTTCTGAGCATTGCCCGGAACGCGGGCTCATCATCCACAACCGCTATGTGTTTCTGTGCCATACTGAAATTCTAGAACCGGTCCGGGGATAGTCAAGCGACCGCCGGCCCGCCCTGAATCCGGCATAGGATTCGGCCACAAAGACACAAGACGGGTGAGGACAGAGGAGGACCCGGTCTGCCTGGTGCACCAGTATCTTAATGGGTCAATGCCGGATCTGGGGCGGCCCGGCTGATTCGGGCAGGAATACGGTGAAGGTCGAGCCGACGCCGACCTGCGATTCCACGCTGATGGTCCCGCCGTGGCTTTCCACGATCCTCTTGACTATCACGAGGCCGAGCCCGCTGCAACGTTCGCCCGCGGCCGGCTCGGCCGTGCCGTGGCAGAACGGTTTGAACAGAGACTCCATCTCATCGGCCGGGATGCCGGCGCCCTGGTCGCGAACGATGATGGTGACCCCGCCCGTCACCCGCGCGAGTTCGACCGTCGTCAGGCTTCCGGGCCGGGAGAACTTCACCGCATTGGAGATGAGGTTGTTGAACACCTGCCAGATTTTGGGCCGGTCGAGCGCAAGGGTCGGGAGCCCGTCCGGCCGCCTCAGTACAAGCCGCACGCCGTTCTTGTCGGCCAGCAGACGGTTGAGCGCCACGTTTTCCTCGGCCAGCGCCGCCAGGTCCACCGGCTTCAATTCCAGGTTCACCTTGCCCGATTCGATCTTCGCGACGTCGAGCAGGTCGTTGACCAGCCCGAGCATGAACTCACTGTCTCGATGCAGCATTCCGACTACCCGTTCCTGTTCTTCGCTGAGCCTGCCGACGTGGCCTCTGAGCAGGAGTTCCGTGAATCCAAGAAAGACCGCCAGCGGGTTGCGCAGGTCGTGCGCGGCCATCCCGAGGAACTGGCTTTTCTGGTCGTTGAGTTCGGCCAGCTTCAGGTTACGGTCGTGTAGTTCGGCAGTCAGCCGGGCAATCGAGCCGCCGGTTTCGGCCAGGCGAGTTATCATCGAGTCGTGCAATCGAGCGAGGTCGGCGACTTCGTCCTGCGTCTTCGGGTTAAGCTGCGGTGTGCCGGTTGTGAACGACCGCGAGAGGTCGCCCTCCGCGACCGCGCGAGTGGCGTCGGCCAAGCGGTCGATGTCGCGGGCCACGCCCCGGGTCTGGTCCTGCAGCCTCGCCACGGGCGCCGATATCCGGCGCCGGTACGTGTCGAGCGAGACTATGGTCAGGCCGAGCAGCAGGGCGATCAGGGCTCCGCCCAGTCGGAAACAGAGGTCGGCGCGTCGCTGATAGCGGGACACCGCGGCGGCGGCACGGGCGTCGAGCTGGGTCACGAACTCGTCCAGCGGCCGCATCACGTCGGTCTTGAGGCGGTTGTAGGTCGAGTCGTTGAGCAGCGCCGCGGCCCGGGTCCGGTCGGGTTTCGCTTCACCGGCCGCCTGGATCGCCGTCTGTTCGAGGCTCACCACCGTATCGGAACTCGCCTCGGCCCGGTCGAGCAGCGCGAACTGGGGCGGGCCGAAGTCCAGCCGGGTCGTTAACTGGCGCACCAGGTCGGCGCGCGAGACCAGTTGCGGCGCCGCGGGCTTCCCGGCGACCATATCCCAGTACAGGCTCGAGTAGTTGACCGGCCGGACCTGCTGGTTCCGGTGGAGCGCGAGCAAATCCCCGTAGTCGTCCCGGTAGCGCGCCTCGCCGGTTGCCACGAAGAGTCGGGCGAACCGGGTCAGCATGTCCGAACTCTGGCGCAGTTCATCGACCAGCAGGTAGCCGACGAACCGGGCACGCTGGCTCTCTTCGAGGTGCCGCTGGTTGAAGAACAGGTAGCCGGTGACCGCGCCCAGGGCCGTCGCGACCACGAGGTAGGCGCCGGTCACAACTTCGAACGTCCGGCGGATGGTCATGGCGCGGCCACCCGCAGTCGGGGGAGAGCGCGATGCGCGGGGCCGGACCTCATCACCACGGGCAGGATTCTAGGATTCACCACCACGGAAGTCAAATGAACGGGTTGACCCAACCCGACTCGTCGGGCAGGAAAGACGACGGCGGAAGTGCGGACGGAGGATTTCATGAACCCGGGAGAGCGTCGCTTACGTTGGTTGACTTTGAGGCGAAAACGGGAAGAATACTCTGCTTGACTAAAGCCAAGGCCCGAGCCCTAATCGCCCGGTTGAGCCGGGAGCTCACCGAGCACAATTATCGGTACTACGTGCTGGCGCAGCCCGCGATCAGCGACCTGGAGTTCGACCAGTTGATGAAGCGGCTGGCGGCGCTGGAGGCGGAGTTCCCGGACCTGGCCGAGCCCGACTCACCGACCCGGCGCGTGGGCGGCGAGCCGCTCGCGGAGTTCTCATCCGTTACCCACGACCCGCCGATGCTTTCGCTCGACAACACTTATTCGTACGATGAGCTGCGTGAGTTCGACGTCCGCGTGAGAAAGGCGGTGCCGGCGCCGGTCTACCTGGTGCAGCAGAAGATCGACGGCGTGGCCGTGTCGCTGCGCTACGAGGGTTTCGCATTCGCCCTGGGCGCGACCCGCGGCGACGGCAGGCGGGGAGATGACATCACCGCGAACCTCCGGACCGTGAGTTCGGTGCCGCTGCGCCTGCGGGAGGAGCGCAGTGGTTTCGAGCGGTTCGAGGTGAGGGGCGAGGCGTACATGCCGCGGCAGGAGTTCGAGCGGATCAACGGCGAGCGCGACGAGGAGGGGCTCGCGACGTTCGCCAACCCGCGCAATGCCACCGCCGGCACCCTCAAGCTGCTCGACCCGAAAGCGGTGCGGAAGCGGCGGCTCGACTGCTTCGTCCATACCGTACCGCGGCCCATCCCGGGGTTCGCCACCGACCACGAGGTGCTCGGTGCGCTCAAGGAGCTCGGGTTCAAGACCGCGCCGGAGAGCAAACTCTTTGCCGGCATCGATGAGGTGATCGCCTACTGCGACGGCTGGCAGGCCCGCCGGCACGATCTGCCGTACGACATCGACGGCATGGTGGTGAAGGTCGACCGGGCGAGCGACCGCGAGGAGTTGGGCACGACCGAGAAGGGGCCGCGCTGGGCCGTTGCCTACAAGTACCCGCCGGAGGAGGCCGAGACCAGGGTTGAGAGGATCTACTTCAACGTGGGCCGGCTCGGGACGGTCACCCCGGTCGCCGAGGTCGGCCAGGTGTTCATCTCCGGGACCAACGTCACCCATTCCACGCTCCACAATATGGACGAGGTGGAGCGGCTCGACATCCGCGTCGGCGACAGGGTGGTCATCCACAAGGCCGGGGAGATAATCCCGCAGATACTGAAGGTCGTGCCGGACAAGGGGCACGCCAAACGGGCAAAGGTCGCGATACCCGAGAAGTGCCCGGCGTGCGGGACAAGGTTGTTCAAGGAGGCGGACGAGGTGGCGTGGCGGTGCGTGAACGCTTCCTGCCCGGCGCAGCTCAAGGCGCGGCTGCTCCATTTCGGGGCGCGGGGAGTGATGGACATCGAGGGGCTGGGCGAGAAGCTGGTCGAGCAACTGGTGGGGACCGGGATGGTGAAGAGCATCGCCGACCTGTATGATTTGAACGCCGAGGCGCTGCTCGGCCTGGAACGGATGGGGGAGAAGTCGGCGCAGGGAATCCTGAACGGGCTTGAGGCGAGTAAGACGCGGCCGTTCACGCGAGTGCTGTTCGGGCTGGGAATCCGGCACGTCGGCATCCACGCGGCCCGGCTGCTCGTGCAGGCGTTCGGCTCGTGGGACAGGCTCCGCGATGCGGCAGGTCGTGATTCCGGTTCTGTGCCTCGTGGGACACGATCCGATTCCTCGGCGGAATCGGTCATGTCCCTTGTCGGCGAGGTTGTGGCTGAGTCGTTCCGTCACTTCCTTGCCGATCAGGAGAATAGACGGCTGGTCGAGCGGCTGCGCCGGGCCGGGCTTCAGTTCGAGGAGAAGACCGCGGGCGGTCCGCGGCCACTCGCGGGCAAGAAGTTCGTGCTGACCGGGACCCTGGCGGGATTGTCGCGTGAAGATGCCACCGAGATGATAGTCTCGCGCGGCGGGAGCGTGGCTGCCTCGGTCTCGAAGAAGACGGACTATGTGGTAGCCGGGATGTCGCCGGGGTCGAAGTTCGACCGGGCGAAGGAGCTCGGGGTGACGATTCTCGATGAGGCGGAATTCAACCGCCTGATTTTGAAAGGAACGCAGGAGCCATGAGCGATGTCGGTAACATTAGGTGACGTATGGGCCGAAGGCGCGGACATTGACGCGCCGGTTCAGTATCTGAAAGGTATCGGGCCGAAGCGGGCAGCGCTGCTTGCCAAGGTCGGGGTCGAGACGGTCGGGCAGCTCCTGTTCTTTGTTCCCCGCCGCTACCTCGACCGTTCCCAGATGCTTGCCATCAAGAACCTGCGGCCGGGTGATGAGGCGACGGTGCTTGCCCGGGTAGTAACCTCCGGCATCCGCCGGCTGAAGACACGCCGGCAGGTCGTGTCGTGCATGGTGCGCGACGACAGCGGCATGATGGAGGCGCTCTGGTTCAACCGGCCCGACCTGGCCGAGCGGTTCCGGCCCAACCAGGAGATCCTGATCTCGGGCAAAGTGACTCGCTACCGCGGCCTGCAGTTCGTCAACCCGATGTTCGAACTGGCCGACGAGGAGGGTGAGTTCTCGTTTGCCCACGCCATCATCCCGATTTATCCACTGACCGAGGGTCTTTCGCTCTGGACCATCCGGCGAGCGATGGAAGCGGCCATGGCAAAGGCCTTGGACCAGGTGCGCGAGTCACTGACGCCCGAGATGTTACAGCACTACGACTTCCCGGGGATCCGGGATGCGCTCCGGGCGATTCACTTCCCCAAAGACATGGAGTCGGCCGAGCGTGCCCGGGAGCGGCTCGTCTACGACGAGCTGCTCTATTTCCAGTTGCTGCTGGCGCTGCGGCACCGAGAGTACGCCGCGGTCAGGAAGGAATCGGGTCTGGTCGTGACCGGAGAGCTGACCGGACCGCTGCTGGAGAAGCTGCATTTCAAGCTGACCAAAGCCCAGGAGCGCGTTCTTGGCGAGATCAAGCAGGACCTCGCGAGCGAGCGGTGCATGAACCGCCTGCTACAGGGTGACGTCGGATCGGGCAAGACCGTGGTCGCTTTGCTCGCCATGCTCGTGGCATGCGAGAACAAGGCGCAGGCCGCGATGATGGCACCAACCGAAATCCTGGCCGAGCAACATTATCTGGGCTGGCACGAGCGGCTGGCCGCTGTCGGAGTGAAGTCGGCCCTGCTTACCGGCTCGACCAAGGCGGCCGAGCGTCGGGAGCTAATCGCCGGGCTCGAATCAGGCGCGGTGCAGCTTGTCTTCGGCACGCATGCGCTCATCGAGGAAGAGGTGAAGTTCAACCGGCTCGGGCTGGTGGTGGTCGACGAGCAGCACCGATTCGGTGTGCGGCAGCGGGCGGCCCTGCTCAACAAGGGGCTCAATTCGGATTTCCTGGTGATGACCGCGACCCCGATTCCGCGCACACTGGCGATGACTTTGTACGGCGACCTCGATTCTTCGATTCTCGACGAGAAACCACCGGGCCGGCGTCCGGTCGCTACCAAGCTGATGACCGGGTTCCAGCGCGAGTCGGTCTACCAGGCGACTGCGCGCCACCTGGATGCCGGCGAGCAGGCCTTTGTGGTCTGTCCGCTGATTGAGGAGTCGGAGAAGCTGGACCTGGCCTCGGCGGTGAAGACGTATGAAGAAACCAAGGCGGCGCTGCCCAAGCACCGGGTCGGGCTGGTGCACGGCCGGATGAAGCCGGAAGAGCGCGGCGAGTTGATGGAGCGGTTCCGGAAGAAGGATCTCGACATCCTCGTCGCGACGTCGGTCATCGAGGTCGGCGTGGACGTGCCGGATGCGACCGTCATGATCGTCGAGCATCCGGAGCGGTTCGGCCTGGCCCAGCTCCATCAGTTGAGGGGTCGCATCGGGCGAGGGAACCGGCAGTCGTTCTGCATCCTGCTGGCGTCGAAGCTCGGGCTCGGGGATGCGCGCGAGCGGCTGGAGTTTTTCACCCGCACGAGCGACGGGTTTGAGCTCGCCGAGAAGGACATGGAGCTACGCGGGCCGGGCGAGATGCTCGGTACGAGGCAGCACGGGCTCCCCGACCTCCGAATCGCGGACATCGGCCGCGACCGGAAGACTCTCAGGCAGGCACGCAAGGATGCGTTCCGGCTGGTGAAGCTTGACCCAGAACTGAAGGAGCCTCAGAATAGCTGCATCAAACGAACGCTTTTGTCCCGTTACCATGGACGCAGCGAACTGCTGAGGGTGGGCTAGACCATGTCGTGCGTCCTTCGGTTTCGCTCTCAGCAGTGGGTGGCCTGCGTCGTGCTAGGCGCCGTCCTGCTGTTGTTCGCGTGCGGTGGCGGCATACCGATGTCCAAGCTCATCGGCCCGCTGCGCGAGGTGACGGTTGTTTCTGCCGAATGGGACGAGGTTGAGTCCGCAGTCCGGTCGATTCTCCAGGAGCCGGTGCAGACACCGCAGCCTGAGCCGGAGTTCAAGGTCCGGGTTGGCTCGGCCGGCAGGTTCGATACCTATTCCAGGTTCCGAATTCTTTTTATCATCGGTACCAGCCGGGACACGCTCGTCCGGCAGATTCTGGGCGCGCGGGCCGACTCGCTGTCGGAAGGTGACTTTGGCCTGCTCAAGGTGCCCAATCCTTGGTTCAAGGGCCAGTTCGCGCTCATCTTCATTGCCCGCGACACATCGAAGCTGGTGCCCGGACTGGAGGTCTACGCTGCCCGCATTCGCCAGACGCTGCGCGAGATCGTGCTCGCGCAAATGACAAAGTCGGTCTACATCGAGGGCGTCGAGAAGGGTCTGACCGCGGAGTTGGGCGAGAAGTATGCCTTCACCATCGATGTCCCCCGCCGGTGGTTTCTCAACCAGGACCACGTGGCCGACGATTTCATTTACCTGTACGGCCACAATCCTGACCGGAACGTTTTCGTGTTCTGGCAGGATACCGCCCGGGCACTCGCACCTGAGTCGCTGGCCGCGATGCGCGACCGCCTCACCGGCCGCTACTACGACGGCGACTCGATTGACGCCCGGTTTCTGCAGGCCGAGACGATTGCCTTCCTCTCCGGCCCCTGCCTCAGGCTTTCCGGGGTCTGGAAGAACAACAAAGATGTAATCGGCGGGGCCTTCGTCAACTACTCGTTCAATTTCCGGGGCCGGTTCTACATGGCTGATGGGCTGGTATACAACCCCGGTAAGCCGAAGCTGGACGCCCTGGCCCAGACCGAGGCAGTGATTCGGACCCTGACGCCGGAATAGCTAGACCGGCCGCTGGTAAACGCGGTAGGTCTTGACAATCCGGGCGCCGAGATTGGTTATTGGACGGATCATCGGGACGTTGTCTTCGAGAATCATCGACAATTCGCCGCGCCGGAAACCGTGCCGGCGGGCAGCCATTATCGACTCGTAGTAAAGCAGCGCGTCGAATCCCTGATGACGGAACTTGTGCAGTACGCCCAGGGTCCAGAGCCGGGCCTGGGTCATGCGGCGTTTCTCGACGAGAAACGTGAGCCAGCCGAACGGGAAGAGCCGCCCGTTCATCTTCTTGAGTACCTGATTGTAGTCGGGCAGCCCGATGCTCATTGCCGCGATTTCGCCCTTGTACATTACCATTGAAATGAAGTCGGGGATAATGAGGGGCTTGAGCTGACGCGCCAGGTCGTCGATTTCCGCGTCGGTCATCGGCTCGAAGTCCCAGTTCCTGGTCCAGGCGTCGTTGTAGACCTGCTTGATGAGGTCGAGCGAGGGCTTGAGGTTCTTGATGTCGGGGTGCCGGATTTCAATCTCCGGGCGCTCGCGCAGCAGCTTCACGACCCGTTCGAACTTCTCGGGAATGGGCTGGTCGGCGTCCATGCCGAAGGCGTAGAAGTCCTTGACCTTGGTGAAGCCGATTTCCTCTACAAGCCTCGGGTAATACTTCGGGTTGTATGAGGATTTTATCATTGGTGGCGAGTCGAAGGGCTCGATCAGCATTCCCACTTCGTCGTTGATTGCCGGGTTGGCAGGCCCGTAGACGTTTTCTAGTCCGCGGGCGCGGGCGTAGCCGGTTACCGTATCGAGCAGCGCCCCGGCCACCTCCGGGTCGTTTTCGCTTTCGAAGTAGCCGAAGATGGCCAACTTCGACCGGTGATATTCATTATAGCTGTGGTCGACGATCGCCGCCACGCGCCCGACCACCCTGCCATCGCGCAGCGCGAGGAACAGCTCGCGTTCGGCGTGCTTCCAGAACGGATTGCGGCCGGGATTCAGCGTGTTCTTGAGGTCCGACATGAGTGGGGGAACCCAGTTCGGGTCGTCCCGATAGAGCCGAAAGGGAAGCCGGACGAAGCGGTCCAGGTCGCCGGCTGATTCAACTTTCTTCGTCGTAACCATGCGTCAGGGAATGATGCCGCACTTGCGGCCGACCCGTTCGAACTTCGCCAGCGCCTCATCGATGTCCGCGTCGGTGTGCGTCGCGATGACGGCGGTGCGGATGAGCGAGTGGTTTGGCGGCACTCCGGGCGGGACAAAGGCATTGGTGAAGATTCCGTCGTCGTAGAGCGCAGTCCAGAAGGTCATGGTCCGGACGTCGTCGCCGATGTGGATTGGCATTATCGGCGTGACCGACGTGCCAAGGTTGTAGCCCATGCCGCGCAGGCCCGTGCTCATCCGGTGCGCATTTTTCCACAGGTGTTTGCGGCGCTCGGGCTCTTCCTGGAGGATTCGGAGCGACTCGATGACCGTCGCGGTCGCGGCCGGCGGGATGGCGGCGGAGAAGAGGGCCGGCCGGGCCTGGTGGCGGATGAACGACATCACCTCTGCGTCTCCGACCAGATACCCGCCGATTGAAGCAAAGCTCTTGGAGAATGTGCCCATGATCAGGTCAACATCGGCCTCGACCCCGAAGTGCTCGGCGGTGCCGCGGCCGTGCCTGCCCATCACTCCGACCGCGTGGGCTTCGTCGACCATCAGCCTAGCGCCGTGCCGCTTGGCGATCGGCACCATCTGGTCGAGCGGGGCGAGGTCGCCTTCAACCGAGAATACGCCGTCGACCGCGATCAGGGTACCTCCGTCATGGTGGGTTGCCAGCACGTGGTTGAGCGAATGCATGTCGTTGTGGACGAACCGCTTCACCGTCCCGTAGGTCATTTGGCAACCGTCCATGATCGAGGCATGGTCCAGCTTGTCGGTCACTGCCATATCGCCGCGCCTGACCAGCGCCGAGATCGCGCCGAGGTTGGCCGAGTAGCCGGTCGAAAAGATAACGCAGTCGTCCTTTTTGTAGAAAGCGGCGAGTTTCGCCTCGAGTTCGACGTGAATATCCAGGGTGCCGTTCCCAAGGCGCGAACCGGTGCAGCCGCTGCCGTACTTGCGGATCGCTGCGATCGCCGCTTCCTTCACCTTCGGGTGGGTGGTGAGACCCAGGTAGTTGTTCGACCCCATCATCAGCAGCTCCCGGCCGTGGATGACAACGCGGCGGTCCGGCTCTGAGCTTATCGGGGTAAAGTAGGGATAGTAGTGGTTGTCTTTGGCTTGCTGGACAATCTTAGCGAACTCCCGGCATTTGGCGAAAAGGTCCACGGCGGGATTTTAGGCCGCACCTTTCAAGTGTCAAGCGATGAAGCCCGGGGTTCGAACTGCCGGTGACTGCAACTGACCCGCCGGATGCGCGGCGCCCGCGGTTGGGGAGGGCTTGATTACCAGCCGCCGGCGGGCTATATTGACTGCGTGCTCGGACTGCTGCTGACGCTCGTCTGCGCCGCGCCTTCCCGCTCCGACTTCCGAACCCTGCGAGTGCTCTACACTTCGGATCTTCACGGCCGGAGTGCGCCGGGGATCGACTTCGCCTCGGCCGGCCTGCCGCGCCGGACCCTCGGCGGCTGGGACAACCTGCTGCGGCTGATTCGGAACGAGCGGACCGACGCGACACTGCTGCTGGATTGCGGGGATTTCGGGTTTGGTTCCCCGGGCGGCGACAGTTCCCAGGGCCGGGCCGCGGTCGATTTCATGAATGTGGCCGGGTACGACGCCGCGGTGCCC
>CAZAKP010000003.1:43169-45264 GCA_964485845.1 uncultured bacterium | reverse complement strand
GCGCCGTCCGGTCGAGAGGCTCTCGGGTCAGTCAGACAATCCGGCCGTGGCCGGGTGTTCCAACGGCCGAGTATAGGTAGTTGGCAAGTAGCGAATTCCGAGTTGCCGATAACTTGCGAGAAATGGGAGGCGTGATGAAGAAGTCGTTCCTGCTCGCGCTGGTAGCAGCAATCGTGCTCGTGGCCGCCTGTAAGAAGAAGCCCATCATCGTCAGTGCCCCGTCCGGCCCGGAGGCCGGGAGTGTGGGCGTGGCGCTACCCTTCACCAGTTACGCAACCGACCCGGGCGGCGACAGCGTGGCCGTACGGTTCGACTGGGGGAACGGCGACACTTCGGGCTGGTCGGCCTGGGTCGCAAGCTGCGATACCGTGACTGCTTCGCACGCGTGGTCGGCAACCGGTTCCTACAATATCTGCGCGCAGGCGAGGAACACAGCCGGAGTTACGTCCGACTGGTCCGGGCCGCTGCACTTCTCCATCGTGGCGACATGGGCACGCACGTTCGGCGGGCCGGGGAATGACTACGGAGCGGCGGTCACGGTGTGTCCGGATGGCGGCTATGTCGTTGTCGGAACCACCTACTCCTTCGGCGCCGGGTTGTGTGACATCTATCTCGTCAGGACCAACGCACAGGGCGATACGCTTTGGACCAGGACCTTTGGCGGCGCCGACTATGACTACGCGCAGTCGGTCCAGTCGACCGCCGACGGAGGCTACATCGTCGCCGGTACAAGCGGGAACAACGTGTACCTGGTCAAGACCGACTCGCTCGGTAACAAGGTCTGGGAAAAGACTCCCGGCATCGGTCAGCACATGGAGCCGGGCCAGAAGGTATTGCCGACCAGCGACGGCGGGTACGCGGTGCTGTGCCGGAACGACACGGTCTCGACGCTCATCAAAACCGATGCAGCCGGGAACCGGTCGTGGGCCGCAAACATCGACGTCTACGGCGAGGCGGTAATCCAGACCGGCGACGACCGCTATGTCGTCGCCGGTGACGTCAAGGAGCCCGGCACTATCTCGCTCTACGACGTCGGGCTCGCCACCGTTGACGCGCTCGGCAACCAGGTCTGGGCCTACGCCTACCCGCGACCGGGCAGTCCGGACCACGGCTGGGCGCTCCAGCCGGCGGCGGACGGAGGGTACATCATTGCCGGTGAGTCGGGCGGACGGGTCTTCCTCGTCAAGACCGACGCTATCGGCACTGAGCTGTGGGTGAGGGAGCTCGGCGGACCGGGCGACGCCACCGGCCATGCGCTGCAGCCGACCCGCGACGGCGGCTACGTCATTACCGGCTACGTGGTCAATCAAACCACGCTGGACGACGTCTACCTGCTCGGTGCCGACTCAAACGGTGACTCACTTTGGGCCGCAAGCTTCGGCGGCGGCAACAACGACTTCGGCTATTCGGTCAGGCAGACATCGGACGGCGGATTCGTTGTCGCCGGCTCCACGCGCTCGTATGGACTGGGCGTACAGGACATCTGGTTGGTCAAGACCGATTCACGCGGAAACGTCGAGCCCTAGGCCAGGGCCATGCGCGGCATTGCCGATTGCAGATTGTAGATTGCAGATTCGGTGGCGGCGGGCTATTTGAACAGGCTGAACCTTACCTTGACGTACTTCTCCGGATGGGCTTTGATGTCGGCGATCAGGCCTTTGAGCTCGGCGTTGGTCTGGAGGACCTCGCTATAGAGCTCGCCGGAGCGCAGCAGCCTGCCGGCGGTCGAGTTGGTGTCGACGAGCTGAACGAAGGTATCGAGTCGGGCGGTGAGCCGGGTCAGGTTGCCGGCCGTACCGGAAAAGTCCCTTCGGACGTTTGCCAGTTCGGTCTGGATTGAACCGACCAGGTCATTGGCCGACTTGCTGAGCTGGCCGCTGAGTTCGGCCGGGTTGAGCTCGGTCAGGAGGTGGTCGAGTTTGAGGAAGGTTGTTTCGAGTTCGAGCGACTCGTTGACGCCCCGGAATGAGTAACCCGGCGTCGCCGGCCCGGAGTCACCGGGCGTAACCATGAGGTAGCGGTCGCCACCGAGGTAGCTGACCGAGCGGACCGCGAAGCGCGTGTCGGTCGTGGGCTGGAAGTCGCGGTCGAGTAT
>CAZAKP010000003.1:0-43069 GCA_964485845.1 uncultured bacterium | reverse complement strand
CAGGACGGGCGGGTCGGCAACCAGCGCCCGGGCGATAGCCACGAGCCGCGTCATGCCGCCGGACAGGGCGCGCGGGTAGAGCCCGGCGTGGTCGGCCATGCCCACGCGGCGCAGTGCTTCTTCGGTCCGGCTGCGGATTTGCGCGCGGGTCAATCGAGTCGTCTCTTCCAGGACGAGGGCTACGTTCTCGGCAACGGTGAGCGAGTCGAAGAGCGCCCCGCCCTGAAACACGTAGCCGAGCGCGCCGGCGAGGTCGCGGTTGTCCGCGAACCGGCCGAAGTGCACCTGTTTGCCGTCGTGGAACACACGTCCCCGGTCCGGCGCCAGTACCCCGGCCATTATCTTGAGCAGCACGGTCTTGCCGATGCCGGAAGGCCCAAGTATCACGGTGGTGGCGCCGTCCGGCACCTCAAGGTTGACCCCGTCCAGCACGACGTTGCGCCGGAACCGCTTGCTGACATCCTCAACCCGTATCATGTGTTGAAGAAGATGAGCGCCACGACGAAGTCAACCAGCAGGATGAGCACTGCCGAAAGCACAACCGCGCTGGTTGTGGCCCGGCCCACTCCCTGCGCGCCGCCCTGGACGTTGAATCCGTAGTAGCAGCCGCTGTTGCCGATGAGCATCCCGAACAGCGCGGCCTTCACGATTCCGCCCGTGAAGTCCCGGACCATGAAGAAATGGGTCACGCCGTAGGTAAACGTGCTCGCCGGCACTCCGAGCATTCTCGCCGAGATGATCAGCGCCGTAAACACCGCCACGACCTCGGTCACGACGACGAGCAGCGGCAGGCCGATAGTCGCTGCCATGATTCTCGGCAGGCAGAGATAGCGGTAGGGGTCGACGCCCATCACTTCGAGCGCGTCGATCTGCTCGGATACCCGCATCGCGCCCAGTTCCGCGGCGATGGCCGAGGCCGACCGGCCGGCCACGATGAACCCGGTCAGCACCGGTGCGAGTTCAATCAGCACAATCCTGCCCACCCCCATGCCGACGAAGTACTTGGGCACCACGCCCATCAATTGGTAGCTGGTTTGGACTGCCGTGGTCAGGCCGATGAAAACCGACGTCAGCACGATTACCGGCAGGGCGCCGACGCCATGAACCGACAATTGGTCGATGAACCGGGGCCACGTCCGGCGGAGGTCCCACGACTCCACCAGACACCGGACCAGAAAGGTCAGGTAATCGACCGGCGCAAGCAAAACTCTCACCCGGGCAATGTTAGCCCGGGCCGGCTTCATGTCAACCGCGCCGGGATCTCCCCGGCCGGGGTCCGCAAGCCCTCCCGGCGCTTGACTTGCCCGACTCCCGCCCTAGAATCCGTCCGTGGATACAGTGATAGAGCGAATCGGCGCCTCAGTCGGCAAAGAAGTCACCCTCGCCGGCTGGGTCTACAACAAGCGGTCTTCAGGCAAGATAAGATTCGTCATGCTGCGCGACGGCACCGGCGTCATCCAGTGCGTGTTCCTGAAGAACCAGGTGCCGGGGGCGGCGTTCGACCTGGCCGACTCGGTGACGCAGGAATCATCGGTTGAGGTCACCGGTACGGTGCGCGAGGAGAAGCGCGCGCCGGGCGGATTCGAACTGACCGCCACCAATCTGAAGCTCATCCAGCTCGCGGAGCCCTATCCCATCACGCCGAAGGAGCACGGCGTGGAGTTCCTGATGGAGCATCGCCACCTCTGGCTTCGCTCCGCCCGCCAGCACGCGGTTCTGCGCATCCGCTCGGAAATCGTGAAGGCGATGCGCGACTACCTCGATGAAAACGGCTTCGTGCTGGGCGACACGCCCATACTGACGCCCGCGGCAGGCGAAGGGACCACAACGCTGTTTCCGGTGGACTACTACGGCGAACAGGTCTATCTCGCCCAGACCGGGCAGCTCTACAACGAGGCGATTGCCGCGTCGGTGCGCAAGACGTATTGCTTCGGCCCGACCTTCCGCGCCGAGAAATCGAAGACCCGGCGCCACCTGATGGAGTTCTGGATGCTCGAACCCGAGGTTGCTTTCCTCGACCTCGCCGGCGACATGTCTCTCGCTGAGGAACTGGTCGCTTACACGGTGCAGCGCGTGCTCGAAAAGCGGAAGCCCGAACTGGCCACGCTGGAGCGCGACACAACGAAGCTTGAAGCAATCAAGCCGCCTTTCCCGCGCATCTCGTATCACGAGGCGATAAAGCTGCTCCAGGACAAGGGCAAGGAAATCAGGCCGGGCGACGACTTCGGCGGCGACGAGGAGACGCTCCTGGGCGAGGCATTCGACCGGCCGGTGATGATTCACCACTACCCGGCGGCAATCAAGGCCTTCTACATGAAACGCGACGCCGCTGACCCGACCCTCGCCCTCGCCTTCGACATGATAGCATCAGAAGGCTATGGCGAGATCGTCGGTGGGTCGCAACGGGAAGACGACCTTAAGGAGATGGAGAAGCGCATCGACGAATACAAGCTGCCGCGCAAGGCGTTCGAGTGGTATCTGGACGTACGTCGCTTCGGCTCGTTCCCCCACTCCGGCTTCGGGCTGGGGCTCGAACGTACCGTGGCCTGGATTTGCGGGCTCAAACACATCCGCGAGACGATACCGTTCCCGCGTATGCTTGAGAAGGTCTACCCTTAGAGGAATGGCGAAGTCCCAGGTCCGAATGACGGAGGAGAAACCAACAAGGGAGAAACATGGCTGAAACAAAGGTTGGACTCATAACGCACTATTTCGGCAAGCTGGAAGTCGCCGTCGTCAAGGCTACCGAGGGGCCGATAGCGGTCGGAGACACCATCCACATCAAAGGACACACCAGCGACTGCACCCAGGTGGTGGAATCGCTCGAGGTCGAGCACCACTCCATCCCGCGACTCGAAGTCGGACAGGATGCCGGGATGAAGGTGCGGTGCCACGTTCACGAGCACGATGAAGTGTTCAAAGTCACTGATTAGCCTGCTGGCTCTCGCGACCGCGTCGTTCGGCGCGACCCGCGACTGGATAACGACCGGGACCGATACCATCACCCACAGCGTCACCCTCAAGTCACTTTCGATGCAGGCGCTGGCGGCCGATTCCGGCGCAAATCTGTCGGCGGTCTGGACCGAACAGGTGAGCCCTTCGCAGCGCCGGGTGATGTTCGCGCGCCGGCCCGCCGCCGGCACCTGGACCGAGCCGGAGGCACTGGCGGAGACGGCGAACGCCTGCGCGGTGATCGCGGTCGAACGGAGATCGGGCTTTGCCCACATCGCGTGGACCGTTCAGTATGGGTCGGCTGCCGATGTCTTCTACGCCACGAACCGGACCGGTCAATGGGTGACGACCCGCATGACCGACGACTCGCTCGAACAGTGGCTGCCGACGATCGCGCTCGAAGCCGATACGATTCCGAACCTGGCCTGGATCACGCTGGATTCGAGCGACACCTATCACATAGCCTGCGCGAGACGCGCCGGCGCCTGGCGAACACAGGTGCTGAGCGGCAGCCAGCTCGGCGGATTCGGGAGCGGCGCCAACCCGTGGCTGGCGATCGAGCCGGGGGGAACCGCGCACATCACCTACCGGGGCGGCGACTACGGCACCTACCACATCCACCATGCCCAGAACGCGGGGCCAGGCGACACCGCCTGGACTTACGAGATACTTGAAAGCAAGAGCCTGAACGACTTCAGCTCTGCCATCGCTGCCGCAGACTCCGGCGAGTTGCACCTCGTCTGCAGCGGCAACGACGGCTGGGGCTACCCGTTCCGCACGTGTTACCTGCACCGGCCGCCCAACTCGACCCAGTGGGACAGCACGGTCCTGATGACCGCGTCGGCCAGCGCCGCCATGCGGGGATTCGCGATGGATGGCAACGATGTCCACGCGACCTGGGAGAGAATCAACGGAAACCTCAACACTGAGGAGATATTCCACGTCTCCAATTCCTCCGGGTTGTTCTACAACTCCGCGATTCGCGACGACGGCCGGACCAGCTTCGGCGCTATCGCGATTGACCCGAACCACTGCGGCCACGCCCTGGTGCTGGTCGATTCGGCAGTGAAGTCCGACTCGCAGCAGGTATTCTGCGTCCACAACGAACCGTTCACGGCCGTTGCCGAACCGGACTCCCGCAACCTGCCGGGCGGCAGACGAACAACCATCCTGCGGCTGCCCGGTCGCATCGCGCTGCCCGGCCCGGCGGATGACCGCGTGGACGTATACGATGCATCCGGCCGCGATGTACGAACGCTCGTTGCCGGAGTGGGGCGATTCTGGGACGGTTCCGACCGGACCGGACACCCGGTTGCAGCCGGCAGCTACCTGCTTATCGCCGGCAACTCGACAAAGACCGTGGTCATCCTCAAGTAGACTTAAGGAGTAATATGGCAAGAAGCAAAATCAAGGTCCGCCGTATGCGCCACCGCCGGGTAGTGAAAGCCCGTCGCCGCAAAGACGCACGCAAGCTCGCGACCAAAGCCGGAACGAAGAGCTAGCAGTCAGAGGCTATGAGCTAGAAGCGGGAGGCGACCCCCAACAGCCATCTGGTAACTGACTGCTAGCCCCCGGCTGACCTTGAGAAAGCTTCTCCTCGCCTCGTTCGGCGTTCATGACGCCGGCGAGCGCCTGATTAGAGCCGCGCTGGACGCCGCCCCTGACCCCGGCGATATCCTCTACCTCTGCCCCAGCCCGCGCCGGCTGGACCAGGCCAAGGCCGACTTCCTGAGGCTCAGCGGCCGGGAAGCGATCGTCCCTCCCCAATTCGCCACGCTCCGCCAGCTCGCCCGCGACATCCACGACCGATACGGTTCGGCCCGCCGCCTGCCGGCTGAACTCAAACCGCTCCTGGTCCAGCGCCTGCTGACAGACAAGGGTCGCGAGCCGCAGGCTCCAGTCAGTGATGGACCCGCACACTCATCACTTATCGCTCATCAGTCAGCGCTTCCTTCTATCGGCTATGCCCGTGCAGTCGCCGACTTCATCACTCAGATCCGCCGCTATGTCCCCGCGCACGACCGCCGGTCGCTGAAATCGACGTTCGAGGCGCTGCTCGTCGGGTTCGAGAAGCCGCTCGCCCGCTGCCTCGACGCTCTGGCCGCGCTGGACACCTACGAATCTGAACTCGCCCGCTCCAACTGGACCGATGACGAAGGCATCATGGCCGAGGCCGCGAAGTCTGTCCCGAAGGCCGCGCTGCCTCACGTGCTTGTCCTCGACAGCTTCGTGGCCCCTGACCGGCTCGAGGCCGACCTCATACGAACGCTGATTGAGAATGCCGGGACTACACTGGCACTCGGCCATGCAGGCGACCCGAATGACCTCGACTACGCAATGGCGGAACGCTTCAAGTCATTCGTCTCATCGCTGGCCGAGTTCGAGACGGAGCGCATCCACGAGCCGGTCGTATCCATACCCGCCTTCTTTGAATACTCTGACGCCGAGGAAGAAGCGAAGGCCATCTGCCGCGACCTCATCGCCGGTGGCCTGGCTGAACTCAGCGACACCTTTATCGCCGTCCCCTCTCTCGCGGAGTACGCACCTCTGCTCAGGCGCGTGTTCGACGCTTACGACATTCCGGCGACTATCTATCCGAGCACATGTCTCTCGGCCTCGCCGCCCATAGTCGCGGTGCTCGAGCTTCTGCGCTGCATCGACTCAGACTACGAGAGGCTTGCCGCGACCGCCGCACTGACGTCGCCCTTTCTTCCCGGATTGATGCGGCTTGAGTCGGACGTGGATACATCGACGCGGGACCGGTGCGCGTCGGCGCTCAGCTACTACTCGTGCCGTGCCGGTATCATCAAGGGACGTCGCAACTGGGACAAGCTGCGTGACCGCGTCCGCGCCGCTGAGAACGATGAACTGGAGAAACCCGAGGATGACTTCCTTCTCGATATGGAGAAGCGGGTGCGCTCGGCCACGCGGATGATGGGAGCCGCGCTCGGTTCCGCCTCCACGCTCGGCGAGTATGCACGGTCGCTTAAGCAGCTTCTGGGCAGGGCCGGTTTCCTCTCGAAGCCTGAGAGCATGGACGAGGAACGCGGCGAGCTGCTCTCGGACCGCAAGTCTCTCTATGATATCCTCGATTCACTGACGCTGTTCGAGCAGGAGTTCGGCACCCAGGACCGGAACCGGTCCGAGTTCATCAAGACTCTCGAGTATCTCATTGGGCTCGCCCAGCGCACGCCCGAACCGACAGCGACCGGCGTCACGGTTGTAGACATGACCGAGACGCTGGGAATCCACCCGCGCCGCCTCTATTTCTGCGGCCTGACGGAAACCAACCTGCCGAGCGCGTACACTGCCGACCCGATACTGCCGGACCGAGTCCGTTCCGCCCTGGGGATGCCGGACGTGGACTGGCACCGAGACTGGCAGCGGTTCCACTTCCGCCGCAACCTGGAATCGTCGCCCAACCCGCCTTTCCTGAGCTACCACTCATCGCGGCAAGGCCAGCCGGTACTGCCTACGCCGTTCATGGCCATAAGTCCAACCAAGGTCGGCCGGTCCGAGGTCATCTGCTCGGCGGCCGAGGAGCAGCTCGCCCAGGGCAAACAGAACGACGTCCGCTTCGAGGATACGGCCCTCGTCGTTGACTTCAGCCGCGACAAGGAAGTGCGCTCCGCGCTGGCCCGCAGCTACGGTCCTTCCCGCCCCGTGTCCGTCACGAGGCTGGAACAGTACCGGCGCTGTCCGTATGCGTTCTACATCGAGACCGTTCTCGGGATGGAAGTTCCGGAGGAACCAAGCTACGACGTCGATGCGCGACAGTGGGGTATGGTTGTGCATCTCGTGATGGAGAAGCTCTATGCAGGCGGCCCGGTGCCGGTGGAGCGAATTCAGGACGCAGCCATGAAGGCGCTGGACGCGACCCTGAAGGAGGTCGACCTGACGCGCTTCTGGACCGAGGTTACCCGCCGCGTCTTCGCCAACCTCCTGCCCGACATCATCCGGATTGAGACCGAGTTGCGCGAAGGCGGGTTTCAGCCCGGTCGAACCGAACTCTCACTCGCGGGCAACCTGACCAGTGATATCAGCCTGCGGGGCAGGTTCGACCGGATAGACTCTTCGGGCGGGCTCTTCAGGGTTCTCGACTACAAAACCGGAAGCCCAACCAATGTCGGCGGCAAGGCCGTTCTCGACGGCACCCACCTTCAGCTCCCTTTGTACGCATGGCTGTTCCGGAACGCGAATCCCGAGTCCCGACCGGACAACTTCGGCGTCTACTCGCTGCGCGACCCACGCGTCATCTGGTTCGGTGGAAGGAAGTACGGCGTCGAGGAGATGATCAAGGCTGCGGTCGAGAACGCCATCGAAGTGGTAAAGGCCATCCGCAGCGGGGTCTTCCCGGCCAGGCCGGGTGATGACCGCGCCTGCGAATACTGCGACCTCGGTCACACCTGCGGCTTCCGCGAAGACGCAAAGGACTCCTAGATGCCCTCCCCGCCGCCATTCGCCAATCGCCATTCGCCAATCGCCATTGGCCATAAGGTCGTCTTCGCACCGGCCGGTTCAGGCAAGACCCAGGCGCTGAGCCAGCGCTACATTGACCTGCTCAGGCTGGGCGTCAAGCCTGAACGGATCCTTACGCTCACCTTCACCGAGAAGGCGGCGGCTGAGATGAAGGAGCGCATCTTCGACCGCCTGGCCAAAGAAGACCCGGCCCTGCACAGGAGCCTGCGCGAGAACGTGCTCAGGCTGCGCATCTCAACCATCCACTCCTTCTGCCTCTCGCTGGTCAAGCGTTTCGCGCCGCTGCTCGGACTCGACCCGCGCGTTGACGTCTTGTCGGACGTCACCACCACCTGGGAGAGCGCCAAGTACGACACGCTGATGAACGTGGCCGAGAATGAGCGCAACTCAAGCTACTACAAGAACCTTATCGACCTGGTGACGCGCGACCGCACTCAAGGCTGGACCAGGCTCTCTGCCCTGTTCGACAGCCTCTTCGACAAACGAGTTGCCATCCGGCGCGGGCGCTTGCTTGGTTCGGATACGGGCCGGCTCGAATCGATTGCGGCGGAACTGCGGCAAGACAGCATGGGCAGAACTCTATTCCCGGACTACTCAAGCTTGTTCCCGCGGCGGTTCGACATAGATTCACTGCGGCAGGTCTTCGCGCTGCTGGAAGCCAATCGGGACGTATATCGCACCGGGTCAGGCTCTCCCCGCATCCGTGGGTGTTCCGACGAAGCTCAGGACTGGAACAGAAGGATGTGCGAATACCGGAATCTCATCGCGGCCGCGCTCTGGAACGACGAATTCGGCCACGCTCTCGACCTCTTCCAGCGCCGATTCCTCGACGCGTACTCCAGAGCCAAGCTCGCGTCCGGCCTCGTCGACTATGACGACATGGAGTATCTGGCATGGCGGGTGCTCCACGCCGAATCTGAATGGCAGAATATCCTGCACGCCTTCGACGAGCACACCGACCACATTCTTGTCGACGAGTTCCAGGACACGAGCTATCTGCAATGGGGCATCATCGACAAGCTGACCGAGGAGTGGCGGGCGGGCGAAGGCGCGAAGACCGACTTGGGTATCAAACCCACGCTCTTCATCGTCGGCGACGAGAAGCAGTCCATCTACATGTTCCGCGACGCCAAGGTAGATGTCTTCTCCAAGGCAGCAGACAAGCTCGAAGAATGGCTGGGCAACGGCCTGGAGCGAGAGACTCTTGAAAAGAACTACCGGAGCCTCCAGGCCATTATCGATTTCGACAACGCGCTATTCTCCAGACTCATGTTCGCACCTTCCTCCCTGCCCCCTGCCAATAGCCAATCGCCAATCGCCGATCGCCAATCCCTGGACCCCTGGCGCACGTGCTATGCTCCCTTCACCTGCGCCCGCGAGAACTCTGACCCGGGCAGGGTCGAGATCGTTCTGGCTCGCTCGGACGAGAACGTGGCCGAGCGCAGGAGCATCGAGGCGGGCATTATCGCAGGACGAATCCTGTCCCTTGTGAACTCGCCCGAACCCCTGACTGTCTACGAGAAGAAAGAGAGCATTGAGATCGGCCGGCCCTGCGAGTACCAGGACATCGCCGTCATCATCCGCTCGCGGACGCACCTCGCCATCTACGAGAAGGCGTTGCGCGATGCCGGTGTCCCGTTTCTGGTGCTCGGCGGCTCCGGATTCTACTCGGAAGACGAAGTTCAGTACCTCCACTCGCTGCTCAAGTTCCTTGTCGACCCGGCTGACGACACCTCGCTCTACGTAACGTTACGCGGCCCGTTCTTCGACGTCCCCGAACGCGACCTCTTCTTCGCCAATCAGCCGCCAATCGACAATCGACAATCGCCAATCGCCAATTCTTTGTTCCTCTGGGACCGGGTAAGGTCGAACGCTCAGCCCGATACCCCGCTCGACACGGCCGTGTCCGCGTTGAGCAAGTGGCTTTCGGACGTCCATCGCAAACCGCTCGCGCGCATTCTTTCCGGCGCGCTTGATGAGCGAAAGGTGTGGACGAGATTCTGGGAAGCTCAGCGCGAAGCCAACGTCCGGAAGTTCCTCGGAATCATCGAGGACCTGGAAGCCGACGGAATGCACCCGCTTCGTATCCTCAACGCGCTCGCGCAGGCAGGACAGGATGAGGCCAAGGCCGACGTCCGGGTCGAGGACCAGCCCGGCGTCCAGATACTCACGATTCACGCCGCCAAGGGCCTGCAGTTCCCGGTGGTGTTCCTGCCCGGGCTCGACGACGGCATCAAAGCGGCCGGCTGGTCCGGCCCGAGCCTCGTGGTCGAGGAAGTGGATCAGGACCGAGTCCTTGTATCCTACATACCGGAGTCCGGCATCCGCAGGGAGCACCCGTTCCATCGCACCTTTGTCGAAAAGGAATTCGAGGAAGAGAAACGTGTGTTCTACGTCGCCTGTACGCGGGCTCGCGACGCGATGTTCCTGAGCGGCGTATGGAACTCCCGGGCGCTCACAAAGACCCGACTCGCCTGGCTCATTGAGAACCTGGGACTCAATGAGACTGAAGATGGCTTCGCATTCGAACCGCCTATCCCCGGCGTGACCTGCATCACTCCGGCGTCAGTCCCCGAACCATCGTCCCCGGCGCCGGTGGCCCGGGACAGGAAACCGGCCCCGCGTCGAATCCCACTCCCCTCGCTCCCCGCCCCTCGCCCCTCGTTGCGTGCCATAACGCGAAACCTGCCCGCCGACTTCCAACGCCATGGCGAAGATTCAGTCGGTCTGGGCGAGGTCATCCACCGACTACTGGAAGAGATATCGAATGGGACATTGACCGCTGACCGCCGTCCGCTTGCCGCCGAGATCGAAAGGCTCCTCCGTCTCAACGGGCTGGACATGTCACTGTCCGCCAGTCTGCAATCTGCAATCTCCGATCTGCAATCTGAACCGGAAGTCTGGAACATAGTCAGACGCCGGCCGGGCTCGTTCGCCGAATTGCCTGTGATGTACCGTGACGCAACAGGCGCGATTCACACCGGCCGCATCGACCGCGTGATTGTCACTGACGCCGAAGTACGCATCTACGACTACAAGACTTTCAGGGTTGGAAAGAAAGACGCCCCATCACTGGCTTATGAGTACTACGAAGGCCAGCTCAAATACTACGAAGCCGCCTGCTCTCGCCTATATCCCGGCAAGAAGGTTTCGACGTTCATCGTCTTCACTGCCTTGCCCCTCATCCTCTCGGCCGGCAAATAGCCCTGCCAGACACCCAGGGAAATCCGGGCGGAACCCGCTCCGTCAGACGGCGCGCCTTCGACCTCTCCCCCGGGTATCCCACATTCATTCCATTTGACATCTGCGCTGCCGGACCCTACAATCCCGCAGTGAAGGCCTGCCCCCGCGACGTCGCTGGCATCGGGTTGTGCGCGGTCGCCGTTCTCCTGCCATTCGGCTGTGGCGGCGAGACGACGACCTCAATCGTGAGACTCCGGAAGCCGCCGATGGTTCTGTCCAGCCCGGCATTCCATCACGGCGGCACCGTACCCGACTATTATGCCGACCCCCTCGGGTCACCGCCCTCGCCTCCGCTGGAGTGGACCAATGTGCCCGATTCGACCCGTTGGTTCGCGCTTATCCTGTACGAAGTCGAGGCATCAGGAGCAGGGGAATTCGGGACACACTGGCTCGCGCTCAACCTTCCCGGCGATACACGCTATCTTGCCGAGGGCGCCGGCAGCCACGGCGCGGACGCGGGAACCGGCTGCTGCAGCTATGTTGGGCTGCGCCGACCGGGCCGCCGGACACACCGCTTTGTGTTTGCCCTCTACGCACTCGATACGACGGTGTCATGCACCTTCCTGCCGACCGGCCCAGCCGAAATAGAAGAGGCCGCCGCCGGCCACATCCTCGCCAAGGCCGAGCTTGCCTGCCATACCCGGCTGTACCGGTTCTGAGCCCAGGCTCCATGGGAACACTCGCATATTTCCGGATGGCCGGAAAGGCACATCGAGCCACAGCCCAATTGCGCCCACTTGTGCCTGGACCCGCCAGGTCGGACAACGGTCAGTGATAGGAGGATATGTTGTGAAGCACTTTGCCTTAGTCTGCGTAGTGGCGCTGCACTTCTGTCCGCCGTCCGAAGCCAGGATGGCAGCCGGAAGGTTTGAGCAGGCCGATGGTTTCGGGACGCGGACATCAGCCGTGTTCGGCCCGGCCTTGCCTGGGCCCGGTGACACTCTGTGGTCGTTCACCTGTCCCGGCCCGTTCTGTAATGGCCTGGCCTGGGACGGCGAGCACTTCTGGCTCAGTCGCGGCGATTCGGCAGTGCTGTACCGGCTAAGCTCGACCGGGGTTGTCGAGACCGTGTTCGGCCTGCCTCCAGAGGTGGTATTCCCGGCCGACCTCACCTGGGACGGCGCACACCTTTGGATGGTGGACGAGCAAAGCGCCCGGGCCTACGAGCTCGACCCGGCCACCGGCAATGCGCTCCGGTCTTTCCGGCTGCCGGACAGCGCGTCCGCTGACCCGAATTCGTGGGGACTCGCGTGGGATGGCCAGTACCTCTGGCACAGCGACTACACCGGCACCGGACATATCTACCAGTTGGATACGGTTGCCGGCGCAGTCGTCTCGCAGTTCATCCCTCCGAACGGCGATATGCTCGGTATCGCCTGGGACGGGACCTACCTGTGGGGCGTGGATATGGGGACCCAATTCGCGTACAAGATGACTGTCCCCGCGGGAACCGTGGTCGATAGCTTCGAATGGCAGGTGCCGAGCCCGCTCGGTCTGGTGTGGGATGGCAGCTTCTTCTGGAACGTGAGCAGTTCCACCGACCGGGTCTACAAGGTCGGCGGGGCGACGGGCGTGCTCGATGGCGGCGCCGCTACACCGGCCAGACGTGGATTTCTGTCGCGGCCCGAGCCGAATCCGTTCGTCCACCTCACAAGGCTTGCCTGCGATGCCCCGGCAGGTTGTCTCGCCAGAGCCGGCGTGTTCGACACGGGAGGACGGCTGGTGCGGACGCTTGAGGTCAACCGGGAGTCGGACCTGGTCTGGGACGGGAGAGACAACGCGGGCCGGCGACTGCCCGCAGGGACGTACTTCGTTTGCTGCGACGCGGGTGGAGAGCGCGCCACCGCGCACCTCGTTCTGCAGCGTTAGCGACGAACGAGATTACCGAGCGCCGCTGGTCCGGTAAGTCAAGGACCTTTGACTAGACCTTCCGGGAGTCAGCCGAGACAGCCGTCGCGGCTCCCGGGACTTCCGCGTGAGCTCGCGCACCTGCTTCGACGTATCGCCGACGAGGTGCCGGCCATCATCGACGGCAACCTCGTCGGAATCTATCTCTGGGGCTCACTCAGCTATGGCACGTTTGACCGGCGCTGCAGCGACGTCGACGCGGTGGTCGTGACCCGGAGAGACCTTTCTCGCGCTGAATTCGCCACCATGGCACGCTGGTTCCGCAGCGCGTCGCGCAGTAATGCCTGGGTGAGACGTCTTGACATTCGTTTCATCATTAACCACGAGTTCTTCGACAAGCGATCGAGGTGTTGCGGGTTCCACGCGGGCAAGCTCGTGCGACACGGTTCGGACGGCAATCCCATCATCTGGCTCAACATCGGCCAGTGCGGAGTGACGCTTCATGGCCCAAACGCCCGGTCAATCTCGCCGTCGGTATCCTGGCGCCGACTGAAGCTGGCCCTGCGCCTGGAACTCGACTATCTTGAGCAAGACCTGGCAAAGAACGCCGGCGACCGCTCGGCCCGTGCGTTCCACCACAATGCCTATGCCATCCTCACCGCCTGCCGCATCCTCTATACGGCCGAGCACCGTACCATCGCGTCGAAGAAAGAAGCATATTGCTGGGCTCGGACGTCGCTGCCGCGCCGTTGGCGAGCGGTGCTCCTGGCGGCATGCCGCAACCGGCTCAGGATCCGCGGCTCGACCACGCCCCGGCTGGAGGCGGACGCAGCCGGGTTCGTTGACTTCGTGGGCTGCGTCGTCCGGTCAGCGCTGCCTGCCCGCCATGCGAGAGCCCACGGCTAACCCGGGCGCAGGCTCGCACCGCCGGACGGCGAGTGAGCATTTGTTCGGCTTTCCTCCCTCCTCCCCAAATCGATTCCCTATTGACAAACCCGGAAACGGGTCCTAGAATGCAGTCGTGTCAGAGGGCCCGAGGATTCTCCGTGACCGTTGACTGGAGGTAACATGCGTAGAACGACCGCATCCGCTGTTGTCTGCTGCCTGGTCCTCGCCGTGTTCTTCACCGGCTGAAAGCAGAACGAGCCGCCGGCAACTCCGACGCTCAGCGGCCCGGCGACCGGCGTACCGGGCAAGTCTCAGACTTACACTTTCAAGACCACTGACCCCGAGAACCAGAGCGTCGGCTTCCTGGTATCGTGGGGCGACGCGACCGCCGACGAATGGGATGATGGGTACGCGAGCGGAGAAGAGGTCACGCGGGCGCACAAGTTCACGGATTCCGGCGCCTACTACGTGAAGGTGAAAGCACGGGACACAAAGCTCGCCGAATCAGGGTGGTCGGACTCGATCCTCGTCGGAGTGGCGTTTTGGCCGCCGGACCAGCCCCAGACGCCGACCGGGCCGGCCGCCTGCACGACCGGCGTCGCCGCGACGTTCACCACGAAGACAACTCACCCCTTGGACGATAGCGTGTGGTTCCAGTTCGACTGGGGCGACACCGTCGGGGATTGGGCCGGACCGGTCGCGAGCGAATCAGTCTGCCGTGAGCAGCACATTTTCAGCGCCGCCGGCTCGTACAACGTCATGGTGCGGGCCAAGGATGCACGCGGTCACGAGTCGCCGTGGTCGAACCCGTTGGCGGTCTCAGTCACATATGTCGAAGCGCCGGCCACGCCCGAGGTGGCCTGCGTGCCACTGCTGAAGGGAGCCGCGCTGCGCTTGACCTGGGGCACCGTGGCGAATGCAGACTTCTATGAGGTCAAGATCGATGATTCCGTCCATAAGACAACCGACACTACCTACGACATCACCCGATCGTGCGCGGCTCTCGAAGTCAGAGCCGCGAAGGGCAGCCGCAAGAGCCCGCCGTCAGTGATACCGGTGGGCATTGTCGAGACCACGAGCGTCGCGATCTACGGCATCAGCGACTCTGACACTTTCCACCATCACGCCTTCGGGTTCGACTCCGCCGGCAAGGCCACAACCTATTCATTTGCCTCCGGCAACAACCCCAAACTGGATTACTACGCGGACAACCAGACCCACCATGACTCGATGTTCCTGGTCAACGCGGGCAAGTACGGCTGGAATTCCAAGGGCAACGTGTTCAGGGATGCCAACACCACGGTGTACGAGAACGCCAAGCTCGCCGACACCGCCGGCTACTCGGATGAGAACCGGCTGACCGTGGATGAGGTATACTATCTCTGGCTCAGCCCCGCGGTTGACGGCTGGGGCCCGGACGACCACTTTGCCAAGGCGAGGATCCTCTCGATATCCGGACCGCTGATGACGATACAGCTAGGCTATCAGCGGGTCGGCGGCCTCCGCTGGCTGAAGTAGCACTCGGACGAGGGACACACCCGCCCGCGAGTTCGGGTTCATCTGCGATACCCGGACGTGAGCGAACACGACACGTCAGCCGTACTGCAGAATTGGGTCAAGGCGAAGCGGCTGCACGGGTTGTCTGATGCCCACGTCCAGATGGCACGTGAACTCGGCACGAACCCGCAGCGCCTGCTGAGGAGCCTGGGTCCAGTCAAGGGACGTGCTGTTGTGCCGCTCGCCCAGCGTATCGAGGACAGGTATGTCAGACGCTTCGGGCGTTCGGTCCCTGAGCCGGTGATTCCGGTTCGGCAGTTGCTGCAGGAAACCCGGGCGCGAGAACAGATCGAGGCCAGTGAACGGAGACGCCGGAAGCGCCAGGCCAACGCTCACCACGCCGAGGCGGCGCGGATATCGCTGCTGAGTCTCAGACGTCTCCTCCCCGGCGGACCGGTCGCACCTGAAGACATCGAGGACGACGAGCCAGCGTGAAGCTGCAACAGGCGTCATCAATGCAGTGATGGACTGCTGATCCGCCATCTCAACTCCTCTCGCCTTCGTCGAAGACTTATCCGGGCCGCTGGCGGCTGACGTTAGTGTCGGGGAACGCGGATCTGGCCGCCGTCGCGCGGGCTACCATGACTCGACGACTGAGCCGGCTGGAGTAACCAGGCTTCTGTTCGGGGAGAGCTGAACTTGTTCACCGGCAAAGGAGGCAGATCCGGATTCAGCCGGGCAGCATGGGTGTCCAAGTCGTGGCGATGCTACGGCGAGCGTGCCGATTTTCTCCGGGCTGCCCTGGGCCGCGCTCCTCAGGGATTCGTGGCCGCGGACGCGGCTACTCCTCTACGTCCTCAGGCGTCTGCTTCTGCTTGCACTCCTCGCACTTCTCGCCCCATGTGGGCTCGCCGCGATGGACCTCGTAGTCGAACGTCGGCCACTGGGAGCAATGGTGCGCCCAGTGCCAGACATGCGTGTTCTTCTTCAGCCGGTACTCGATCACATCTACCTCCAGCTTGGCTGTGAGTTGAATGTAACTTGCATTGCATCGATGTCAAGTCTGGCGGTGGAGCGGACGGAGTACCAGCGGGCAGTGGACAGATGGAAACGCGGACTGGTATGGCTAACGGAAGCGGGGCCAGAACGCGGGCACGGATTCGGTGTACGTCTTGAGTTCGCTCTTGAGCAGGTCCCGCAGGTGAGCATCCTCGTGCCCGGCCTGTACGAGCAGCAGCGGGAGCCCGGCGATAGTCGCGAGCACCAAGCCACCCCAGGAACGGAAAACCAAGGCTGCACCTGCCAGCTGAACAAAGGTGGCTAGGTAACGGGGGTGGCGCGTCATCCTCTGGAATCTGAGACCCACAAACCGTTTTTCGGGCAGGAATACCGTCTCCTCTTTGCTGCCCCGGGCCGGCGGCCTGACCTGGGCGATCCTGAGCAGGTCGAACAAGGTCCCCAACCTGAGGTATGTGCCGACGCCGAAGACGACGAGACCGATAACACCGGTGACTGCGAACGGAACCGGGATCTGAGTCCAGTGCCACCAGATGAGATCCGCGCCGAGGTAGGCAAGGAATGGATAGACAAAGAAGGCGAAGATGCCACGCCAGAACGCCGAATGCTCGACCACGCCCGACTGAAAGAAAGGCGAGCCGAAGTAATACTCGATCGACAACCAGAGGACAAAGACGTATGCGAACAGCACAGGCAGCCCCATGCGGCTGGGCATCGCGTCACGGAAGAAGTTCGTGAAGAAGACCAGGAAGTAGAAGGCTACGAGGACCGTCCAGACGAAACGGCCGAGTTTGAACCTCTTTATATAGCTGCTCATCTGACTGAGCCAGATTCTAGGATTTGGAGGCAGATTGTCCAGAGCGGCCGGGCCGACAGATCGAAGCCCGGCTCCGCCAAATCCGGGTGACGCTGCAGGTAGTCGACCGTCGTGGCGACGCGATACGTCTGCCCCTGGCTGAGTTTGGCGCGTGACAGTCCCGGCCGCAGCACGAGTTCTGGAGGCAAGCGACCGAGATCGACTCCCGAAACCGGCAGGAGCGCCAGCCGTCCCGGATCGCGCAGGATGTCGATTAGATCCCCGACCGACGTCGGTTCGCTGGAGTCAGCGACGAAGAGCGAGTCGCACAGAAACCCATCGGCCAACTTGGCGGCGAGCAGACCGCGTACCAGTTCGTCGGTCAGCCGGGCACGGGTCCGCGGTGTACGCGCCGCCGGCAGGGGTCGCGCAGCCAGGGAACCGGCCGCCGCGCGGAAAGAATCGAGCAGCCGCGCCACTGACGTGTCGGGCCCGAGCTGAACAAGATCCACGGTCGTCGCGGTCAGGCGATTTGCGTCTGCGCTGACGTCATAGCAGTTGATGCGGCTGGAGTCGACCGAGGGAGTCATCGCGTACCCGGCTGACGAGTTCAAGTCAACCGCAAAGTCAGCGCCCCAGGCCGGACCGGTCGAACGAGGTTCGACCATCACCCCAACCAGGTCCGCCCGCTGCCGCATCAGTGCAATCGCCTTGCCCGCCGCCAACCCCGGCGCGGCGTACTTAATGCCCGCAAGGTGCGTAAGTACATTCGCGGAGTCCAGTACAATGCCGGTAATGGCAACAACAGCCGTCCCGCTCCTCCTCACCATGAACGGGTAACCAATCGTCTGACCGGACGCGTCGACGAGATTGGCCGACAAAGCATAGTAGCGGCCCTTTGAGACGATCTCGGCCAACCGGGGCAGACCAAATCCGAGCCACGCGGGCGTCAGAACGATAGCGTCAATACCTGCCCGGTTGAGCAAAGACACCTGGGCATCCCCGTCGGTCAGGTTCTTCAGTCGACGGTCGGCGAATGCGTCACCGATCGCCAGCCAGATGGTCGGGCTGACTGACTGCTGCGCCTTGACCGCCGCGGCATAGAGCGGCATGCGGTCCAGCCGCGCATCGGTCACGAAGATGCGCGCGGGCCGTTCGGACGGGCTTACCACCCGCCTTGCGCACGTCATGACGACACCCGCCAGCAGACCACACGAAACGGCAAGCACGCAGCGGTAGTAGAACGACGAGTGTTGAGCGGAAAACGGAGAGCGAGCTGCGCCCGTGGGCTACTGCTTCTCAGCCGACGGCTGAGACTCCTCTTCGATGAGCGCGACGTCCACGACCGCGTCTCCCTTATCGACTGCCATTATTCTCACTCCGGTCGTGGAGCGACCGCACTTGCGGATTTCGGAGCAGTTGACGCGGATGACGATCCCCTGCTTCGAGGTGAGAATGACCTCGGATGACTCGCTACACGCCTTTGCCGCGGCGAGTTGGCCGGACTTCTCGACCGGTTTGGCCGCGATTATGCCCGAACCGCCGCGGCTCTGGACACGGAACTCCTCGAATACGGTTCGCTTGCCGAAGCCATTATCGAAGACGGTCAGGAGCGATTGATTCTCGCGGACGATCACCGCACCGATAACCGAATCGCCTTTGCCCAGCCGGATGCCACGCACGCCCGCGGCGGTTCGGCCCATGTCGCGCGAATCCTTCTCGTGGAAGCGGATAGACTGCCCGTCGCGAGTAACAAGCAGGATGTCATCCGAGCCGGAGGTGAGCAGGGTGGCGACCAGCGAGTCGCCTTTATCGATGCCCATGGCAATGATCCCCTTACGGCGAGGATTTGAGAACTGGTCAAGGGTGACTCGCTTGATCTTGCCCTGCCGGGTGACGAAGAAGACGAACTGCTTGACCGAGAAATCGCGCACCGCCAGGTAGGATGTTGTCACCTCGTCTTTTTCCATTTCGACGAGATTGGCGATTGAGCGTCCCTTGGCAGCATGCGAGCCCTCGGGTATCTCGTACACCTTCTGCCAATAGCAGCGACCTTTGTCGGTAAAGAAGAGCATGTAGTCGTGGGTCGAGGCGATGAACAGCCCTTCGACAAAGTCTTCTTCCTGCACCGACACGCCGGTCCGGCCCTGTCCACCCCTCCCCTGCCGGCGGTAGACCGATACGGGCATGCGTTTGATGTAGCCGCGATGGGTGACGGTGACGGCCATGTCCTCTTCTTTGATGAGGTCCTCAATCGAGAACTCCTCGGCCTCGCCGCGGACGATCTTCGTCCGGCGCTCATCCGCATAGCGCCGCTTGACCTCAAGCAGTTCATTCCGGATTTCGCCCATCATCGCGGACCGCGAATCGAGCAGGTTCCTGAGCCGGCTGATCTCCTTGATCAGGTCCTTGTACTCGGCGTCGATCTTCTCGCGTTCGAGACCGGTAAGACGGGCCAGGCGCATCTCAAGGATGGCGTCGGCCTGGCGTTCGGACAGCTTGAACTTCGCGACCAGGCCCTGGCGTGCCGTCTCGGTATCCTTGGACTTTTTGATGAGCTCGATTACCGCATCGATGTTCTTCAGGGCGATCTTGAGACCTTCAAGAATGTGGGCGCGATCCTCAGCTCGTTTCAGCTCGAACCGGGTTCGACGTGTCACGGTCTCGAACCGGAACTTAATAAACTCCTCCAGCAGCGGCTTCAACCCCAGTGTACGGGGCTGGCCGTTCACCAACACCAGGAGAATGATTCCAAACGATGACTGCAGCTCGGTGTGCTTGTAGAGCTGGTTGAGAACGACTTCCTTCACCGCGTCGCGTTTCAGGTCGAGTACGATCCGCATTCCGTCGCGGTCCGACTCGTCCCTGAGGTCGGCAATCCCCTGAATCTTCTTTTCCCTCACGAGCTGCGCGATACGCTCGATCAGAGTGGTCTTGTTGACCTGATAGGGAATCTCGCTGACGATGAGGCGGTCCTTGCCAGCCTTCACCTCCTCAAACGCCACCGTGCCTCTGAGCATGATGGTACCGCGACCGGTCTCGTACGCCTGCCTGATGCCTTCGATGCCGACGATGGTCGCGCCGGTCGGAAAGTCCGGCCCGCGTACCTTTTTCGTCAGTTCTCTGGCGTCGGTTTTCGGGTCGTCGATGAGGAGCACCAGGGCGTCGATAAGCTCACCGAGGTTGTGCGGCGGGATGTTCGTCGCCATGCCGACCGCGATGCCGGCCGCGCCGTTGGCCAGCAGGTTGGGGAACGCGGCCGGCAGAACTGTCGGCTCCTTGAGCCGCTCATCGAAGTTGGGCTGGAAGTCGACGGTATCTTTGTCGAGGTCGCCGAGCAACTCAGCGGCCAGCGGCGAGAGCCGTGCCTCCGTGTACCGGTAGGCGGCGGCAGCGTCGCCGTCAATCGAGCCGAAGTTGCCCTGCCCGTGGACCAGTGGATAGCGGAGTGAGAAGTCCTGCGCCATACGCACCATCGCGTCGTATACCGCGCTGTCGCCGTGAGGGTGGTACTTGCCCAGTACGTCGCCAACCACGGTTGCCGACTTACGGGTAGGACGCGTCGGGATGAGGCCCATCTCATTCATGGTGAAGAGGATACGACGCTGAACCGGCTTCAGGCCGTCACGAACATCGGGCAGGGCGCGCGCCACGATAACCGACATGGCGTAGTCAAGAAACGACTTGCGGACCTCGTCTTCGATGTAGACAGGAACCACGGAATCTTCGTGAGACACAGGCGGTAAATATACTTGTGTGGCACCAGCAAGTCAAACGCCACAAGGCACCGCCGGCGCTGCGCCGCGAGTTGACAGTACCACTGAAATGGCTATCATAGGCCACGGCTCTTCAGCAGGTCTAAGGAGGACCACAATGCCAAGTTTCCGCAAGTCAAGTCTGGCTATTATTCTGCTGACGGCAGCGCTGGCTGTGCCGCTCGTCGCGCAGCAGATTCCGCTTGACGCGCTGATGCGCGGCGGCCGGATCCACTACGAGGGCCAGCGCTACGACCGTGCCAAGGAGCAGTTCACCAAAGCGCTGACCGTGTACGGAACGACCGCGGACAATGCAACCCTTGCCCAGATCGAACTCTGGCTGGGACTCTGTGAAGAACAGCTGCACCACGACTCGGCTGCTGCCGATCACTTTGTGGCCGCGATGGACAGAGATACGGCGGCCGCCGCCAGGATCCGCGCGAACGAGCAGTGGCAGTACCTCGCCTGGACAGCACTCATCAGTGCGACCCGGACCAGATACAACATCGAGGACTACGACTCGGCGCTCCGCTACGCTCTCGCGGCACTCAAGATCGACCCCTCAAAATCCCAGACCTACGCGCTGGTCGCCAACATCTATTCGGCCCTCAAGCGCTACGATGACATGCGCGCAACCGCCGACAACCTGCTGAAGCTGGACGCGGGCGCACCCGAGGCCCTGAGCCTGCTCGGGCTCTATTTTCTCGAGAAACCGGACAGCCTCTGGTCCGGCGCCGAGGCAAAGGCCGTGCGCTGGGATTCGACCATGTTTTACTATGACCAGGCGATTGCCTCCTATGAGAAGCGCTTCGTTGCCGCCAAGGCCGACCTGGCTAAGCTGCTGAAGCCCACCGACACGGTCAAGTTGAACCAGGTAACGTCTCAGCTGCTTGAGAAAAGCCGGCTGCGGGACCAGTCTGAGCTGAAGCGGTACATCGAGACCACCCTAGGTGCGAGCAAGCAACTCGCCGATGTGGCCCAGATCGCCAGCCGGCTTTTCTACGCAGCCAACAACCTGAACGCGGCCAGTTCACGGGCAGGCACGGCCATGCTGCGTGCCGCTACTGAAACCAACAAGGATACCTCGGAACGATTCCGGGCCAAGGCCGAGACGCTTTTTGCCCGCGCGGTGGAATACGACTCGTCCGACTTCACCTCCCTCTTCAACCTCGGAATCACTCAGTACCAGGGTCAGAAGGACAGCTTGGCCGAGAAATCGCTGCGCGCCGTAGTTGACGGCACGGTGGTACCGGTTGGACGTCTACCGCAGCCCTGGCTCGACTCGGTGCTCGCGCTCGTGACACCGGCCATAGCCGAGTCTGGTCACGTCGCTCTAACCGACAGGCTGACCGCGACGGTCGACTCGATACTAACAGCCAAGGGAAGCAGAAATGTGGGGTTCAGCTGGCTTTACTTCCCCGACCTGAGGGAGCGCCACCTGACCGCCGCCGCAACCGTCGCGGATACTGCCGGCATGTTCCTCAGCATCGGGATGCCGCAACTGATGGAGCAGGCATACCTGTGGCTGGGTTCGAGCCAGACTGGTCTGGCCACGGCTCTCTCCGATGCCGGCAGGAAGGACGCCGCGAGAGCTGGCTACGAACGGGCCATCGTCAATCTGCTGATTGCTGTCAAACTCGACCCCTCCAGCGCTGATGCGTACCAGAACCTCGGCATCTGCTACCGGGAGACCGACCAGAAGGACAAAGCCCTGAAGGCTTTCGAGACCGCAGACAAGCTGAGAAAGGGCCGCTAACCCAAGGAAGCCCAAGCATGACCAAACTTCTCAATGTCCTGATCGTGTTGCTCGCCGCCCTGCTGGTTTTCGTCATCCTCTACCCGCAGATCCAACAGAACCGACCGATTGACCTCAAGTTTGCCTGTGACAGCTCGTCAACGGCACTGCCGATACTCGTCGGCATTGATGAGAGCCTGTTCGTCAAAAACCGCATCAATCCGACCCTAGTCTTCTACTCCGACCCTGACCAGGCGCTGACCGACCTCTTTGCGGGCAAGGTCGATGTGGGCGTCTTCCCGTGGAGCGCGGTTCTGAAGCACATCGCCGCTAAAGGAGAAACCCTGCAGGTCTTCATGAGCGAGGAATTCCGCCAGTCTCTCCCGGTGGATGCGATCGTCGCTCCGCTCAAGTCTCCGGTTAGGACCGCTACCGACATCCGGGGCCGTCGGTTCATCTATCCTCCGCAAGTGCGTGACTACATTCCGGTCATGCTGACCAACCTCGGGCTCCGGGCCGAGGACGTGAAACTCGCCGAGGTCCCGCTCTCGTCGCTCGACCAGGAATTGGCTGCCGGCAACTGCGACGCGGCCTGGGTGATTGAACCGCTTCTGTGCCCGCTGGACACGACGCAATATCGCATCATCCAATACAGCGCACTCGCTCGGTTTGTCTCCCAGCCGTTCCCCGGCGCAGCCGTCGGGTTTGCGCCGCGCTTCGTACAGTCTTATCGCCAGGGACCCAAGCGCCTGAAGATCGCCACTGATGCTGCCATGGCGATGGTCGAAACCAAAGCCGATGCGGCGAAGCAGATACTGGCCAGGCATTTCCCGTACTGCACGCAGTCCTGCGGGTTCTGCCGCCTGCCCGAGATTCAACGGAATACGGAGATAAACAAACCCGCAGTCGCCGCCCTCGCCAGCCGCCTCAGACTCGCCGGCGTACTGCCGGAAGACATAAACACGCAGAACGTGTTTCCCGATCCGCAGATATTCACCCGCTAGGTTTCTGGTCCGGTCGTGCTAGATGGGGAGTCGGCGGTCCCCTGTAACCCGAAACCCGCCCATGCGGGATCGAAAGAGCGTCACGAGGCCGAACCGGGGCGAACAAAGTCTGCGAGTCTGGCGACGATGAAAGCCGGGTCTTGCGATGGCCGCTGCCGTGAACCCCGCCAGAACCGGAAGGTAGCAACGGTAAGCGGACTGGTGGCCAGTCGCAAGTCTGCCTGGTTGGAGTCGCCTGCCCGCATGACTCTCTCCCTGATCGGACGAAGACGCCCGCACGACCGGACCTCTGGTGTTGATAGGGACTGAGCGATGGCGAATCAGTAGCCGAGAAGAGGAACCGGCCATGGCACGTAGCGTCCTCACTCTCAAGTACCGGCCGCAGCGCTTTGATGAACTGCTGGTACAGGACCACGTCCGCGACACGATGAAGCGCGCGATCGAACGGAACCGGCTGGCCAATGCTTACCTGTTCTGCGGACCGCGGGGCGTGGGCAAGACCACGACCGCCCGCATCCTCGCGAAAAGCCTGAACTGCGAGAAGGGACCGACCATCGATCCATGCAACGTATGCTCTTTCTGCGTTGAGATAGCGGCTTCGCGGAGCTTGGACGTCATCGAAATTGACGGGGCATCGAATAACAGCGTGGACGACGTACGCGAACTGCGTGAGAACGCGAGGTACACACCAAGCTCCGGGCGATACAAGATCTATATCATCGATGAGGTTCACATGCTCTCTCCGTCGGCATTCAACGCCCTGCTTAAGACCCTGGAGGAGCCGCCGGCCCACGTGAAGTTCGTCTTCGCGACGACCGAGGCGCACAAGGTACCTGCGACCATAGTCTCTCGCTGCCAGCGATTCGACTTCCGTCGGGCGACGCCGACCGAGATAAAGGACCGACTGACGTGGCTTACCCGACGGGAAAGTATCAGAGCCTCGGACTCCGCGCTGATGGCGATAGCCCGCCGCGCCGATGGCGCGATCCGTGACGGCGAGGGTATCCTCGACCAGCTGGCGGCATATCGGCCGGACGGAATCGAGCTAAAAGACGTAGAAGAGCTGCTGGGGCTGGTGCCGGCGGAGTTATTTTCGGACTATGCGGACCTCGTGCTTGCTGGTAATGGTCCAGGGCTGATGAACTTCATCGACCGGCTGTTCGAGTCAGGTTACGACCACATCGAGTTCTACACGGGAGTCGTGCAGCACTTCCGCAATCTGCTGGCGCTTGAAGTCAGCGGCGGAGAAAGTGACCTGGGCCTACTTCCGAACGAGGTCGAGCGCATGCTGTGTCAGGCCGGGGCATTTGGTCGCGGTAACCTCTTACGGATTCTCCACGGCATCACCGCCTACGAAACCCAGGCTGGCTCGACGCAGTTTCCACGCGTGCTGCTCGAAGTGATGTCGCTCGAGCTGGCATCGGGTCGCTCGGGTCCATCTGGCGCCGCTGCGCCCCGGGACTCGACACCGGACGAATGCGCAACTCCCGCGGCCGCCGACGGTCCCCTGACCATGAGCGCGCTCTGGGACGAACTGCGACTTCGCACCAACGCCCATCGGCCGATGCTCGCCGGATTCCTGGAACTTGCTACTCCTGTGTCGCTCAAGGACGACGTGCTTTCCATCTCGCTCCCGGCAAAGCAGAAGTCGGCGGCCGAGAAACTTGAAGAAAACGGATCGCAGCTGGCTGCCATTCTTGCCGAGATCGCCGGTCGGCCGCTTGACCTCGCGGTCCAGCTGTCGAGGAAACCGGCCCCGGACCCTACCCGCGAAAGAGTCAGCCGCATCCTGGGCGAGGTCGACGAAAAGGAGCATCGCTGAGGCGTTCCCTCGACCAACTGGTAGCGACGCTGGTGAAGCTGCCCGGGATCGGCCGCAAGACGGCGCAGCGCATCGCTTTTCACCTCCTCAAGCAGCCCGAGGTCGCTCGCGAGATGGCGGATTCAATTATCGAGGCCAGCTCCAAGCTCCGGCCGTGCCCCATCTGCTTCAGTCTCACCGAAGGGGACCGGTGTGATATCTGCTCTGACCCGACTCGGGATCATTCGGTAGTCTGTGTCGTCGAAGAGCCAGCCGACGTCCTTACCTTGGAGCAATCCGGCCAGCACCGCGGCGCCTATCACGTGCTGGGTGGGATACTGTCACCGATCGACAACATCGGTCCCGAGGACCTGCACGTAAAGGAGCTGCTGGCAAGGGCCGCATCCGGCGTTCGCGAGGTGATCATCGCCACCAATCCGACGACCGAGGGAGAAGCGACCGCCATCTACGTCGCCGGACAGCTCAAGACTGCGGGAGTGCGCGTCACCCGGATTGCGCGGGGCCTGCCGGTAGGTTCCGACCTCGACCTTGCCGACACCGAAACCATCCTGCGCGCGCTTGAGGGCCGGCGCGAACTCTAATGCGCCCAAACCCGACATTCGACGAAGCAGACATCTGGAACACCAACCCGACAGAATCACCCGAGCCTGTTATTCTCCCCAGGCCCCGTGTCTTTGCGCGGGTATCCCATGTCGGATTCAGGGAGTGCTTGACCATCGGTCCGCAGCGCCTATGATGATACAGAGGTTTTCCATCAGGAGGAATCTATGAACCTAACGCTCACTGGACGTCATCTCGAAATCACGCCGTATCTGAAAGCACACGTGGATGAAAAAGTGAAGAAGCTCGACCACTTCAACAGCCACATCATCAAGGCCGAAATCGTCCTCCTCAAGGAAGGGGCAAAGGATATCGCCGAAGCCAAGGTTCATCTCAGTCATGCGGTGCTCACGGCTACCGGACAGGGAAAAGACATGTACATCGCGGTCAACGACGTAATCGACAAGGTTGTCGCCCAACTGCTGCGCCAGCAGGGCAAGTTCCAGGACCGCAAACGGCCCAACCACGCGCCGCCGCCACCCAGTGGAGTCTGACGTTCGGCCGATGTCCGTCGCCGACCTCGCTGCTGAGAAGCGCGAGGAATGGGGTTTGAAGGTCGTGGCGGGAAAGCAGGGGCTCGCGACCAGTATCGTCGCCACCGGCGACATCAATCGGCCAGGCATGGCGCTGGCCGGGTATACCGGTGTGTTCCTGCGCGAACGCCTCCAGATCGTCGGCAGTACCGAGCTGTCATACCTGGCGACCATGACTCCTGCACAGCAGCGCGATGCCGTGCACCGGCTCCTGACGCTGCGTCCCCCCTGCGTTATCGTGACCAAAGGGCTGAATCCGCCTGATGTCTGGAAAACGGAGGCCGACGACTTCCAGGTTCCGATCCTGCTCACGCCGATGGACACCACGCCGTTCATTCACGCGCTGACCGCGTTCATCGATTACCGCCTTGCGCCGAAAGACTTTGTCAACGGGGAGCTCGTCGACGTCTTCGGAGTTGGCCTGCTCATCACCGGCGATTCAGGCATTGGCAAATCCGAGTGCGCGCTGGATCTGGTCGACCGGGGACATCGGCTGATCGCCGATGACCTCGTCAAAGTGCTGCGCCGCGGCACCGGCATAGTAATGGGTTATTCGGCAGCCCGCACTCCGGAACTTGCGCACCACATCGAAATCCGCGGAGTAGGAATCGTTGACGTGTACAGCCTCTATGGGGTGCGAGCCATCCGTATCCAGAAACGGATCGAGGTCGAAGTCAGGCTCGTGCAATGGAAACCGGGCATGGACTATGAACGGACCGGCATCGAAGAACGGCTCACTGACATCCTCGGCGTCAGGATACCGCGAGTGACGATCCCGGTCATTCCGGGCAAGAACCTTGCACTCGTGCTCGAGGTGATTGCCAAGAACCACATACTCAAGGTCTTCGGTTACCAGCCGGCCAAGGTCTTCGACGACGCGCTTACTTCGGTAATGAGCAAGTCCCCGCGAATCGACCCCTTCATCACCGACGACCAGGAGTGAGGTAGCTCGGCAGTGGTCTGCGCCGTCATCATCGGCCAGGGCAGCCTGCCCCTTGCCCTGCTGGAGGCGGCGCGTGCCATCGTGCCGGATACCGATGGCGTGACCACACTCTCCAATCTCGAGTGCCCGGTGGACGAGCTTCACGGCCGGCTCGAACAGGCAATCTTGGGCCTGCCCGAAGGCGACGTCGTGGTCTTTGCGGACATGCTTGGCACGAGCTGCGCCAACGCTGGGGTCGCGGTCAAGCGCAAACACCCGCACATCGCCGTGCTCAGCGGCACCAACCTGGCGATGCTCGTGCGGTTTCTATATCACCGCCGCAAGAAGTCGTTCACCGAACTGATCCCTTTTCTCATCGAAACGGGAAAGGCCGCGGTCCAGGCGATAGAGATCTAGAGGCGACGGGTCAGCGCCCGGCGCCAAGCGCTCTCGGCCTCGCTCAAACTGAGGCGCACCAGCGTGTCGCCACGCAACCCGTCGACTATCAACTCCGGTTCCGCTATCGTACGCCCGATGGCTCGGCAGGGGATCCTCAAGCCTGCGGCCAGGCTTTCGAATGCATCGCGTTGCCGCGGCGGCACCTCGCAAAGGAAACGGCTGTTGGACTCACTGAAGAGCAGGAAGTCGTCGCGCTTGAACCGCTGGCTCCCGGGGACCTTGTCCAGGGAGAGCCGCGCCCCGATTCCGCCGGCGAAACACATTTCGGCCATGGCTATCCCCAGACCGCCGTCAGAAACGTCGTGGCAGGCGGTAACAATGCCGCTGCGGATGGCTGAACCGACGGCGACCATGGTCCGGCGTCCGCGCGCCGCATCGACCTTGGGCACTTCGCGTCCGAGGCCCTGGTGCCGACGGAAGTACTCGCTGCCTCCGAGCTCTTCACGTGTCTCTCCAAGCAGGTAGACGGACGAACCCACATCCTTCAGATCCGGGGTGGTTGTGCGGGATGCATCCGGGATGACGCCTACCGCCGAAATAAGCAGAGTCGGCGGGATGGGCAGTGATTCGCCCGACTCGTTCTTGAACTCGTTGTACAGCGAGTCCTTGCCGGAAATAAACGGCACCCGGTACTTCCTGCCGATGTCATAGCACGCCTCGGCGGCCCTCACCAGCCCGGCGAGCTGGTCCGGGCGGTCCGGACTGCCCCAGCAGAAATTGTCCAGCAGGGCGACGCGCTCAATGTCGACACCGACCGCGACGCAGTTACGCAGGGCTTCATCGATGGCCGATGCCGCCATCCAGTAGGGATCGATGAGTCCATACCGCGGGCACAGTCCGCACGCCACCACGCACGCCCGCAGTGAGCCGCGAATCGGCATCACCACGCACGCGTCACTCGGACCAGTGTTTCTCTGACCGCAGAACGGCTTCAGTCCGGACGTGCCCTGTACCTCGTGGTCGTACTGCCTGACCACCCATTCTTTGCTGGCGATATTCGGCGCCTGCAACAGCTTGAGTATCTCGGCGGTCAGGTCCTGGCCGGTCGGCACCGAAGGGTCGGCTGTCTCCGGCCGCTGCCAATGCGCCTTCTTGGACGTGCCGCGCCAACCGCGATGCAGAAACTTCATGTCGATGTCCGCCACCCGATGCGCGCGGAACTTGAGCACCAAACGGCTCTTGCCTGTGACCCTGCCGATTACCGTGGCCTCGACGTCGTTCGTTTCCGCCAATTCGAGCAGCTCCTTGACCTGGTCCTGCCCGGCAAAGACGACCATGCGCTCCTGGGCCTCGGATATCCATATCTCGGCCGGTGACAGCCCGGCATACTTCAGCGGCACGCGGTCCAGCCAGACCTCGCAACCCTGATCGCTCGCGAGCTCGCCGACCGCAGACGAGAGCCCGCCGCCACCGCAATCGGTGATGGCGCTGAACAGACCCCGGTCGCGGGCGGCGAGGACGACGTCGGCTACCTTCTTCTCTTCAATCGGGTTCCCAATCTGGACCGCGCCGCCTGAGATCTCTTCAGACTTCTGGTGCAATTCCAGCGAGGCAAAAGTCACGCCGTGAATGCCGTCCCGTCCGGTTCTTCCCCCGAGCAACACAATCTGCTGGCCGGGCCGTACCTGCTTGACGAGTCTGTCCTTAGGAATAAGGCCCAGAGTCCCGCAGAAAACCAGCGGGTTACCGAGGAAGCCCGGGTCGAAGTAGACGGCTCCGTTGGCCGTCGGAATGCCCATCCGATTGCCGTAGTCGCGGACGCCTGCAACCACGCCTTTCATCACTCGACGCGGATGGAGAACGCCGCGCGGGACCTCCTCCGACCGGGTGTCGATCGGCGCGAAGCAGAACACGTCGGTGTTCAGAATCGGCCTCGCCCCGAGCCCGGTTCCCAGGCAATCGCGGATGACTCCACCGATTCCCGTTGCCGCTCCTCCGTAGGGTTCAAGTGCGGAAGGGTGGTTGTGCGTTTCGACCTTGAAGCTGACGCCGTACCGTTCGTCGAAATCGATTACGCCTGAATTGTCGTGGAACACCGATAGGCACCACGGCAGGTTCAGCTCCTGAGTCAGCTTGAACACCGTCGACTTGAGCAGATTCTTCACCTTCCTGCCGTCGATGTCAATCATGCCCTTGAACGTCTTGTGCTGGCAGTGCTCGGACCACGTCTGGGCAAACGTCTCCAACTCAACATCGGTCGGGTCGCGGCCCAGCCTCTCAAAGTATTTCTGCAGGGCACGCATCTCCGCGCGACTCAAGGCCAGAAGCCCCTGTTTGGAAAGCTCCACGAGCTCCGGCCCGGAAAGCCCGCGCAGCTTCACTGCGCTCTTCCTGAACCGGTACGGCTTCGTATGGACGAAGACCTGCTCCCCGGGCCTGGCCGCATGCTGGATGATCGGATTGACCAAGAGCCCCCTGACGATCAGGTTTCGGATCGAATCGGCGGCGCGCCGGCCCCGGCCGCCGCTGAACTCGAACTCATACGCGCGGCCGGTGCGGACCTCGACGTGCTCGAACCCGAGGTCGGCGAGCGAGCGGGCGATACTCTCCACACTCGGGTCCATCACTCCAGGATTGTACAACACCTCCGTGCCGGTGGGCGCGACCACCGCGGGACGAACGCAGGAGCTCTCGCAGACCGGGTCGCAGAGCACCTCGGCGGCAATCCGCTCGGCTTCCGGCTTGCCGATGTCACCATCGAGGTAGTAGAGGCGGGTAATCCGGACATCGGCGGTCGCTCCGCCCGCTATGTCGCGAATGTCGGATTCGAGCGCCTTCGCTTCCGGGTCGGTTGTCGTCTTGGTTATCTCGATGCGCCAAAGCACAGGCCAAGATAGGCGAAACTCACCATGAGTCAAGAAAGGCACGCCGGGCCGTCCCCGACCCGGCGCCGAAACGAGTCTGTCCCGCTACTCGCTGATCAGCCTCTTTATTTCAAGGTCGAGCGAATCCTGGCCGATAACGTCGCTCCACGTCGCGGAGCGAGTAAAGAGCCTCGCAGCGAGTTTAGCGCGGTCGTACGCCGACCGAACGCTGTCTGCACTGACCTTCCGGTTTGCCCGGCTGATCGTGTCGAACGCCGCGATCCGACCCCGCACCTCGGCGATGGCCGAGTCGCACCGCCGGCTCAGCGAATCCTGCGCCGGCGTCATCCTGCCCCCGAGCTGCTTCCTCTTAGACTCGCACCGGGCCATCAGGTTCGTCACCTTGCGTCGCATGCTCGCGCGGAACATCACCAACCCGGTGTCTGGTGGAGCAGTCTTCAGCGACGGCGGCAGCGGTTCCGGCCGGACCCGGCGCAGGCTCTTGGCGACGACAAACAAGGCAGCGGCCAGAGCGAACGCGGCCATCGCCATCCCGAGCGCGACGACGACCCGGTTAGCTCCGGACCTGCCGGGTTCCGCAGTTTGGGGCTCAACCATGGGACATTATACTCCTCCATCCACAAAGCATCTACAGCAGCAAACTCGACGCTGGACCACCAGGAACACCAGGCGACTACCCGAACTGCTTACCGCTCTCCGTATCTTCGTGGAGCGCCTCGCGCCCGATTCAGGGCCCACCATTATCCTTGACTAAGGAGGTGGTTCTTGCTTTAATACGTGTGCTGATTGCGGGGTGGAGCAGCCTGGAAGCTCGTGAGGCTCATAACCTCAAGGTCGCTGGTTCGAATCCAGCCCCCGCTACTCCCCAACATAGCCCTCGTCTGTGCGACGCGCCCTTGGCGTGCTCTTGCCGTTGCTCGCCAACGGGTCTGGTCCTTCTACTTCTCACATCTAACCTCTCTCGTCTTACATCTGCCTTCGTCCGCGCTCTACCTCGCCCCCAAAACCTCTCTGTACTTTGAGAGGACGAACCAGTCCTTCTCGTTGGCGCGCGCAGACTGCAGGGCCGAGCAGGTGGCGTCGTCGAGCACCACGCCCGAGGCCGCGACCGCCTGGATGCGCACGAAGTTGTCGGGATGCGTGACGTATGACATGAACGCGTCGCGCAGACCGGTTTTGACTTCTGAATCCGCCTCGGTCGTATCCAGCTTCGCAGCCAGCGCCCCGGCGGTCCTGAGCGCGTGTCCGAGCGCGACCGGCTTGAGCTTCGGCAGCCCGGCCATGACCGGCTCAAGACTGGGCCGGCCGATGGCGACGAGCGCCGCCTCGGCCGCAGACCTGACGGTGAAGTACCTGTCGCCGAGCGCCTTGATGAGGTCCGGAATCGCGACCGGGTTCTTCAGCTTGCCGCAGGCCTCGGCCGTAACGATGCGCGAAATCTCCATCTTGTCGGACAGCAGGTAGAGCATCCTCGGCACGACCAGCGAGTCGCCGATGTCGCCGAACGCGTAGACGCCGCGCCGCGGGCTGATTCTCTTGTCCTTGAGCGCGACATAGATGGACTCCACGGCATCGAAGCCATCCCGGCCCAGCTTGCCGAGGAAATAGGCCGCGTTATTCCGCGCGAGCAGTCGCTCGTCCCGAAGCGCCTTGTAGAGATACGGCTTTGAGGAATCCGGCCACGCCTTGACCAGCACCTCTATCGCCTCGGACTCAAGCCCATCCTTCGTATCCATCTTCTTCTCGGCCACGTACCGAAGCGCCTTGGGTCCGAGCTTCACGAGTTCCTTCCGCGCCCGCTCCACCTTCTTTATCACGTTCCCTACCCGCCACATCGATGCAGTCTTGAATACGCTCTCGACCGGCGCGGTGATGATGCTATCGATGCTCGCGCTCGAAGTGTCCACGTCCGGCTCGAAGTTCTCGACCGAGGCCGGCCGGTCAAAGTCGAGGCCCGACCCGTACGTGCCCTTGGTCCAGAACGCCCGCTCGGTCGCCACGTTGCGCTGACTGTACTTGTCCGTACCTGCCAGATCGGCGAAGATACCCATGCCGCCGAACCCGCGCGCGAAGTTGCTCGAACCCTGGCCGAGGAGCGAATCCTGCGTCACGTAGCAGTCGTTCCCGTCCTCGTCAATCAGGAACGCGGCCGAGTTGGTCAGCCCGATGCCCTGCCCACCGGAACAGCAATAGTAATCGTCGCCGCCGCGGTCCACCAGCGCGCCGACCGAAAGGTCGTGCCCCTGGCCCTGAGCCGGCCCGAGGCGCGTCATGTACGAATCGCAGCCTCCCTCGTCCACCAGTACTCCGACCGACAGGTGGATACCTGCCCCCTGCGTGTACTGCGCCGCGGTGTAGTGGTCGTAGCCCGACCCGTCCCAGATCATACCGAGCGAATACCAGTAGCTCGTCGCCTCGCAGAACACCTCGCCATCGTAGAAGTCGTTTCCCGACTGGTCACACAAAAGGGCCACGCCCCCGCCCGCATCCGGCCTGCGTCCGATGGCAAACCCGTGCGAGAACGAACGATACTCGTGCGGCAGAAGCGGCACGTGCAGATACTTCCCGCCCGCCGTGTACACGTCGTTCCCCGCGAAGTCGGCCAGCGTACCTGCCGCCCACGTCGAAGCAAACCCCTGCCCGTAGCACCAGCACCGATAGTTGTCGTTCCCGCTGTTGTCCATGAGCAACGCGGTCCCGAAGTCGCTCGCGCCCTGGGCGAAGAACCCGGCATCGTAGAGGTCCGTACCCGACATATCCCACAGAAGTCCGGTCCCGAATTGGGACGCGCCCTGCGAATAGTGAGCCGCACGGTAGACGTCATCACCCTGGCAGTCAATCAGTATTCCCACGCCGAACAAAGCCGCGCCCTGGCTGTACAGGCGGTCCGACCAGTAGTAGTCATTGCCCGCCATGTCAATCACCGTGCTGAAAGGCTTGGACAGGAACCCGACCGCGCCACCGGCCCGGTTCATGTAACGGTCATTGCCGCCTACGTCGATCAAGATACAGCAGTCATCATGGTAGACATTGTCGCCCTGCTTACCGACGACCACCTTGCCCCATTCAGTCTCGGCGCTGAACAAGACGCCGCCGTCAACGCCCGGAGCGTTTGGCGTGTCGTATTCGTGCGGGCTAGGAATATGGGGATTCACTGGGCGGCCCGCAATCAAGCGCCGGGCCTCAGTCGCGGCCATCACGACCGCCATGCCCGACAGCGCCAGCGCGTGCCGGTCCAGCTTCCGCACGTACACGGTCAGGGTTTCCAGCTTGAACTCGCGGCTCGTGTCGTACTGCTTGCCGAACTCCTGATGCATCTTGCCGCTGAACGACTTCTCGACCGTGTCGTCCTCGTCCTTCCAGAAGTCCGGGCCTTCGCCCAGCAGCCCGTCCAACTCGTAAGGCGAGAGCTTCGCAACAGCCTGCTTCAGGTACTTGTCCCCCACGCGATAGCTGGCAAGCAGCAGGTTGATGGAACGTCCAATCTCACCCAGGCCTTCAGTGCCGGGAAGCTGCGTCTTCGCCTTGGCTTCGACCTCTTTCCAGAGCCGGGCCGAATCACCGGGGCTGATGCCGCAGTCCAGCACCCGCCACTCGTCGAGCATCTTGCCCGCCGGCAGGGACTCGAGCGATACTGTCCGTGCCGCTGTCGACTCGGTATAGGCGACGACCTCCAGCGGATGGTCGAGCAGCCGGTCAACTACCTTCAACCTGAAGAAGCTGTCCACCGACCACTGCTTGAAGAAACCCAGCTCGTCAACCTGCATCCCGTTCGCGTCCATCCCGAGCTTAATGGCGCTCATGCTCAGCGAATCGATGCCCTTGACCGCAGACAGCGAGTCGGCTGCCGCAATCGCAGCCAGGACCAACAACGCGGAAGCGACGTATTTACGCATAGTCATACTCCTTTTTGGAGAAGTCAATCTAGCCCGCTCCCAGCCAATGTCAATCTCCGGTTCCAGTTTCAGATCTGCAGTTTGTGGGTCCCGGTCTTCCAGATTCCCGCAGCCCCCATCTGCGTTCATCTGTATTCATCCATGGTTCCAGCTTCTAGTTTCTGGTCTCTGGTCTCTGGTTTCTCCGTCAACGGCATCTGCGTTCATCGGCGTTCATCTGCGGCTTCGGCTTCTGGTTTCTCCGTCGCCGCAATCAGTGTTCATCTGTGTTCATCGGTGGTTCCCATTCCGGTCCGCAATTCTGAACTCTGGTTTCTGAACTCTGACTTCTGAACTATCCGAGTCCTCATCTTGGTACAAGCCATTCCATCGGGTCGACCGACTTCCCCCCGACCCGGAACTCGAAATGCAGCGTATCTCCGGCAAGAGCGATGACGCCGCCCTTCGCCACCTTGTTGCCTACTTTCACCTTCACCTCGGCCAGCCTCGAATAGATGCTGTGAATCCGTTTCCCATGGTCGATGATGACCATCCGGCCATAGCCCATGAAGATGTCTGCGAAACTCACCGTACCTGAGTCAACCGCCACAACCTGGCTGCCGCTCCGGGTAATGACATCGATGCCCGTGCTCTTGGTCGTCGTCCCGTACCTCGGGTCGACGACACTGCCGAACCCCGTGACTACCTGTCCCTGCGCCGGCCAGGGCAGCACCCCCTTCCGGCCGTCCGCCTGAACCTTCCGGGCCCGCCCGGCCGTGCCTTGTTGCGGCGTGGTTTCCCTCCCGCCCGACCGCGGATTACCGCGCGAGTAGCGCGGTGTCACCGTATACAGAGCGGCGCAGCCGCCCGCGGCTAGGAGCGCCAGCGGGGCAAAGAACGCGAAGAATCGTCTCACCGCTGTGCGCCGCCTGCGAAACAACACTCACAGTTTCTAGCCGATAACTGCTGCCAAGTCAACGCTGACTCGCCCCCGAAACGAGATCTCGCCCGCGGACCACTGACAGCCTTCGGCGGCCACACCCGTTTGTCCTTCGCCGGATTTACCCCTTGACAACGCAAAACGCGAATCATAGAATACAGAGAATTCAAGGCTTAAGCCAGGGAGCGACATGACCGCTGGACTACGGCGGGTCTCGACCCGCGCGGACTCAAAAGCCCACGAACAGCTCCGGGGCCAGGAGCTGCAAAATGTCCTCCCTAAGCCTGCGGGCGGCTGAGCCCAGGCGACCCGGAAGGTCGACCTGCATCGGTTTATGGGTTTGACACTGAGGTGCTCTGCGGACTGCGACCAATTGCAGCCGCGTCTTCCTCTCCTGCTCGCCGCAAAGGCGAGTCCAGGACGTTTCCGCACACTCTCGCTCATCGGAGGCCCACCATCGCAGCAAGGAATGTGAAGTCGAAGAGCAGAGAGCCGGCTCGGCACTCCTGCCTTTCCGCCCACCGAAGGGCCTCCGTGTCTACGCTGCCTCTGCCAGAGCGGCCATTCCCCAACCCGCTCGCAATCTGCCAAAATAGGTCGGATGGCTGGAGCCTGCTGGCCAACCCTGATACCGGCGTGGCCGTAGCGGTAAGTCCACCCGGAGCCCTCATCTGGGGACTTGCAGATGGTAGACGAACGGTCAGCGATATCGTCGCCGGAGTCCGTCGTCACTATCCCGATGCGCCCGGTTCCATGGTGAACGACGTTGCCCGGCTGCTCGGAACGCTAGCGGACGAGGGTCTTGTCGGCCACGAAATACCAGCACGCAACCCCCGTCTGGCGACAAGAGGCAGAAAATGACTAGCGACCCGTGACTCACCATGACAAGGAACAATGGAAGCTTGGCGACCGACGAAGAACCGAGAAAAATGAACTTCACCGGGAGGTAGCAAGATGAAAGAAAAGCCCAGGAAACGCAAGGAATACGAATCTCCGCAAGCCGTTCACCTTCACGATTCTGACCGAGCATACGGAGAATGCGGCCTTAACGGCAGCGCCGCTGGCTACCGAGAATACAAGTGGCAGGGTACCTGCGTCACGGGCCACCTAGCCAGCGGTGGTTGCCAAGCCGGGATATCGCCCAGCTAGACAAGGAAGGAGGACCATGTCGAAGAAATCGTTCTTGCTTCTTGCAGCCGCGGGCCTGCTCGCCTTCGCTTTCGCAGGTCCTGGCGCAGACTCGCCGATTCGCGGCACCATCCCTGCCCAACGTCGGCAATTCCTGCAGAGTTTGAGAAAACTCAGTCCCGAAGCACGGCACACAGCCCTTAGACAATGGCTTAGTGCCGACAAGGCGCCCCGGCAGGCAATGTCCGGACGGCGCCCAGGGACGCCGCGCAGACTTGGTACTTGCCCATTCGGCGCTGAGTTCATGCCTGCGCCCGATTCCCTATACTGGAACGACTACCCTGTCGATCAGTCGGATGCCGCCGTGGCCTTTGACGGCCTCAACTACCTCGTGGTCTGGTATATGGAGAATGACATGGGCACGTACGAAATACGCGGAACGCGAGTCAAAGCTGATGGTTCGCTCGTCGACCAAAGCAGCTTTCGGATCTCGCCCAGCACACCGGACCATGACCGCGCAGGTCCGGCGGTCGCTTTCGATGGCACGAGGTACCTCGTCGTTTGGATGGACTGGGATGACGGCAACATCCACGGTGCACTCGTGGACACGAACCGCACAGTCACGAACATAGCCAGCACCATCTCGAGCAACGGTCTGTGTGACTACAAGGTTTCGATCGCCTCCAATGGCGACAAGTTTCTCGTAGCCTGGGATGAATACACTGAAGACTACTACAATTCACTCATCGTCGGCGCGCTGGTAAACAATGAAGGGACGATTGAGGCCAACGCAATACCTGTTGGCTACAACGAGGACTACTATTCAGACTACCCATCGATCGCGTCCGACGGCGCCAACTACCTCGCCGTCTGGGAGGAATACTCCTACTCGATCGGAAGCAGAGGCGTCATCGGGGCGCGGGTTGCCGGCACCGGAGAAGTCACCGACCCCGATGGAATAGTAATCGCCAGCGCCGCAGTCAGTTTTCCTCTGCCTGCTATCGATTTTGACGGCACCAACTACCTCGTCGTCTGGCAAGACCTGCCCGGAAGCGACTACAACATCTACGGCGAGCTTGTTCATACCGACGGCAGCCATGAAAGCCAATTCACGGTCTGCAACGCATCCGGTGCTCAGCAGGAGCCAACTGCCGCCTTCGACGGTATCGACTACTTCGTCGCCTGGGATGACAGCCGTGACGGCAACACCTACGACATCTTCGGCTGCCGGGTCAACCTGCAAGGCGGGATAGTGGGCGGAACAGACTTCACCATATCGACGAGAGGATATGCACAGAAACCCGCGCTTGCCTGCGGGCCCGCCGAGGGCACGGCGATAGTCGTATACCACTCGCCTACCGACGTGGTCGGCTCGTACGACTACGATGGCTGCGATCGAATTTGGGCGCGCGTCGTGGACACTCTGCCGCTTGACGGTGACATCAGCACTCTCAGCATCGAACGCCCGGTGGCGTCTTTCCTCAACGATGAAACGTACGGGAAGAGCTGGGGTATCCCGCCCATGGCCTCGATTCACGCCGACGCTGACAACGATGGCCCGCGCTCATTCAAAGCGACATTCACCATCACCAAAGGCGGATCGGAAGTCTATTCGAAGACTCAGACATTGCGGGGACTCAAGGCAGGCGAGACTCGCGTGGTCACGTTCTATCCGTTCGAGCTTTCGAGCGGTCTCTTCACATCCAAGTGCACGACGATGCTAGCCGGCGACGTGACACCAGGCAACGACAGGGCCACCGCGATTTTTCAGGGATGCGATTTCATCTACTTTTTCGACGAGGACAACCACACTGAGTTCAGCGCGTCGACCGACGGCGGCTGGAGTTGGGGCCTACTGACCTGGAACGGCTGGGCACCTCCGCCGATGGACGAAACAATCTGGGGCGTCGGCCGGGATGGGGACTACGACTACGACACACATACCCAACTGACGTCACCGGCATTCGAGGTGACACAGTCCAATCCGGCGATCGCGTTCCAGCACAACTACAACACCCAGGCCGGCCATGATGGCGGTAACATCTCGTACCTGTACTCAACCAACAATGGCAGCAGTTGGACCGATGGGGGCGTGCTTTCTCCATCGAGCGGCCAAACCTATGAAGGTACGGTCATCGCCCTTGGGGCATCGGGCTGGTCCGGCAACTCATCCGGCTGGCGGCAGTCGGTTTTCACAATTCCGGTGTCAAGCGGCGACTACATGAAAGTCCGCTGGAACTTTGCCTCCGATGACGACGAAATTGTCGGCCACGGCTGGCTCGTCGACGAGGTCGCCGGGATCGGTTTCCCGATCGACTTCAAGTCAGGCAGGCCACCGGTGCCCGGCGCGGCCGTCAACCGTGTCAGCCTGTCGTCGAACCCGCTCCGTGGTCATGGACTTCTGACCTACACCCTGGTGCGGGCATGCAAGGTCAACATAAACCTCTACAATGCGGTCGGCAGGCTCGTAAGGCCCCTGGCAACTGCAGGCTACCGGGAGGGCACGAATACCGCGCGGCTCGACGCGAACGGCTTGAACCCCGGCGTCTACTTTGTCAAGCTCGTGGGCGACGACGACATCAAGACAACCAAGGTCATTATCGAGTAGGCGCGTCCAAGGGTCAGGGCACCCAATCCGTCTGGGAGAGCGGGCGGGATCCGGTCCCGGACCCCGCCTCCTTCTTTGGTCCGAGCCGTCGGATTCGGGCGTCCACCGGAAGATGGAGCTATGCGGTACTTCATCCAGTACCGGAGACATCGGCCGCCCATTGACTCGCCAGCGTGCTCACCTAGAATTCTGCCCTTGAAGCTCAAGACTCGGCCGTATTCGGCTTCGCCCAACCTCGGGATTGCTTTAGCCGACGGGCAGCGATGGGTGATTCGGGCACTGGACGAGCAGTCAAAAGCGACGGTGGAGACTTTGGGCCGGGTGATGCGGCTCGACCCGGCGCAAGGCGGGCGCGTGTTATACGTGGCATCAGGCTTCGATAAAGCCGGCGGCACGCGCCGGACTACCAGCCCTCGTTTTGTCTGCCGCCTGGGACCGACCCGGGACCGACGCACCGAGACAATCAGGATGGAGCGTGTCGCCTCAGCCGTCGCAGCCGATTCGCTTGCTCGAAAAGGAATTCTGCTGCACGGTGCCCTTGCCTTGCACGACGGGGCTGGCTTCCTGCTCGCCGGCCCCAGCGGAGCCGGCAAAACCACTGCCAGCCGGCGCCTGCCATGCCCCTGGCGCTCGCTCTCTGACGACTGCACCTTGGTTGTGCGCGATGTGCACGGCCGTTACTGGGCCCATCCCTGGCCGACCTGGAGCCGTCTGCATGGGCTGGCCCCGACCGAATCATGGCCGGTGGAGCAGGCCGTGCCCCTCAAGGCCATGCTGTTTCTCAAGCAATCATCAGCGGACCGGGCCGAGCCGGTCACGACCACGCCCGCCACTGCCTTGATAGTGGAATCGGCCTTTCAGCTTGGCAGAAAGGTCATGTTCAACCCGGAGGGCTCTGCCAACCGGGCCCTCTGCCGGAAGTACCTGCAGGCAGCCTGGGCTCTTGGCGATGCGGTTCCGTCGTATCGGCTTAGCATCAGCCTGACCGGGCAGTTCTGGCACGAGATCGAACGAGTGCTATCGCCCGGCCGGGTTCTCGCGCAGAGGAATGCTGCACCGTCGGATTCCGCAGCAGAACCCGGGCGACTGAGCCAGCACTCCGCTCGCGGGTGCGGCCGCCGCCTCTGTCCTGTGCCGCCCTATCACCTGCTCCCGAATTGTCGAAAGCCGAGACTCGCCTGTTTCAGAACTCGGAACCGGACGTTCGTGAAGCTGCTTGCAGGTAAACGTGTCGTCGCAAGCGCCAACGACCTACTGACCGATTGGCACATAGAACGCCCGCCACGTCGGTCCCGACATTAATCTTGTCTCGGCCGTCGATTCGGACTGACAGTTGGCCGTGAATTGACTTCTGTTCGAATCCCGCCTATATTAACGCCGAGTGACTGCGGCCGATGGCCTGTGGTTTGTCACTTGACCACTGGACCAGACGACCACTTGAGCACTCGTTCTTCCGGGGAGTAGCGCAGCCCGGTTAGCGCACCACGCTTGGGACGTGGGGGCCGCTGGTTCAAATCCAGTCTCCCCGACTGGCAGAGGGACGAAGGGCTAGGGGTCAGCGATTGGGGCCCAGGCCTGCGTCCTGCGCCGGCACCCGATCCCTGGACCACTCGATCCCTGTTCCGTTCGCGCCTGTAGCTCAGATGGACAGAGCATCGGATTTCTAAACCGGTGCTCAGGTCATGCTACTTGCGCAGATTCGGGCACTTGCAGAGAGTCCGGTTCCGGGCTGTGCCGCGTTTGTGCCAGTCCGAGTCCGCTGATGGCTTCGACTGCCTGGCTCAGTCCCTCGGCGCGAATCCCGAGATACCGCATGGTCGTGTTCAGGTTCCGATGCCTGAGCACGGCCTGCACTCGTCTCGGGTCCACGCCTGCGTCGAGCATGGCGGTCGCGGCCGAGCGTCTGAGGTCGTGCACCGTGAACCTGCGAAGCCCGGCGCGGTCTCGCGCCCGGTAGAGCAGGCTGCGGATTCCGCTCACGGTGTACGGCCTGCCGCGCCCTGACGGGAAGAGCCATTCCCCACCAAGCCGGGCCTCGATGATGGCCCGAACGTGGTTGTTGACCGGCACTTCTGCGGGACGCTGCTCCTTCGGCTGTGCCACGAGGAGAGTACGATGCACCGGATCATAGTCGCACGGCTTCAGCCGCAGGACTTCGCCGACGCGCATGGTCGTTCCCACCAGGGTGTCGAAGATGTCGCGCTCGGTTCCGTCCAACTGCTCGCGCCATCGCGCAAGCTCTGATTCCGAAGCGGCCCATGACCTTCTCTCGTTGTGCTCGGCCCTCTGCTTCAAGTCGGCTGCGGGATTCTCATTGCAGTGCTGCTCGCGGACGCAGAAACCGAAGAAGCTCTTGAGCACGGACACCTCGCGGTTCATCGTCGAGACCTTGATGGTCGTGCCCTTTATCGGGCAACGCTCAAGGCTTCTCCTCGCGACGTAGCTGCGCAGGTCAGTGCCGCTCACTTCGTGGACCTCGCGCCCGGCGAACTCCGCCGCCAGCCGAGTCAGAACCTGCCTATCGCGCTTGGCCTGAGAAGCTGACTTCGGTTTGCCGTGCCGGTTCTCGGTTCCGTTACTGCAACGCTGCATGTACTCCCGCATCGCCTTCTCGATGCCGATTGGCCTTTGCACTCTCGCACCAAGCAACCCATGAAGCTGAATCAGCTTCAGCAGTCGTTCGGTGCTCAGTCGTACCCTTTTGCCGTCTATCACGCCCAGATCAAGATACTGAGAGTCACCACGTCGGTATAGCCGCATGGTAACTCCTTTCCTTTTAGACGGCATAGGCTCTCAAGAGATTCGAACCATGTCAAGACCGTACATCGGTCAGGCACTCTGCATAGGCGACGAGAGGACGTCCGCCTCTCGGTTCGTCTCAGTCATGGGTTTGGAGTCCAGACTTCGGGCATAGGCCCGTAGAACCCCGCCTCTCGATACCGTGCCGTGCTGCGCTCCGGCATTCTGGCGACGGTCGGCGTCCGGGTTCCTGCCCCGAATTCCGCGCCTCACCTTTCTGATGCGCTCAAGGTCGGCCTGCGTGAAGTAACCGACAGCCTGCGTCAGCCGCGCAATTCGTCGTTGTACCTTCACCCAACGAACCCCAGCGCCGTGCTTCCGGCTGCGGCAGACGGGTTCGTCGGCAAACCACACACCAGCAGGCGACAAAGGGCAGATCGGAGCGCCGCAACCCTCCGTGAGCGAGCAGCGTGAAGTCCTCTGGACGTCCTTCAGTCGCTCTCTCTCCCGAATGCATGGAGAACAGCAGCTTATCTTACTCTCTCTAGTACACTGTTCTCTCATCAAAGCCTCTGTACGTCTTCATTGCTTCTGGAGTACTTCTCTATGGTGTCCACTGGTACTGGAGTTCTGGACTCCAGTCTCACTGGAGTTTGGGTGTCCATTCCCACTGGACGTGTCTGTCTCTCCTTGTGGGCAGGCGCGCGACGCGGCAGAACTTGTCGGCCCTGGGGATTCGTCTGATTGCCACCGAAAGTGGCCACTGGCATCATGGGACGGCTTGCGCCTCGCCCGTCTGGTTCTTCTGATCACGATTTCCGCACTGTTGGGTGGAGGGTCTGAGCCGTATGGCAGCAACTCATATCGCAACTCTCGCTCGTCGGTTCTCCCACGTTTCGCAATCAGCCCAATCTCGGCAAGTCCTTTGGTTGCCTTCATCACCGTGCTTGGGTTCAGATGCGTTGTTTGAGCCAGCTTCTCTACGCCGACGAACGCCTCCATCGTATCGCCCCAACGGAAGTGGAGAAGCGCGAAGAAGACGAGCGTCTCGGCGGGCGTTGCGTACTTCAGGAGATGCCTCTTGTAGATGGCCTTCGGCACCATGAAGAATGGCCGGAATGCCTCTGAAGCAGGGATCGAGGAAAGGCACCGTGTACGGCTCATGAACCTTCCGCGGACGAGGCAAGCCACATCCCTAGCAAGGCGTTGCGCGGCTGTCGCCTTTTGGGTTTATTCTGGGATGGGGCAGCGCTCATGTCCAATCTCCAATCGACGCCCGGAGCCGTGGCCCCGGCGGAATATCTGACTCTTGACACCCTGAAGGGCAACCATGAACGCCTGCGCCGGTATCTGCGACTCCGGCGCGCGGTCCCAGTACTGCCGGGACAAGACACCGGCGGAAGG
>CAZAKP010000002.1:0-46344 GCA_964485845.1 uncultured bacterium | reverse complement strand
TCCGCTCCGTGTCCGCCACTCTGCATTCTGGTCTCTGAATTCTGAACTCTGAACTGTCCCTCTCCGCCTCATCTGCGTTCATCCGTGGTTGAACCATCCCCTCGGTCCTCACCCTCCGGCGGCGGCACGATGAACGGATTATCCCCCTGGTGCCGCAGCCTTCGCACAATGACGGCTACCCCCGCCGCAACCGCCGCCGCCACCACGAGCAATAGCGGCCAATAAATCAACCAGGCCATCTTCACTCCTCCATCCTAGCCCGCTTCTCCGGCCTGTCAACCGCCGAGGTCGCGGAGAGTGTGCGGCGTTCTGCGTTTTGCTCTCCGCATTCTGCAGTCTGACTTGCCCCCCGCCGCGCGCCGTGAAATCCGGGGCTCAATATCGGGCTCAGATCCCGAATGGCAGCTTCCTTTCCCCGTCCAGGTAGTCCGGACGCAACAGCGGGCCGGCTCTGTCGTGCGGAAGGGCATTTGGCGGGGGTTCCGGGACCGGCCCCCGCGTGGGACTGCCCATGGTCTTGCGCCCGGTTTTCGGCTCGCGGGACGCTCCCTTCCGGAACAACAACAAATGATATCTATAAGATTGCTGTTGTTGTTGGGATGTGGATACATGGGGATAAGTAATGCGATACCCCCACCCGCATAGTACGCGCGACATGCACAACCATGCCGAGATGGGCGAGTTGTCCACATTCTATCCCCATTCTTGCCCCCGGGATATACCCAAAAACCGCCCTTTTTGGCTGTTCCACTGGACTATCAACAGGCTTATCCACTTACAAGTAGATTTGCCTTGACATCGACTTTCCGGGTGGCACCATAGGTTTGTGACCGAAAGGTACGCCTAGTGACGCACCGGACTATACCCCGAATCGTCCGGGGTAGGCCCCGGGGTCTGCCCTCGTGAGACGCTGCCCCGGCCCGGCGATGTGCCCGTATGCTTCCGGCCGGCGTTTTTACGTACTGGCAGCGCTCGTGGCGCTCGTCATCGTCGCCATGTCGGGTGTGGCCCTGATGGCGATCAGCCGGGGCAAGGATGGGGTCATCACCGGGGCATGCTGCGGCGCGATGAGTGCGGCAGTGTGCGGCGTGCTTGTCGGCGGCGTTCGCATACATCGAAACTCGGAAAAGGAGGAATAGCGTGTCGAAAAGACTCGCGGCTCTCGTCCTGTTCGTCGCCCTCGCCTGTGTAACCGTGACCCTTGCGGCCACGGACTCCACCAGGCTGAGTGACCCGCCGGGCGGCTTCCCGCCCGTGTTGTGGGCCGTGCTCGGAGCGTTGCTCCCGTGGTTCTACGGCGCCATCCTGGGCAAGCTGCCGGGGTGGCTCAAGTTCGTGGCATCGTGGGGCACGTCGCTCGTCATCTGTGTGCTCGTCGGCCTTTTGCTGCTCCACTACAGCGCAGGGCAGTTGTTGCAGTCCATCGGCTGGCTCGTGCTCGCCATGCAGGCAGTGACAGTGAACCGCAAGGGACGGGAAGGAAAGCCGGCGGCTCGTGCCTGCCGGCTTGTCACCGGATAAACGTCGTCGCGTGCCGCGGAGATGTTGTCGGGGGAATAGCGGCGGGGCGGGCGAGAGCCCGCCCCAAAGACCCGCGAGGTGGCGGCTAGTGGGGTTTCACGTACTGGAAGTTGGTCGGGAACTGCTGGATGATGCCGCGGCTGAGTTCGTCGGCTATCCTGAGGACCTGGAGGTGCATTTCGTCGCCGCCCCGGATGTCGGCCTCGAATTTCTTGTCCCGGCGGGCGATAACTTCGTCGCCGGTGAGGTCCACCTGTTTGTTGAAGAGCTCCACGAGCGTCTCTTTTTTCCAGTGGGGGTTGACGCCGGCGAGGAACCCGGCGAGCGAGTCGCTGTTGGCGTTCCATTGGTCGAGCGCGAGCGCCGACTGGGTGCTGTCGTCGAGCGGCGCGGCGGCGACGAGCCCGGACATTTCGCTGACCCGGTTGCGCAGCAGCGTGCCAAGCCGTTCGGCGGTGTCGTCGCCGTAGTAGGTTTTGAATCGGTCGGCGATTTGGTCCATGTTCCGCATCAGCCGGTTCAATACGACGCCGGCCGCGTCCGGCTCCCCGCCGTAGGCGTCGGCGACGTAGATTTGAGTCCAGGTGGCGTCTCCGCTCCATAGTTCACGCATGGCAAGCCGGAGGTCCACCCCGGTGGGGGTGTAGGCCGGGTCGGGCAATTGGTTAACGTCGCAATTGGCCAGGAGGGCCAGGCCGAGCAGCACGGCAAGCGCCAGGCCGGCGGGTTTCGTGTGTTTCATGTTCTTCTCCTCTCCCGATTTCTTTCTTCGTCCGGGTTGCGGCCGGCCGCCCAGGGCCCTGAATCCGATATTGAACCACCGAGTTCACAGCGCGCGTCGGACGCGCAAGTCAAACTGCAAAATGCAGCTATCAAAAGTCGAATTGTCCCGAAGGCCGCTAACTGCACGAACCGGACGACCTCTGGGCAGAGGCGGCGGAGCGAAAGACCTCCGCGAAGACGATGACCCCGCACGCTTGTAGCACAGCGACTCCGAAGGGCGAGACCAGACCCTGGCTTCACCTATTCTGTGCTTTCTGTGGGCTCTGTGGTTTGCCCAATGTCGGCTTTGAGGCAGGGGCGGGGAGAGCCCCCGCCCTTGCGATGTTGGTTCGCGTGTCCGCATGCGCTTTGCTCTTTTGTGCGGAGGCCAGCGGCAGCTATTCCATTCTCAGGTAGCCGAAGAGGCCGTGGTTTTCGTGGTTCGGCCCGGCCGTGTAGTAGAGCCGGTCCGGGTCGGCCGCCGGTTTGAAGGTGATGCCCCAGAGGCCGTCGATTGTCACTACGGTCCCGGTTGCGTCTTTGAGCTGGCCGAGCCAGGTGCCGTCGGTTTTGTAGCCGTTGATGGTGCCGTCGCCGAAGTTACCCACGAGGATGGCGCTGGCGTACTCGCCGAACTCGGCCCGGGCCAGGGCAAGGCCCCAGGGCGAGTTGAGATAGCCCTGGGTGACAAAGCGCTTGTTGAGTATCCCGTTCGTTTCGTAGATGTCGATGTACCCGACGCCGGCTCCCGAGGAGTCGTCGACGAAGTCGGGCGACATGGGTACGGCGTAGGTGACGTAGAGTTTGCCGCTGATGTAGGCGATGTTGAAGGGCGAGTAGTTGGCCGGGATATCCGGGTCGCTGAAGGGCTTGGAGGTGATGCGGTTGAAGTTCTTGTCGAATACGTCGACCGCGTGGCCTTTGAAGTTGGTGGCGTAGATGAAGTTGTCACCGTTGTCCGAGGCGATGGTGACGCCTTTGTATACCGCGCCCGTTCCCGACTGGTCCGCGACTTTTACCGCGTTGAGCCCGGACGACCAGCCGACGACAAGCCCGTCTTCGGTGACGAAGATCATCTTGGCCGCTTCGGCGGTGCCGGGCAGTTTGAAGTCCGAGGTTGTATTACGCACGATGCCTGCCGGCGCGCCGAGCGCGGGCGTATCGGCGGCCGGGATTGCGATTGGCGTGCCGACGTCGGCACCGGTGCCGTCGTACCAGAGCGCGTCGCCGTTGTGGTTCGAGCCGACGAGGAAGTTGCCGCTGGCGTCGACGGCGATTCCCCAGGCGTTGAGCAGGCGGGCGTCGAGCCGCGCGCCGGTGAACCCGGCCGTGTCGGCCACCAGGTCATAGCGAACGTAGTTCGAGACTGCCTCTTTGGTCTTGCACGCGGTGAGCGCGAGCCCGGCAAATATGAGCCCGACCCCGACCAGTGTTGCTGTTTTGATTACTCTCTGCCACTGCATTAGTGTACCTCCCTATCCCTTCGTATGGTCGCCTAAGTCTGGTCCCGCCGGCCCTACATCTGCGCCGGCTTGAACTTGTCCGGGAACTGCTTGATGATGCCGGAGCTGAGCGCATCGGCCATCATCATCGCCTGCTGGTGGATCGCGTCGAAAGCCTTCACGTCGCCGGCCCAGTCCATTTTGATGCGCGCAACCGCCTCGTTCGTGGTGAGCCGCAGGTGTTCGTGGAGCATGTCCGCGAGCGTCTGCTTGGGCCAGTTGGGGTTGGCCGTGGCGAGGAAATCGGCAAGCGAGTCGGCGTTGGCGGTCCACTGGACCTGGGCCGCGGCAAGCTTCGCCGTGTCTTTCCCCATCGCCGCTGCTACGACCGCGCCCGCCGTGCTGATGTGGTTCTTGAGCAGGGTGGTGAGCTGCATGCCGGCGTCGTCGCCGTAGTAGGGCTTGATGGCGTTACCGATGTCTTCCTGGTTCTGCATCAGCCGGGCCGCGGCGGTGGACGCATCCGGCAGCTTGGCGACGGCCGAGACGATGTACATCCGCGTCCAGGTGACGTGGGCATCCCAGAGGTCGCGCATACCCATTTGCAGGCCGATACCGGCCTGAGTGGACATCGGGTCCACCGGCGTTGTCTTTGCGCCGCAGCCGGCCAATAGGACGGCGGCGGCGAGTATGGCCGGCACAAGTCCGACCAGTTTCCACTGTTTCATGTGTCTCTCCTTCTCGTTCGTGTTACCCCCTCCCTTCGATTCCCTCTCCCTTGAAGGGGGAGGGAGGGATGAGGCTTGTTTTCCCTCGCCTTGTGGAGGAGGGAAGGTCGCTCTTTGGTTCCCTCGCACTCGAGGGGGAGGGAAGGGTGTGCTCTTCCCCGGAACCGAGATTGATGGCCACGAAAACACGAAATCGAAGTGAAATGGGCAGGTGGCATTCCGCACCCATTTGTTTCGTGTCTTTGGCCGCAGCGGCCCCTGTCGGACAGTGCGTGCTTTCGTTGCTCCATTGTCGGATTCAGGGTCTTCCCTACCCTCTCCCTTGAGGGGGAGAGTAGGGTGAAGGTGAAAGTTCACTAGCCTCCGGCGAGAACGCGCTTGATGCGTTCCAGCCGTTCCGCCTGGGACAGGCGGTCTTTCACCGGGTTCCGTTCGCCCAGGAGTTCGCGGTGAAAGGCGGGCTTGTCGGTTTCGTAGAAGACACCAAGCTGAAGCTTGTCGAGCTTCTGCGCCGCGGCCAGGGCCTCACCGAAGTTCTTCGGGTCGTGGGTCACCGGTTCGGTCTCGGCGTTGTACTTCTTGTAGGTGTCGTTAAAGACGACGCTGGGCTGGAGCACGTCGAGGAAGGCGAACCCGCGGTGGCGCACCGCGCGGTACATGAGGTCGGCGAGCTCGGGGACCCGGCCCGCGTAGCCACGGGCCACAAAGGTGGCGCCGGCGGCGAGCATCAGGCTGAGCGGGTTGAGCGGGTCTTCGACCGAGCCCGAAGGCGTGGAGGGTCCTTTGTAGCCGCGGGTGCTTAAGGGCGAATACTGGCCGGTGGTTAGCGCGTAGACGCCGTTGTCGTGAATTATCATCGTCATGTCGGCGTTGCGTTTGGCCGCGAATATCAGGTGCGAGATGCCTTCGCCGAGCGCGTCGCCGTCGCCGCCGAAGGCGATGACGTAGAGGTCGGGATTGGCGAGCTTGACGCCCTGGACAGTGGCGATCTCCCGGCCGTGAATCGAGTAGAAACCGGACAGGGCCAGGTAGTCGGCAATTTTGCCGTGGCAGCCGATACCGGAGGAGATGAAGAGGTGACTGCGGTCGATTCCCTCCGATTCGAGCCGGGTGACTGCCCGCTTAAAGGCGCTCATGATGCCGAAGTTTCCGCAACCCGGGCACCAGGTAACTTCGGCAGGAGTCGAGAGCGGGGTCATGCGACCTCCGGAGCTGACCAAGAACGAGGGCAAGTCAAATTGCAGAATGCAAATATCAAAATGCAAAATGCCCGGCGGGCAGGAGGCGGATTCAACCACAAAGACACAAAGGCACGAAGGGCAGGAAGACGAGGCAGAACCCCGAACCTGAGAATCCTGGTACCCATTCTTAACTCCTGAGTTGCTCGGCGAGGTCGTCCGGGGAGAAGGGGCGGCCGTCGTAGCGTTTTATAACCCGTTCGGCGGTAATGCCCGCCTTCTCTTTGAGCAGCGTTGCGAACTGGCCGGTTACACTCTCTTCGACCACGGTTACGTGCTTTCCCCCGTAGCGGGCAAGCTCCCACTCGGGCAGCGGCCGGAGGAACCGCGGCTGGACAACGGTGGCCCGGATGCCGCCGTAGCGCAGGGCCTCGAGCACGCTGAGCGTGGTTGAGCCATAGGTGATGATGACGGGTGAATCCGCGCCGGCCTGGGACACGATCCCAATCGAGGACGATTGGGTCATGTCCCCGCCCGAATGAGGCGCAGGATACACGTTCACTGTATTCAGGACCCGGATGTGGGCGGCAAGGCACTCGCCTTTGCGGCGGCGTTTGTCGGCCATCCGCGCCGACATCCCCGCGTCTTCGGTTGTGAGTCCGGCTTCGTCGTGTTCGTAGCTGTTCCATTTGATGAGCTCTTTGGATGGCGGGAAGGCGAGCGGCGAGATTCCGGTCGGGGTGTCGAGGTAGCGCTGGTACGGGGAAATAGGGACTGTACCTTCAGGGACTGTCCCTATTTCCCCCATTCCAGTCCCCATTTCCCCCGTTTTCCCAAATTCCTCGGCCCAGGCAGCCTTTTCGAGGTCCAGTTCAACGGTCATCCGGCTTTCGGAGAGGTGCTTTTCGGTCAGGAGTATAGCCGGCGTCTGGAATTCCCAGGCCAGGCTCATGAGTTCTGCCGCGAGCAGGTAGGCTTCCTCGATGCTGCCCGGCGACGCCACGACCCGCGGGAACTCGCCGTGCCCCTGGTTTAAGGCAAAGTCGAGGTCGCCCTGGGACGTGTAGGTAGGCAGGCCGGTCGACGGCCCGGGGCGCGAGGACAGCACGCAGAGAAGCGGCACCTCGGCCATGCCCGCGAGCGAGAACGCTTCCTGCATCAGCGCGAAGCCACCGCCGCTTGACGCGACCATGGTCCGGGCGCCGGCCGCGGCCGCGCCGATGGCCATGTTCATGACCCCGATTTCGTTCTCGGGATGGACCACGACGGTGCCAAGTTCGCCGGCCCTGGCGGCGAGGAACGTGAGAATGGAGGACGCCGGGGTCATTGGGTAGGCGAAGAAGGCGTCGAGCCCGGAGGCGACCGCGCCGAGAGCGATGGCATCGTTGCCCGAGAGCATCGGCCGCTGCCTGTCGCCGCGTTCCAGCTTGAACCGGCCGGCAAGCGCGGGCTCGGCCGCGCTATAGATGGCGCTCGCATAGGCTTTGTTATTCTCGGTGCCGCGCGGGTACTCCTGCTCGATGAAGCGCATCAGCTCGTCGTGCGACATGCCGATAGCGGAAGCAAGTACCGCCGCGACCGCGACGCCGGTTACCAGGTCGGGGTCCGGGTACTTCTTTGCCTCGGTGGAGATGGGGAGCGATGCGTGATTGGCGATTGGCGACGAGTCGGGCAGGCGGGCTTTGTCGTCGAACACCATGAAGCCGCCCGGCTTGAGATGGTCGCGGTGAGCGTCGACCGAGCGCTGGTCGAGGCAGACCACGAGGTCGGCCTTCAGGTAGTGGCTGGTTATCTGACTGCGGGACGTCGATACGGAGAAGAAGTTGTGGCCGCCGCGGATCAGGCTCGGATAGTCGTCCATCTGGAAGACTCGCCTTCCCATGCGCGCGAAGAGCCGCGCGGCCGAGGTGCCGGCTTTGCGGATGCCGTAGCCGGCCTTGCCGCCGGCAATCAGCGTGAAGATTTCATCCGCCACGTCTTCTCCGCTGATTCGAGGTCGGGCCCGACCAGGCAGCTCGCCAGAGTCGACTGAAGGCGCGGGTCTGCACCGAGCCTTCGGTAGCGTCCGGGCGTTCCTCCCCGAGCCCACGGTCGGCCGACCACAGAGCCAGATGAGAACGCAGATCGGCCGAAACCGGTGTCCGGATGGGGACAGGATCAACCACGGAGGGCACAGAGTTCACAGAGCGGGCAAAGGTCCGGAGTCTGGACTCCGCACGCGAGCCTCGGTGTTCTCTGTGTGCTCTGTGGTTCAATATCGGGTTCATAGTTACCTCACTTTCAGCCCAACTGCCAAGAGAAGAGCGCCGGTTGGCGCTCTCCCTCCCTTTTGGGGAACGACCCCACGCTGGGTGGTAGACGCAGGGTCGTAATCAATCTTCCAAAGCACAGACGGCCTTGGGTTCGCGCAGGTAGAGAGCGATGCTCTCTGAAACCGACAACTGGACGTCCGGTCCGACCCGGCCGACGTAGCCGACGGAGAGGTCCTGGCCGATGACGATGGCCGAGAACTGCTCGCCGGTGGCAAGCAGCACACCGCCCGTCTTCAGGGCCGGGCTCTTGAACACGCCGCCGCCGACAATCTTCTCGATGTGCCCGAGCTCGGTGCCGTTGCCGTCGGGATAGAGCCGGTACAAAAGGTTGTGGCGGGCAGGCGCGAGCGCGAGCGCGTAGGGCCCGTGGAACCCGGCGGCGTCGAGCTTGTTCACCGCTTCCACCGCGTCGGCCGCCGCCTTGCCCAAAGGCTGCCACGAGGCGAGTTTGTGCCGTTCGACGCCGGCGGAGGATATGAGCCCGGGGGCCTTTTTGCTGCCCGAAAAGATGAGTTCCTCTTCGGCCCGGGCACACTCGATGGCGGCGCTCGCCGCCGGCCCGACATCGAGCGTGAGCGACTCCCGCTCGTAGACGGCGATGTCGCGCAGGCTCATGCCGAAGGTACGAAAGAGATAGTGGAGCGAGAGGAGCCGGGCGACCGCGTGGCCATCCGGCGAATGTTCGTCGGCCAGGGGCACTGCCTGGACCCCAAGGCCGTACGGCCCCTCAATCGAAATGAACCGCCGCGCCGAGAGCTGGCTTTTGGCCGCCCCGACCGCGGCCCGCTCCAGCACTTCCCACGTCTTGTCACCAATGCCCGAGAGAGCCCGGTTCTCGAAGTCGCTGCCCATCACGCCTCCTTCGTCTCGATCAGCGAACCGACCGTCGTTTTCTTATTACCCGCCAGTGTCGACCGCATCTGCTCCACCTCCTGCGCGCCTGAGTCGGTGAGCTGTTGCTCGTTGCCGGTCAGGAGCAGTATCAGGCGCATGAATTCGCCGATGTGCTTCCGCTCCTCGTCGGCAATGTCGCGCAGCACTGCCTCGGCCAGCGGGTCTTCACAGGCGTCGGCGTGAGCGAGGTAGAGATGTACCGCCTCGTGCTCGGCCGCGAGGTCAAGCCGGAGCGCCCGCACCAGCTCTTCCTTGCCAAGCTTGCGGTCCGGCACGCGGCCGGGGAAAGGGTTCAGGAATTCGGGCATTTGCGCCTCCTAGGTCAGTTTCAGCTCTTTTGTACTCTCCCAAAGTCCGTGGATGTTGCAGTAGGCCAGCGCATGCAGGCATCCCGGCTTTTTGGTCTTCATGTACGCGGTGACGGCGTGACTTGAGTAGGCCGGCCCCTGGTTGGGACCCTCGACCGACTCGCCGTGCAGCGTGAACTCAAAGTGGCCCACCTGGGACGTGTTCTTCGCCCCTTCCGCGCAGAAGTAAAGGTCTATCCAGCGGATGTGGTGCTCGGTTGTGTTGGGGTGGGCGATCTGTTTGCCAAGGCTCACCTTGACCGCGAACTCGGTGTCGGCCGCGACCTTTTCCGGGCACTCGATTACCGGGACGTGCTTTTCCTTCTGCCAGTCTGCCCGCTGAATGTGGCTGCTCAAATTCTCCATTGCAGTTCCTTTCTCCAATACTGCCGGACGTCGGCCCGATGTCGCGTAACCTGGTCGGATACCCCGTACGCCACCTGGCCGTGCCTTAATCAAACCGCGCCTGCGCGCGGACGCATGGCCGAATGCTTGCAGGAAACATGCCCGGTATGCAAGGCACCAAGGCACGGCATAAGCAGGCGTTGGAAGTCGGAGAGATGGACGGCAGAGGCAGGAATCCGGAATCTTGCCGCTGAAGTGTGCAACGGGCGAAGTATAATCCGGGCAATATGTAACCTCGGGAGTTACGCGCCGAGCATCGGGCCTTGACCGGCTCATTGCCAAGACTGGAACTGAGTTCCCTCCCACCACGGCGAACTGAGCGGCACGCATAATGCACATAGCCACCGTGTGAGCGCGGCGCCGGACGTTTTCGGCGCCGTTGGTCGTGTTCACGAAGGCGCGGTCGAGAGAGAGTTGAGCTTTGAATGAGGCGGCCGGCCGTCAGGTTGACGCCCGAGTCGCCTGATGGAGGTAACTATGACCAGGGCAGTCACCCTCGCGCTTGCGGTCGCCGCGGCGATCATGCCGCTACTGGGCGCGGATTTCGAAGGACCGGTTCAGGGCACCGTGGTCGCGGGCCCCGCGGTGGTTTCGCTTAGTCAGGCCACCGGCGGCGTTGGAGTGACGGCGATGCCGCCGCCGGTGCCGATGCCGGACCAGACGCTTGTTCGGGCACTGAAGGCCCAAGCGCCGGCCGTGGCCCCGACCGCGAACGCGCTCATCCAGCTGCCGCCGCCGAGCAATGCCGGCGGAGTGCCGGTTCTATCACGGCTCGAAGGCCTGGACCAGACCGAGTTCGGCACGCCCGACCCGGCAATCGCCGCCGGCCTTTCCGAAGTGGTGGAAGTCATCAATTCGACCTGGGCGGTCTTCGACAAGTCCGGGGCCAAACTCGCCGCCGGTTCCCTGCGGGACCTGTTTCGCCCGGTGAACCCGCCGGCGGCCATCTACCAGCCCCAGGTCTTCTTTGACATGAAGGAGCAACGCTGGGTAATCACCGCCCTCGCCCTGAACCCGGCAGTCACCGGCCACCAGACGGTGGAATCGTACTGGCTGATTGCCGCATCGCTTGCGCCGTCGGCCATGGGCTCATGGTACGTATGGAAGACGGATGCGAGCAGCGGCGGTGTCATGTCCGCCGCCGGCATTGCCGCTGACCAGGCGCTGGGCTATAACAGCGTATTCGTCGTCCTCACCGCCAACCTCTACTCCCCGAACGACCCTGCCTATCAGTACGCCCGGGTCCGGGTGCTCGACAAGCACGAACTCTACGAGGGCAGGCTGCGGTCCTTTGCCGACTTCTGGGGACTGAAGGACGAGAACGGCCGGCCCGCGTCGAGCGTTCGCCCCATGCGGGCACCCGCCGGGGCCGCGGATTTCTACCTGGCCGATGTGGCGCCGGATTCCGGCTCACACGTGACGGTATGGCAGGTACACGCTACCGCGACCACCCCGGCGCTGGAGCGGCTGCCCGCGGCTAAAATCCGCTACTTCCAGGCACCGCCGGACGCGGCGCAGCCCGGCACCGACATCCGGCTTGCGACCGGGCCGGCACGGCTCCAGTCGCTTGAGTACGCGAACGGCAGGCTGTACTGCACTTTCAACGAAGCCTACCGGTGGACCGGCGATGGCGTGGCCGCCATCCGGTATCTCGTGCTGGAAAACACCGCGGGCAGTATGCCGCAACCCGGTTTCGCGACCCGGCTGGACAAGACACTTGGCAACGGGCTCGTGAGCTACTTCAACCCGTCGGTCGCCGTTGACGGACGCGGCAATGCCTACTTCGCGTTCAACGTCTCAAGCCCGAACATTTACCCGGGCATGGGCTATGCCGGCTGGCACGAAGGCGAGACGCTTTCCGCCCCGGCCATTCTCAGACCCGGCCTCGCGTCGTACGGGACGAGCGACCCGGCCCCGTTCGGCCGCGTCACATCCATCGCGCTCGACCCCAACGCGGACAACGTTTCGTGGATAGCCGGCGAGTACTGCCGCGAGGTTCAGAACTGGGGCACGGCGATGGGCATCCTTTCGTTCGACCCGCTGCGCTACCGGGCCACGGTCCTTGCCGACGACGTCCCGGCCGAGGTCAAATCGGACACGCTCCTCAAGTTCGGCCAGACCCGGCCGCACTGGAACGCCGTTGGCATCCGCTCAGGCGGCAACTGGCAGCTCGACCTGTGGGACGCGAACTTCCTGACGCTGCGCGCCCGGTCGGCCGATGACCGGCCTGGCCCGCAGACCGATTTCTGCGTCTCCGACGGAAACCACAGCCCGCTCGATACGATGGGCGTAAAGCTCCGCGACTTCGATTCCACCACCGCCACCGTCGAGTTCACCCAGGCAACGAGCGGTACCACCCTCGACGCCGAGCGGGTCAACGGGCCGTACCAATGGAACGACAACGACGTCATTCGAGTATGTGAATACCACGCGACCCCGGCCACCGATACCTGCTTTACGCTGTCGGTCGCGGGCGGCAACGTCAATCTGGGAATGGCAATATTCCGGTCACCCGACGCCCCGTACTACGTCGACCGCTCCCAGGCGGTGGCCGTTGCGGACGTGAACGGCCCGGGCGAGGGCGAGTACATCCACTTCCACGCGCTGGTTGACGACTACTACGCCATCGTAACCTGGGCCGATAACAAAGCGACCGGCCAGTATGCCCTCTCGACCGCCTGCCAGGTCAACCTCCAGCCCAATCCCATTGCCCACCCCGACGCCTTCCATCTGGAAGTCGGGGGGTCCGGGGTAATGAGTGATGTAACAAGCGTCAGCTACGACATCCCGAAGAAGACATCACTGGCAATACGGGTGTACGATGCCGAGGGCCGGGCGGTCCGGACGCTTGTCGCGCACGATGCCGAACCCGGCCACTACACCGTTGGCTGGGACGGCCGGAGCGCAACCGGGAGGACTCTTGCCGCCGGTACATACTTTGTGCGGTTTGAATCAAAAGAGTTCACCGCCGACCAGAAGCTAGTAAAGATCCAGTAGCCTGCGCAAGGCAGGGGGCGGAGCCGCCGGCTCCGCCCCTTCGGTTTCCACGGCCATCGCCCCGGGTCGTGGGGCCGCGCCGGCTACAGGTGGGGAAGGGCCTGGCGCCGCGTCAGTACGTCCTGGAAAAGGTCGCCCAGCTTCTCCGCTCGGCGCACGGCGTCGGTGTGAAGGATGGTGAGTTTGGCGCGGCCCGCCGCTCCGCCTTCGACCTCGGGCCACGTGACCGGACAGGACACGGCCGGCGCCTCGCGCGCGCGAAGCGAATACACGGCCACCATTGTCTTGGCCGAGCTGTTCTGGGCCCAGTTGATGAATACCCTGCGTTCCCTTTCCGCCTTCCCGACGAGGGTTGTCACGAGTTCGGGATTGGCGCGCTGTATCAGCGCGGCGAGCGCCTTCGAGAAGTCGCGCGTCCGCTCGAACGTCACCTCCTGGCGGTTCAGCGGAACGAGGACGTGAAGCCCTTTCATCCCGGAGGTCTTGACGAGGCACGACACGCGCAGCCGTTCGAGCATGTGGCGGATGATGAGCGCGACCCGGCAGCATTCGGCCATACCCGCGCCCGGGCCGGGATCAAGGTCGAAGACGAGCGAGTCCGGCGCGTGCGGCGAGTCGACCCGCGCCAGCGGCACGTGGAGTTCAATCGAGGCAAGATTCTCCACCCACATCAGGGTGCGGAGGTCGTTGACGACGCAGGCTGTAATGCTCTGGCCGTCGAGCGCGGGAACGCTCGCGAGGTGAACCCAGCCCGGCCGGGACGAGGGGCAGCGCTTCTCGAAGAAAAAAGGCCCGCCGGTGCCGTCGGGATAGCGCTTAAGGGTCAGCGCCCGGTCGCGCAGGTGCGGAAGGATGAACCTGGAAATCCGCCGATAGTAGTCGAGCACCCGGGCTTTGGTGAAACCGTAGGCAGGATAGAGGTCCTTCTCGAGATTGGTAAGCGGCAGCTCGATTCCGCCGACCCGGGCAAACGTCTCGCGCTGCGGCCGCCTGGCCGTCCGGCGCGCCGCGGTCCTCGGCCTTGCGCTCACGCCTTCTTCCCGCCCTTGGCGATGCTGGCCTCGAGCAGCTCCTCAAGGTCCGAACCCGCCCGGCCTTGTGTCTCCTCGGTCTCGGGCGCCTGCACCAGCGATTCGCCCGCCAGCTTCCGCTTCAAGAGCGCCACGATCTTCGCCCGCCGCTCGTCCGCGTACTTATCGGGTTCGAACTTCGCAGCCATCTTCCGCACCGCCCGCCTGATGCGCTCCTTCTCCGCGTCTGCGTGTCCCCGCGTCTCCGTGTTTACCCCTGTTACGGGTGCTATTTCGTCCGGGTAGTGCAGCGTATTCACGGCCAGGAGCCCGTTCACGCTCCGGATGAGCGCCGGGTATTCGCGTTCGGCCAGCACGAGGCTCGCGACGCCGGCTTTCCCGGCGCGCTTCAGCACCTCGACCAGCAGGCGATACGGCTTCTCTCCGCCCTTCATCGGCTGGAGGTAATACTGGTAGTCGAAGTAGACCGTATCGACATCCGCGGCGGGAACGAAGTCGGTGACCTCGATGGTGCGGCTGCGCTCCGGGGTGACCGACTCCAGCTCGGCCGCGGTCATCGGGATGTAGCTTCCCGGCTTATACTCAAATCCCCGGACAATCTCCTCGCTCGGAACTATCTTCCCTTCGTTCGGGCAGAGCATCCGGCTCACGAGCGGCGCGTAGTCTTTCCGATGCAGCAGCCGGAAGGAAACCCGGTCGGGCGATATTGCCTCAACCAGCCGGACCGGGATGGCGACAAGACTGAAGCTGATTGTCCCGCGCCAGACTTCCGGGCTCGTGTCGCTGGTCGGTCGAAACGCGCCCGTGACCTTCGCCGGTAGAGCCGTCCGCCGGTCCGGACTTCGTCCTTTGTCCTTCGTCCTTTTTACTTTCCTCATGCCACTTTCCTCAGACTGGCTTCGAGGACGGAAAGCAGCTTATCCGGCTCGGTGGCAGCGCGGCGCTTCGGCGTGACGAGGCGAATCTTCTGCCCGTGCGCCTTGCGCTCGATGAGCTGCCGCAGCCGTTGCTGGTGGCTGTTCGTGAACTTCTCCGGCTGGAATTTCCCGGTCATCTGGTTGATGAGTTCGCTGCCGACCGCAAGCTCGCGGTCCGACAGCGCCGAACCGGCCGCCGGCCTTGCTACCTTGATGACCTCGCCCGGATGGCGAATGACGTTCAGCCGCAGCACGCCGCCGGCCGACAGAATCGCGCCGACGTAAGCCCGCTTGCGCATCACCCACGTGCAGATGCCCGCGAGGCGCTCCTCTTCCAGCACCGCCGCCAGTTCCGGGAAAACGGAGACTGACCCGCGCTGAGTCCGGAGCAGGCGCGCCGGGGGACTGTCGCCCGTTTTCCCTGCATCCTCCGCCGGCTCAAGATAGTATCCCCGTTCAAAATACACCGGGTCGATTTCGGCAACGCCCACGAACTCGTGTACCGCTATCGCCCGGCTTGCTTCCGGCTCCGCCTTCTCCAATTCGGCCGGGTCGACCAGGATGTACCTGCCTCCCTCCAATTCGAAGCCACGGGCCTGGTCTTCGGGCGGAACGGGCGCGCCTTCGAGCGAACAGACCATTTGTCGTTTCAGCCTGACAAGGTCGGACTTATGGAGCAGGTTGAACTGAACCCGCCGTTCGCGCACCGCCGGACGCAGCCTTACCGGAAACGCGATGGAGCCGAAACTGACGGTGCCGGTCCAGATTGCGTGGGGAGCGGTCGCTACTTCCTGTGGCGCTCGATGCGCTTTCGCGGCCGAGGGCTTGGCATCAATCTTCACGGTTAGGTAGACCTTCATCGCGCCCGGTTGGGTTCAGTTCGCGGAACACGCGGGGTTACACGTGCGTGCATTGTAACGGCCAAGGTGGCTGCTTGTCCCGGCGCCCGGTGGGCGCAGGCTTAGTGCTAGTCGGTGGGCACGAGACCTGCAGAAGTCTTCGCGTACGCCCGAGGAACCGAAGCGCGGACCGGATGCTGCACCGGGGCGCTGGCCGGCTGTTGACGCGTGGGACGAAAAGAGGCGGTCCCAGAGTACGGTCACGGGGAGGGACGGAGAATGCAGCCGCAACCAAGACCGCACAACAAGGAGAGAAACAGTGAAAAAGACCGCAGTACTCGCATGGGTAGTGCTCCTGCCCATCGTCCTCTTCAGCGTGACGCCGGCAGTCGCTCAGCCGCTGCTGGACCCGACCACGCTGACCAAGTACGTTGACCCCCTGCCGCAGCCACCGGTTCGCCAGCCGGTGGGCCGCTACAACGGGCGACCGTTGTACGAAGTCCATATAAAGGCGGCCACGCAGCAGATGCACCGCGACCTCGGCCCGACCAACGTGTTCACGTTCGACGGCATCACCCCCGGGCCGACTTTCGTGGCGACATATTCACAGCCCATCGCTGTGAGATACATCAACGAGCTGCCGGACAGCCACATGTTCCATGTCGATACGATGATTGACGTCATGATGGGCACGGGCTGGAATCAGTCATCGCGGTTCGTGTCGCACCTGCACGGCGCTGCCGACATCGAGGCCTCGTCGGATGGCTGGTGCATGGACTTCATTTACCCCGGACAGGAGACCGTCTTCAAATATCCTAACACCCAGCCCGGAGCGACACTCTGGTATCACGACCACTCCTGTGGCATCACGCGGCTGAACGCGTATGCCGGGCTCGCGGGGTTCTATCTCATCACCGACCCGCGCGAGAAGAGGCTGAACCTGCCGGCGGGACCGTACGAACTCGGCATCGCCGCACAGGACCGGGTGTTTACCGAGGATGGTCAGCTCTACTACCCGTCGGAGTGGGTACCGGAGTTCTTCGGCGACGTATCACTCGTCAACGGCAAGATATGGCCGATGCAGGACGTCGAACCGCGGAAGTACCGAATTCGGTTCCTTAATGGGTGCGATGACCGCTTCCTGTCGATGAAGCTCATCGAGTCCACCCACGAAGGCTACATAGCGCCCGACTCCGCGCCCGGCCCGGCCATCTACATGATCGGCACCGAACAGGGCCTCGTGAACAACACCTACAAGTTCAACGACCCGAACGTCACCAACTCGCCGCGACTGCTCGTCGGCCCGGGCGACCGCCGCGACCTCATCATCGACTTCACCGGCCAGCAGGGTAAGTGCTTCATCGTGACCAACAACGCGCCGGCACCGTTCGACGGTACCTACGATGGCTTCGGCGGCCCCGACGACACCCCGCTTCCCGAGCTCTTCATGTTCTGCGTCAAGGATACGCAGGTTGTCGACAATTCGACGATTCCGATGCACCCGGGCAATGTGCCGACCTACAACCCGGCGCAGTCCTGCTTTACCCGCGACATCTTCCTGCACGAGATGGAGGACATGATGGGCAACCCGATGATGGTGATGCTCAACGACATGCACTTCATGGCCCCCATCACCGACTTCCCGACCTACAACTGCACCGAGGTCTGGCGGTTCATCAACACGACGGTGGACGAGCACCCGATGCACACGCACCTGGTGAACGCCCAGATTATCAACCGCCAGAAGTTCGACGTCGACCGCTTCCTGCTGGACCACACGCTCGTGTTACTGGACCAGCCCGTTCCGCCCGACCCCTGGGAAGAAGGAAACCACGACATGTATAACTGTCCGCCCGGGATGGTTACGAGCATCATAACCAGCAAGTTCAACATGCTTGGCAAGTACGTCTACCACTGCCACATCCTCGCCCATGAAGAGAACGACATGATGCGGCCGTACCAGGTCGTCCTGCCCAACCAGACTCCAGGCGGCGGCATGATGGCTGCCGGGCTTGAGCCGGTCGAGCCGGCCTTGAGCGTGAGCGGGCCAGAGCCCTTCCGGGGCCGCGCCAGCATCGCCTACAGCGCAGGTATCGAGCAGCACGTCAAACTGAGCGTCTACAACTCGCTCGGCCAGGAAGTCAAGTCGCTGGTCCATGGAGCTGTCAATCGTGGCCTCCATTCAACGGTCTGGGACGGGACCGACAACACCGGCTCTCAGGTCGCCTCCGGTACGTACTTCTACAAGCTGGAGACGCCCAGGAACTCACAGACGGTTAGAGCTACGCTGGTTCGCTAGCGTTCGCGCCTCCTAAAACAGGGACGGGCCTCGGCCCGTCCCTTTTCATTTGGGAGTGGCACTGCTTTCGGCCGACGAAAACCGTGCCTGTACCCCTCATTCCGTCCGACTTGAACGGTACGGCACCGAGGCTAGACTCACCGCGTTGACCATAATTCGAGAGCGGATGCCTTTGGCCGACCTTGACGCCCTCGCCAAGGCGGGGTTTGGCGACCTGGTGAAAGCAGTGGTGGATATCGAGCGCGGAGTCATGGCCGTCGGCGGCGAACTGCACTCCGACGAGGAAGCGCTGCTGCTGGACGACGGGTCAAACCAGCAGTACCTGTGGGGCATTAACCTCTACCCCGAACAGAGCGGCGACAATTGGATCGAGTTCGACTCCATGATAAATATCCGGCCCTCTCAGGGCAACCGGAGCCGCGGCGTAGACGATGCTTCAGTCCGCATGCAGATTGTCGAGACCGTCGAACGGCTGGTGAAGCGATGAGCTACCACCACAAGGAACTTGCTGCCGGCCGGTGGTTCACACTCAGCCTCGCCGAGCAAATGGGCAATGTCGGCAGTGAAGTGTCACGGGCTTTGAACTGGCAGCGACGTGGCGATACCGGCTACTGCCTGAGAGCGTTCGAACGAGCGCTGGAGTTACTTGACCTCACCCTGGCGGATTCTCGCAGTCGCGGCAGGCGCAAGGAAATTGCCCGCGTGCGTGAGGCCCTTGCCGACTACTTCTGTGGCGACAACAACTTCGGCTCGTCGCCGGACCTGTGGCGCAGCTACTTCGACGCCTTCGCGATTGCAGCACGCGCCCGCCACACTTAGCTCCAATTCTCTAAACTCGCCCGGGACTGGCACTGCGTCGAACCTGCCAGGGGTGGGAGGTCCGGAAAGGCAGCGCTCTGCGGATTCCCCATGATGGCTCTGGCCGTTCGTCACGAAGTTACTCGCAGAGCATCCTGGATGGGAACCCGATCAGGATACTAGACCGGAACTCGCGAGGGACCTCGGTCTGTATCCGTCTGTGTTACTCGCTAAGGAACAGGAGAAGGAGCAGTCGTCGTTGCTCGCGAGGTAACGAACGAAATGGCGGCGGAAATAGCTGACGAAGTAGCTCCCGTCGTTCATCGAGAGACTCCTCGGGTCGTGAGTTCGGAAATAACGAGGATAGCTGTGGGGGAGGCATAGGAGGGGTTCGGGCGAGGAGAGAAGATAGCGGATTGAGGATAGAGGAGTTAGGAGAAGAACTGGCGGGCGCGGGGGAATGTAGTATACCCCATAAGCGGTCGCGGCCGGTCCGGCTGTCGCGAGCTCGGCCAATCAAACCGAGCCGAACTCCGTGAGGCCACAGCGAAGAGAAGCCCCCGTGTCGGGCACAGTAGTTGCATCGGCTGGACGTTGCGAGGCGAAGATAACGTAGCACGGGGAACGTGGCGAACGCCCGCTGCGTCTCCTGTAAGAACCATCCAGGGAGGTGGGCATGAAACACGGGCGATCGGTTCTCATCCTGGCGGGCATGATAGCGTTCGGCCTGATGGCCGTCGGCTATCTCCACGCCGAACCTGCAACGCCGCGCGCGGGCCTCATCTACAACCAGACGAACCTCGTGGCCGACATGTCTGGTTTCACTCCGACGCCGCTGAATATCGACCCCAATCTACTGAATGCCTGGGGCATGGACGTCGACCGAGCGGGCAACATCGCCGTGGTTGCGAACCACAGCGGCATGGACTTCTTCTATGACGGCGCGGGCAACACGACACTGCCCGCAATCCAGATTCCCGCGGCCGACGGTACTTACCCCGGCGCGCCGGCTGGTCAGGTCTACAACCCCTCGAGCGAATTCTGGATTCCCGGGACCGGTGACAGGGCGAAGTTCATCATCTCGACTGAGGACGGTATCATCTGCGCGTGGGCATCCGGGCCGAACGCAACTATCGTCGTGAACCCGGTTGATGACGGCTCCATCTACAAGGGCCTGGCCATGGCTACGCTCGGTCGCAATACATACCTGTACGCGACCAACTTCGGCGACCACCGGATTGATGTCTTTGACGGCAAGTGGAACCTGGTTCAGTCCTTCCCGTTCGTCGACACGGGAATTCCGGCCGACTACAGTCCGTTCGGCATCGCCAACATCGATAACAAGCTCTGGGTGTCGTACGCGATTCCCAAGCCCCCGGATTTCGGCGATGACCTCGCCGGTCCGGGCCACGGCATCATCGACATCTATAACCCCAATGGCACCTTCGTCCGCCGCTTCTACTCGCACGGAGTGCTGAACTCGCCCTGGGGCATGACCATGGCCCCGGCGGGCAACGGCCCGATGAAGAAGGTGTTCCTCATCGGCAACTTCGGCGACGGCATGATCAACGCCTTCGACAACTCGGGCATGTTCATCGGCAACCTGATGATGCCCGACGAGAGCCCGCTGGTGATAGACGGACTCTGGTCAATCATGTCAGTGCCGGGACGCAGCTCGACCAAGGTATACTTCACGGCCGGACCGAACGAGGAGAGCGACGGGCTGTTCGGCTATCTCGACGCCGAACCGTAAAAAGTCGGGGAGCTGCGGTCGCCATGCGACGCACAACGTAACACTGCCTGTTAGCATAAGTGACCCCCTGCAGAGGGACAGGCCATCCGGCCTGTCCCGCTGTCTTTCAGGGGCGGCGCCCCGACGGCGCATCCTCTGACTCGTCCATCTACGTTGCGCTGCACCAGGGAACAGAAACTGCATCATGTTCCGTTTATGTGGGCAAAATCTAACCTCAGCTATATGGCAGTGGTTCAGCGCGGACACCCGGCTGGAACTGCCGAGTTGGCAACCGGGCTATTCCACGACGAAACGGCATTCGCTACCCTGGAGATTGTAACCGCGAGCCTCGCGCTCGCGCTCATCGGCCTCGCCGCGTTCCGGGAAATCTCGGTCGCCGTGGCCAGTGTGGTCTACCGCATCCAGGTTCTGCTGACGCTGCCGGTGCGCTGACCGGCGGGCTCCGGACACTGACGCGGGCTGCCACAAGTACTCAGCATCGTTGAGAAAAGGAAAGGAATCGGCACGTTTGTTGCAGGATGTAGGAGCGCAGTTTGCTCGGGAGGACCTGCGTCCGATACTGGCCGCGAGACGGCCCACTGACGGAATCGCATGTGTCCTCCCGGGCGTTGACGTGACATATCGGGACGCAGGATGAGACGGAGGATTATGACCGCAGCGGCAATCGCTCGACCGGGGTACCCGTATCTTCGGGACGGTGCAGCTCTGGCCATTCACGCCGACGTGCTCTGGCCTACCCGCCGTGTGGTCGGTAAGGCGGATGGCTTCCCGTCTCTCCACAACAGCGCGGTCAGATTTCGGTGCTGCTTTGGCGAGATTGACTAGGCCGCTACGCCGGAACCTGGGCGCGGGTCGCGCCGGCGTCCACGGAGCGCGGGAGCGCGATGCGTGGCGAAGGAACTTCTGCCGATACGACATGACAAAACAAGGAGCAAACCATGAGTACCACAAGAGCCGCAGATGAGAATCTGCACCAGGCGCTGGCCCATCTGAACGAAGCCGCGCGCGAGCGCCGCGAGGAGATCCGCAAGCTGGTCGACGAGGAGTACGGCCACTTGCGGAATGCGTTCGGTGGCGCCGCCCGCGCCTCGGCCGGCTGGATGTCGGAGCAGGGGAAAGAGGTAACCGACACCGCCAAGGCGACCGCAACCGCGGTCGACAAGCACGTCCGCAGCCATCCCTGGCACTATGTCGGCGGCGCGGCGGCCGCCGGTTTCCTGACCGGGCTCATTATCGGCCGACGCAAATAGCCACCGGCTGAGTGCTCAGCCATGCCGCTGTTCGCCGGCCGCACCGGAACGCGCCGGTGAAGCTGCAACGGGCTCTTGGTTCTCGGGGATAGTAGAAGGGAGGAACAGGCAGTGCCCGTTCCTCCTTTTGTAGTGCCGGCCGAAAAGAACTACTTCTGAACGACCGATTCCATGGGCCGGGCCGCCATGATCGGGTCGGCGTGCCGATGGACGATCTTCCACTCGCCATCCTCGTGACGCAGCACGGTCGTGGCGCGCAGGGTGAACGGGTTGACGTCATCGCTTCCGTCCAACCTGGCCTTGAGATGTTCCACTTCGAGGATGTAGGCAAGGTCGGGCCTGACCTCGCCGGAAATCCGTTCGAAGCTTTCGACCTCACCGTCCCGGAAACCCCGGGCAGCGCGGTCGATGACTGCGTCTACCTGGACCTTGCCGCGGACTGCGGGCCCGAACGGGTTGGCAAGGGTCACGTCGGTGCGCGTGGAAAAGAGGGCCTTCGCGGGCTCAGGGTCACCGTGCAGGAGCTCGCCCAGCGCCCGGTGGTAGATTTCTATCGTTTCCTCGAAATGCGCTGATGTCATTTTGATACCTCCGTTATTGTCCGAGCGACGGAATGCGACGGGCCAGTTCGTCCCAATCGTCGCCAATCGCCTTGCGGATGAGTTGCGCCGTTCCGGCGAAGGCTGGAGCGGGCAGCAGCGTCTGCATTACTCTGGTCACGTTTTCGCGGTCGGCGTCGCCTAACAGCGGAAACAGCCAGCCGATCGTCTCTGCGAATCGAGCTTGCGGCACGGCCGTGGCCACGGTACCGACGACCCTGGCCTGTTCGGCATCGTCCAGACGCTCCCGCAGCAGCCGGTACACCTGGGCATCTTCCTTACGCAGATGGATGTCGAGATGGAATTTGAACGCGGCGGCCGCGCGGGCAGTTGCGATGCTGTCGCCGGCCGACACGGCGGCGTTCAGGGCATCCGACAGCGTGTCGAGTCCGCCGTGGTCGGTGATGTACGGCTCGGAGAGCAATGGCGCGACCCGGTCGAGCGCCGGGAACACGGCCTGTTCCTCGCCGTGCGCGTGCCACGCCAGTATCTCGTTGAAGAAGCGGTAGCGCTCGAGTTGCGACTTGCGGTCCGGATTCCCGCGCGCCAGGTCCAGCGCCGCCGCGTCAATCAGACTGATGTCACTTCTGAAGGCATTGTGAAACCCCAGTATCGCATCAAACGGTCCACTCATGATGTTCCCCGTCCTTTGTCGTCAGGTCTCCCCGAACCGGTCTTGTCTCCCTGCTTACCACCAGTTGAAACCGCCGTTGCCCGGGTCGGTCCCCATCATGACACAGTAGGGACAGGAGCCATTCGGCACTCCGTAGCCCACACCATAGCCGCTCATCATGCCGTAGCCGGGTCCATATCCGCCCATCATCCCGTAGTTCATCATGTCCTGGCTGTAGCGACCACGTTCGTTGTCGGGAATCAACTTGGCCATGGCGGTGGTGCTGAGTACTGCGGCCTGGTTCAGTTCGCTCTGAATCCTGCCTATCTCCGCGTACTTGGAATCAATGGCGATGCTGTCGGGCTTTGGGGCCAAAAGCAGCTCTTGCAGCTCCAGCCGCCGGACCGCGAGGTCGGTGCGAAGTTCCGCCGTGTTCCGCACGAACGCGATCTGCTGGTCGAGCATCTTAATCCGTGTGGCGTTGCTGAGGCTTGAGCTTCGCGGTGCCGGGGTGCCGGCCATCATCCCTTTCGTAGCGCCCATCATACCCGGCCCGCGGCCGTAGCCGGCCTGTGACCAGGCGAGCGCCACACTTGCGACCAGCGCCAGCAGCGTCCTGACCGTCAGTGTATTAGTTTTCATCGGACCTCCTGTCTCGTAAGGCCTGGAAACGTGCTTTTCGGGCCAGCAGACTGAACCATGGGCCGGACCGAACCCGCGGTCACCCGAAACTGCTGCACGGCGGTCTAATAGGGGATGCGTCGCAGCCCCGAAACGCTGAAGCCCACACTCGGGCTGCTGGATGCCCTGGTCCTCGACCTCGGCGCAATCATCGGGGCAGGGATATTCGTGGTCATCGGCATACTGGCCGGCCTCGCCGGGCCGGCTCTGATCCTCTCGATTATCCTCGCGGCCGCAGTCGCACTCCTGACCGCGCAGAGCTTCGTGCGGCTGACCGAATGGCAACCTGCCGAGGGCGGGTCGTATGAATACGCCAGGCGCCTGATAGCGCCCGTCGCCGGGTTCCTTGCCGGATGGATCTGGATGATATCCAACTTGTTTGGCGGGGCGGCCGTCGCGCTGAGTTTTGCCGGCTATGTCGCCCAGCTTCTGCCCCGCGTCAGCGAGAGGCTCGTCGCCGTCCTGCTCTGCGCCGCCTTCACCGCCCTCAACTACATCGGCATCCGCCGTTCGGTGAGGCTGAACGCCATCCTCGTCTCGGTCACAATCCTCGTGCTGCTCTTCTTTACCGTTGTCGGCGCCGTCCACTTCAATCCCGCCCACCTCCGTCCCTTCGTCGTCTCGTGGACCGGGATACTCGTCGGCGCCAACTACATCTTCTTCGCTTTCACCGGGTTCGCGCGGGTCGCAGTCGTGGCCGAGGAGATACGCCACCCGCGGCGCGTGGTCCCGCGCGCCGTCGGGCTCGCCGTGGTCATCTCCGCGGCGCTCTATGTCATGGTCGGGCTCGCCGCCCTGGGACTCGTACCGGCCCGGGCGCTGGCCGGAACTTCATCGCCCCTTGCCCGCGCGATTGCCTCGGTCGGCAACCCCGCGTTCGCGTACATTGTGTCCATCGGTGCGCTGTTCGCCACTGCCGGGGTGCTGCTGACTGCCATCCTCGGCGTATCGCGGATGGCCTATGCCATGGCCCGCGACGGCGATCTTCCCGTTGCTCTGAGCCGGCTGCATCCGCGCTACGGCACTCCTCACGTCGCCATCGTCATCGTCGGGCTTCTGACCACCATCCTCGTACTGACCGGCGGTCTCGCCCAGGTTATCGCGGTCAGTACGTTCGCATCTTTGTTCTACTATGCCCTGACCAACGCCGCCGCGCTCCGTCTCAAAGAAAGCGACGCCTGGTACCCGAGCCTGGGCCTTGCCGCGTGCCTCCTGATGCTCGTGGTGGTGCCGCGTCAGGCACTGGCGGCCGGTATCGCGAGCCTCGTCCTCGGGATGGCGTACCGGCTTATCCGCAGGCAGGTGAGGACGCGCTAGTCAGAACCCGGCGCTAGCCCTCTGTCACCCGCCAGGTTACGTCCATCATGAGTATCAACAATGGTTACAGCCCTTCCTTGACTTGCCCATCATACCCCCGTTCGCTTTACTACAGTTTGGCGGAAGTGCTTACTGGCTGAACGCGGCTGTCGAGGCAGGGCGGCACCCTTGAAGTTATCAACCGGTGGATAACTCCCGAATGATGTGGATAAGCCTGCTTCATACGACCAGCCGCCCACTCCGGCCATGCTCGCAGCCGGTCAAGGCCAGGTAGGCATACATGTTGCACCCGCCAAGACTCGGGGTCTGCTCAGGAAGTCAATTGCGGGCTCGGCCGACGCCTACCCGGAGCTCGGCGTCAAGCTGGCGGGACCCATGGACGTGTGGTCAAGGTTCGACCCGTCCCGGGCGGTATCGGTTTGGCGAGCAGGGCGATGAGCCTTCCGGGGGCAGAGCAAAGTCGAAAGGAGTCGCTTGAGTCGAAAGAAGGGAACGATAGCCGGGTGGGATGAGCTGGCCGATGACGTGGCATTGACGAAAACCGCGGCGGCACTGACCGCTAACGGCATCGAGGCCGAGATAGCCCACGACAGCGACCGGGCCCGTGACCGGGTTCTGAGCTTCATTCCGCCCGCCGCCGAGGTTTTCACAATGACGTCGCGCACGCTTGAGTCGCTGGGCCTGAAAGCCGAGATTGACGAATCAGGGCGCTACTTCTCGGTGCGCAAACAGCTAAGCGATCCGGCCGGCAGCATAACCGAGAAAGAAAAGCGCCGGATGGGCGCAGCGCCGGACTGGGCATTGGGCAGCGTCCACGCGGTCACGCTCGACGGCAGGCTCTTCATCGCCTCGATGACCGGCAGCCAGCTACCCGCTTACGCCTATGGGGCCGCTCATGTCATCTGGACGGTTGGAGCTCAGAAGGTCGTTGCCGACGCGGATGAGGCCATGCGCCGCATTCGTGAATACGTTCTGCCGCTGGAGGACCAGCGAATGCGGGGACTCTACAACACCGGAAGCAGCATCAACAAGGTCTTGACCATATGTCGCGAGGTCAATCCGGGCAGACTGCGAGTGATTCTGGTCAAGGAACGGCTTGGCTTCTAGCGCCCGCCGGAACGCCCGTGTCCGGCTGGCATGTGACGTGCACAAGTGAACAAACGGAGGCCTGCGAGGCAACCGGACGCGCCGGCGGTCCGGTTCGGCTCGTTCGGCGTCCAGCCCGGCAAAGGACAGAAGGAGGACCGATGATTCAGGAAAGACGGAGGGCCCGCCGACCCGGATTGACAGCATCCATGGCGGCGATGGTCCTGCTGACAACAGTGATGATGACGGGGTGTGCGCCGACCGCTTTGGTGAACGTCTGGCACGACCCGTCAATCGCCCGGCCCCAGTTGAACAAGTTGATGGTCATCTCGCTGCGCAAGGACGCAACTCGACGCCGGATGTGGGAGGATGCTTTCGCCGGCGAGTTGGCGAAATACGGGGTAAATGCCACCCAGTCATATCGCCTCTGCCCGCAAGGGGCACCGGATACGGCACAGATGGGCGAATGCCTGCTGAAGGGCGATTTCGACGGCGTGCTGACAGTCGCGCCGCTTTCGCCCACAATGGAGCAGCGCTACGTTCCCGGTTACTGGACGACCGAACCCGACTACTGGTTCAGTCCCTACTGGGACCGCTACTATCGCTGGTGGTGGTACTCCCAGCAACCGGGATACATCGAGACCTACTCGTTGACGAGGAACGAAATCGACGTGTACCTGACCCATAAGGGCGGCGAGACCATGGTCTGGAGCGGGACGAGCGACCAGACCGACCCGGCGACGATGGAGGAGGTCCGGACGAGCGTCGCCGCACAGGTCGTCAGCAAACTCGCCAAGCAAGGTATCATCGCGAATATGCCTTGATGGCTCTCACAGATTGCAGGCGTGCGTCAGCGTAGTCTTGCGCGCGTCGGGACGCAGGGAGAAGAACGGCCAGCGGCGGCGGGATCGGTCTAGACCGCGAATACCTCCATCGGGAAGTTGACGCCGCGCTGACGCAGGTGCTCTACCACCCTGGGGATCGTGCCGGTCGGCTGGAAACGGCCGGTGACGCGACCGGCATTGTCATACCCCATTTGCCTGAAGACGAATACCTCCTGCGTCATGAAAACGCTATTCTCGCCAAGCCCCGTGATCTCAGTGATATCAGTGACCTTGCGCACGCCGTCGGATAGTCGAGTCAGGTGAACCACGAAGTGGATTGCCGACGCAACCTGCTCCCGGATTGCCCGCGACGGCAGCTCCACGCCGGCCATCAGCACCAGCGTCTCCAGTCGTGCGAGCGCATCGCGGGGCGAGTTGGCGTGAATCGTGGTCAGAGACCCGTCGTGCCCGGTGTTCATCGCCTGCAGCATGTCCAGGGCCTCACCGCCTCTTACTTCGCCTACCACAATCCGGTCTGGCCGCATCCTGAGCGTGTTCCTGACCAGTTCGCGAATGGCGACCGCACCGGTACCCTCGGTGTTTGCGCTCCGGGACTCAAGCGAGATGACGTGCCGTTTGTTGATCTTCAACTCCGCTGCGTCTTCAACAGTGATGATCCGTTGTTCGTCCGGGATGTAGTTGGACAGCACGTTGAGCAGCGTCGTCTTGCCGGTACCGGTTCCGCCCGAAATCATAATGTTGGCCCGATACCTGACCATCATCTCAAGGAACCTTGCCATCTGCCGATTGATCGAACCCAGCCGGAGCAGGTCGTCGGTAGTCAGCCTGTTCTTAAAGAACTTGCGGATTGTCAGCTTCGAGCCGTCGATCGCGAGCGGCGGGATTATCGCGTGCACGCGTGAGCCGTCCGCGAGTCGGGCATCGACATAGGGAACACTCTCGTCCACATGACGGCCCAGCGGCTGGACTATCCGCTGGATCACGGCCCGGACCTGATTCTCGTTCAGGAACCTCGCCTTGGTGAGCTCCAGCCGGCCGCCGCGCTCAACGTAGATCTGGTCGGGCCGGTTGACCATCACCTCGGTAATCGTGTCGTCGGACAGGAACTGCTCGAGCGGGCCGAGACCGAGAAAATCCTGCAGCAGCTCAGTCAGCAGCGAATCCGGCGTCCACCCGGCCGGAATGACGGTCGAAGGGGCCGAGAGTATGGCCACGACTATCTCTCGCACCCTTGACCGGAACTCACCGTCACCAATGCCGTCGAAACTCGACTTCTGCCTATCAATGCGCCGCAGCAACTCGCTCTGAACCCGCTGTTTGAGGTCGGACAAGTCGTCGCTGGGTGAGCCTGGTCTCGCGCCAGTACGGTCCGGTCCCGACTCCGCGACCGTTACCTGGCCCGGCCCGGCGAACGATGGCAGCGCGCGGTCCGATGTATCCAGCAGCTCTGCCGTCGCGGCAAACGAGGAGGCCGGTATCAGCGCGCTGTTCTCAGTTTCCATCATGTGACGGTTCCTTTCCTTCTGTCCGGCTCAAGGCCGGGCCGGGCTGTTCGAATCCTGGTTGCTCGCAGCGACGCTACGCGGACCGGCGACTGACTCACGACTACAGGCAGCAGCACCATCATGGGCCCGATCCGATTCCCACTCGTTCGTAAATGGTTCCAAGCAGTATGGCGACAGTCGCGGGCGGAGGCGGCACTTCGGGAATGGACGTCACTGACCCACCGGGCTGCTCGTTGTACCCCACCCACCAGGCGATGCTCAGGAATTTGGATTTGACGTCAGCCGTCGTGTCGGCCCAGGCGTTTGTTGCCACCGAAGAGCCGGAGTGGTAGCCCAGGGCCGCGGACGAGAAATCGAACAGGGAACGTCCCTTACTCGGCAACCGCCCCCGCTGCGTCCCTCGGACGCTGCCCGCGTAGCGGTCATTGGGCAGGCTGTCCAGCAGCAGGCCGAGCCAGGCCGCAGGCAGCGTGCTGGAATACGCGCTCCAACTCACGCTGTCCCTCGTGAAAGTCTGGACGGCCTCATCTCCGGTTCTCCCGAACTTCGCCAGAAAGACGTCGCCGGCATCGAATGCGAGCAGCCGGGCACCCATCTGCGCGTACTGCAGATGCACGCCCCACTGCCCGAGGAGCACGCAACCGAGCAACACTCCGGCGAGCAACGCGAACACAAGTAGCCCCTCGAGCATCGCCACTCCCCGGTCATCACGAAAGGACGGAAGGCGAAAGCCGGAGGACCGCGGCTTCGGTCGCCGGCTAGGGTAGCAGCACATATTTTCGCAGGTCCTCGAGGTTGCCAAAGGAGCTGCGGGTATGAACGTAGTACCCGCCGTTCGCCGTATCGCTGGCTATCTCCAGCACCCCGACCGAGTCGAACGGAGTGAGCCTGGCATCCCAGGCCGATGTGAAGTAGAAATCGTAGTCGGTGGCGCCGGCCTTGACCACATGAGGCACCGATCGAGCCACCGTGAACAACGGACTTGGCGGGGCGACGCTCGTCCGCGGAAACAGCCTACCACCCATCGGTGCGCCCAGGCCGTAGGGTGAAGTGGAAGCTCCCTGCCGCCAGACATACGAAACCGCATGGAACTCGCGGTCCGGATTGGGCCGGCGGGGCGGAACCCGGTCGAAGCTGTGGGTTACGGTAGAATCGGCGCCCGTGTAGAACTCGGTCCAGATGGACGACGTATCTACGAATTGTCCGTCCTTCAGGCTGTCCAGAAGATAGCCGGAATCAGGCCACTGGAAGCTCCAACTGTCGTATGCCGGGGTGCCCTTGGGAACGTGGAGCCGGTCTACCCACACCGTATCTATCTTGTACCGGTTGTCCCCGGGATGGCAGTTGAGCAGTGTCCATGACACCTCGTTCTTGTACGGCGGGGTGGATTCGCCGTTCGGCCAGATGATGGGTGTGTGAGTGTCGCTTTCGCCACAGGTGCTAAGCCAGGTCGCCCAGCTATCGCCTTGAAGATAAGCTATGTACCTGGTGCCGCCCGGCTTGTCGAAGTACTCGATTGCAGTGTCAATCGCCCCGGTTGTTTTGTTCTGGAAGGCCTGGATGACGGGCTTCTTGTAGTAGTGGGCGACGACCTGCCTGACCCAGGCGTACTGGCTCCAGAAACCGTAGTACGCCCAGATATCGAGGCTGTCCGGGTCGACCCTGATGATCCCGACCGCGGGACCGATGGTGTTACTGCCGGTGGGCAGGCTCTCCAGGCTATCAGCGACCTGACCCAGTTCGAGGTAAGTCAGACTAACGCCCGCGGACTCGCCTCCGAGCAGCGGTGTCGTGTCGGTCGTGTCGTCGCTCCTCACTAGTACCCAGCCGCCGGCGGTCTGAGACGGAGAACTGACGCCCATGTTGGCGCAGGCCTCATTCGTGCCAAGCTGGGCCGCCATATCGTGGAAGCTCTCGGTAATGTCGTCCTGCAGGTCATGCAGCCAGTGCATGGTAGTGTTGAGTGCGCCAATCGCAGCCGGGTACTCGACATTGGTGACCACCGGCGGCGGGTTGGCGGTATTGAACAGCGCCGTAACCAGAGCCTGCCCCATCTCTTGTGCGCCGGTGTCGCTCTTGGCGGTGTCGGCGTAGAGCGCCTGCGCCAACGCCGACCCCACAGTGAGCACGGTCGCCCATGTGTATATGCTCTTGATGCCAACGTTCATGCTCGCGTTCAGGTTGAGCGCCCGGGCGAGCCACACGGCCCCGCTGAAGGCGCCAACGTCAGCCGCGGTCTGGGCGCGGACCTTCTGAGTCACAACCTGAGTTCCATTCGGAATTACGAGCAGGAAGGCCAGAATGACAACCACCAGCGCTGCGCCGAACAGCAGGACCTGACCCTCAGTGTCAGGCAGCAGCCTACGGATAGACCTCGTTGATTTCACGTTACTTCCCGGCGTGAAGACGACAATCCTGCAAAGCCCGTGCCAGCCCGCGCAGATGCACGCGGCTGCGCTCAGCAGTGCCAGCCGGAGAATCGGAATCCGTCCAGGCTGTCACCTGCTTTGACAAATGCCTGGGCAGTGTAACGTTCGGCGCTACACTTCGCCGGAGCCACTCCTCACGACGCTGTCGAGCGAACCAGGGGCCGTTCTGCAACGGCAAGGCAGCAGTCACCTGGTGCTCGACCAGAACTGTTGAGGCTAGACGGCAGCGGAAGAAGCCAGCGGCGCGGTCGCCCTAGTGCAGGGTCAGCACCGGGCACTCGGCGTGGCGAACCACCTTTTCCGCGACCGAGCCGAAGAAGACGTGCGACAGCCCGGTCCGGCCATGCGTCGGCAGGACGATCAAGTCGGCCTTCTCCTCTTTGGCGATGCGGACGATCTCGGTCGCCGGGTCGCCGGTCAGGACCCGCACGCGGACTCTGGCCTTTGCGCCGAGTCGCTCTTTGCGCAGGCGCTCGAGCGAAAGCCGGTAGTCTTCGCGCAACTGCGCCTCGTAAGCTACGACGTCGAACGGCGGAGTCCACGAACCGTCCAGCGGCGGCACCGGGAGCGGCGTAGGCGGCAATACGTGGACGAGCAGCAGCTCGCCGCAGAAGGTGTTGGCCAGTTCCTCGGCCGCCGACAGCGCGCGGCACGCGGCCTCGGTCGGGCCGTGACCATGGGCGCAGTCCGGCTGCGCGCCGGCCGGGGCCGACGTGCTCACCGGTGTCTGGTCAACCGGGCACAGGATACGTTTGAGCGGCAACCAGCTCGTCGGCGACTCGGTTACATCACGCTTCTTGTCTTGGGGCATCTTCGCCTCCTGTCAATAGGTCGTATCAGACCTCGTCACGTTCCGCGACTCGGTTCGGGGCAGGGAACTGAGTACGGTTCTCTCCGGCCCAATGGGTTTTCAGTTGCCGCCCGGAGCCGGCCGCGGCGGGAACTGGCTGAGAATGCCCCGGGCCATCACATCGCCCAATTGCAGGGCGAGCTCGTGCGCCTCGCCGAAGTTGGCGATGTCCGCGCCGAAGTCGCGCCGGGCGCGCAGGGCGACCTCCCGGTTGGTCAACTGGAAGTACACGTCCAATAGCTCGCGAAAGGCCGGCGACGCCCAGGCCGGGTTGATGCGGCCAAGGCCCTCAGCCGTCGACTCGGCATCGGCCCGCCAGCGCAACTGGAGTCCGGCCAGGGCCGGCGCGTCGCCCTGCTTGGTAGCGCGAACGACGTCCACCAGCGTGTTCAGGTGACGGCCCAATTCAGTCGAGAAGTCCTGGGCCACCTGCTTTCCGTAGTAAGGACCGACCGCGTTCTGGAAGTCAGTCGGGCAGCGAAACAGGCGCGCCCTGACGTTATTCGTGTCGGGCAGGTCGCCGAGCGCGCTTACCACATAGAGCCGCGTCCAGGTAACCTGCGCATCCCAGAATTCCCGCATCCGCGCCTCCAGGGTCGCGTCCGACCTCAGCCATTGCTCGTTCTGGGCCCTTGCGCCCGGCCCCAGTAAGCCGACCAGGACGAATGCCAGCGCGAGCCTGCTCATGGTCATACGAAGTTCCATACTGCAGGAGCTGCATCCTTCATGCCAGGCCGCAGGTCGCACGCCCCGCTGGGGCCGCCGGCCGTGCGCGCGTCCGAATGGCAAAGGGACGGGCCGAAGCCCGTCCCTTTTGGGGGTCATGCGCGACTAACGAAGGAGGGTCACTTTACGTATCCTGACGGCATCAGTCGTCGTCAACCTGCAGAAGTAGGTGCCGGCCGCGACCCGAACACCGGCGTCGTCGGTGGCGTCCCAGTCGGCGCGGTGCGACCCGGCCGCGAATTCACCCGCGGCCAGGGTCCTGACTTGCGCACCCAGCGAGTTGTACACGGCCAGCCGGGCCTGCCCGCAGCCGGGCAGCGCGAACTCGACCGTCATCTGCCGGCGCGCCGGGCTCGGTGTAATCCGGCCAAGCAATGGTTCGGCGACCGGTCGCAAGCCGTCGCGCGCGAGACCGGCGTCGTCCATCACCTCATAGGGCCGCATCATGGCATTGTCCTCGTGCTCCAGCATGTGACAGTGATAGACGTACATGCCGGAGTATGGCTCAAACGTCGTGATGAGCCGCGAGACGTAGCCGGGCGGGCAGATGTAGGTGTCCTTCCAGCCCATCTCCTCCGGACTCGGGTCCTCGGCCGGGCCGGTGTAGACGATCTGGCCGCTGCGGCGATACTCCATCATGTCAAACGGCCGGCGGTCGAGCACCTGGAACTTGACGAGGTGGAGGTGCATCGGGTGATAACTGGAGGTGAGGTTTATCATCCGCCAAATCTCGGTCGAGCCCAGCATCGGCATCTCCATCACCGGGTCATCCCACATCATGTCGTTGAGTAACATCATCATCCGGCCGTGGCCCATCATCTGCATGCCAAGCGTGATATCGCGGGTTTGGACCGCGAGCGACTCGGGCGTTCGCGGCACCGAGCGCAGGAAGCCCGGCAGCGAGCTCGGGTCGGTCACCGTCGTATCCTTGACGTGGAAGAGCATGATTTCGGGCAGGTCGCTCGAATCGCGCATCCCGCCGCCGCGGCGGCCACCGCAGCACCCGCCGGCCGGGGCGTCGTTATGGAGCAGGTAATCCCTGCCCTCGAGGCCGGCAAAGTCTATCACCACATCGTAGCGCTCGCCCGGAGCCATCGACAGGCGCCGCGACGCCGGGTCGAGCGGGTCGTTCAGTTTCACCGGGTGCTCGAGCAGGCCCTGGTCCGAGGCGATGACGTTGAACGCCGGGCCGCCAACTGAGTCGCCCTGCACGTGGCCGAGCGAATCGGACTCAAGCAGCTTCAGGTCGTAATAACGGCAGGTTGAACCTTCGAGGAAACGGAAACGATACTTGCGCGGTTCCACCTCAAGCCGCGGCCAGATTTTGCCGTTGACCAGCGCGACGTCCCCGTAGAACGTCATCGTCCACTGGGCCGGATAGTAGAGCGAGCCGTCGTCGTAAAACTTGCGGTCCTGCAGCGCGAGCCCGATATCGTACGGACCCGAAGGCAGATTCAGGGCACTGTCGACCGGGTCCGTGACGATGTAGAAACCGGCGAACCCGGCAATCGTGTTCAGTCGCGTGATGCCCATGGCGTGGTCATGGTACCAGAGCGTGGCCGCGTCCTGGCCGTTCGGATACTCGCAGGTCTGCGAACCGCCCGGCACGAACCAATCCTCCGGCCAGCCATCGTACTCGGGCGGGACCGAGCCACCGTGCAGGTGTATCACCGTCCGCACCTCCGGGTTAGGCGGCTCCGCGCCCATGATGCTCGTATCCACCACGAGCAGATGCTCGGTCGGCAGGTTGCTCGTGAACTTGACGGTCACCGGCTGCCCGCTCCTGACTACGAACGACGGACCCGGGTAGCTCTGGTTATAGCCCCAGACCGGGGTCGGAGCGAGCTGGCTGTGAAGCTGCTGGTTCATCTGGTCAAGCGTCACGTCATAATACGGCGTGCCGGAAAAGACCCCGGTCGGCTGGACCACGGCCGGAATCGGCAGCGGGTCAATGAACTTCGTGAGCTGCGTCGGGTCGAGCATACCCTGGGCCGCAGCCAATCTCAGACTGAAGACGCACGCGACAAGCACGAGCGCCGGCAAACAGAGCTTCCGCATCATTCCTCCCTTCCCTGCGGCCCATTGCGGCCCGCGGGGTCATTTGTGGCTCTTCGGCGCGCTGGCTGTAACCAGCCGGCAGGATAATACACAGTCTGTACTATCTGCCACGTCGACGGTATGCACGAAATGTTCCCGTGCCCTGCCGGCGCTCAAAGGGCTGCCCCTGCCACAGGAAGACAATACAGCGTTGACAGTGGCTATGTAACTCCCGGCGTGACAGTCACCCCGGGCGAGGCTGCGGCGTACATGTGACCCAAGACTCCGGAATCGTCCGCCCTGAGCTGCGGAAGTAAAGGGGCAGGTGTGAACCTGCCCCTTTGTTTCACTTAGGCAAGATCGTGAGCGAAAAGCAGTCGCTAGGGTCTGCCTCTTCCGCCGCGTCCGCCCCGTCCGCCGCCACCGCCACCGCCGCCGTCCAGGTGCCGCTGAAACGCACTCTGGTGCATGACCGACGCGTCTCTAAGATTAGTAAAGACGCTCCGGAAACTCGACGGGAGGTCAGTGCGAGCGAGGAACTTGTCGTACATCGCGATGTTGTCGATTTCGGCGGTTACGCCTACCTGGTATGCCTCGCGCAGAGTGTTGACTTCGATGATGTATCTTTTGCCCTCATTCGCCGGGACCGGCCAACCCTGCTGCTTGAAGAGGTTCTCCAGCGCCGAAATGTGCATTCCCTCCGAGCGGACGATGCCGCGGAAAGGCGCAGGGTCGTTGAACTTATCGTTCACGTACTGGTACTCGGCCTGGGCATGGTGCTCGTCTTGAATGGCGTAGACGAGCGCCTGCTGGACACTGTAGCCGTTGCTGTCCAGCGCTCCCCAGTGGCCGTAGTTCGGGTTGGACGCAATCCTCGCCCCGTCGCCCGTGAATTCGGCCAGGTCCTGGTTGCACCGGGCCAAAAAGAACGCGGCCGTCGCCGCGAGCAGAGCGGACAAGATGGTTTTCTTCATGGCCATCCCGGTGCAATGTTCATTCCGTGACCCATCAGCCCTGGCCGCGCCGGCGGCATCTCAAATTGACACGGGCTCGATTGAAGCGTAACAGACCGGGCTACGGCCTACTGTTCGTAACCCGGACGGCGACGGCGGTGCGGCCATGCGCGCGCAATGGTCACCCCGGAACCTCGACGGCGGGAGCTACTTCTGACGTTTGGGCCGGGTAATGCCGTGCCTGCGCAACAGGCGGTAAATGTGCATGCGGCTGTATCCGGCCAGCTTGGCTGCCTGGGTAGCGTTCCAGTTCGCTTTCTCCATGTAGTCCAGCAGCAGCCGCTTCTCCACGTCGGCTCCCACTTCGGCCTCGATTGACGACCGGACGTGCCGCAACTGGCCGGTGGGTTCCTGGCCGTTGGCCGTCGCAACTCCGGTCTTGAATTCTTCGGGCAGGTCCTGAAGCCGGATGGCGCTTCCCTCGGCCATGACCACCGCCCGCTTGACAACATGCTCGAGCTGGCGGATGTTGCCCGGCCAGTCGTGGGCGACCAGGTGCCGGACGACTTCCGGGTCCGCTCCGCCAATCTCCCGGTTGAACTCGGCGTTGAACTTCCGGATGAAGTAGGTAATCAGCTCCCGGATGTCGTCGGTACGGCCGCGCAGCGGCGGCAGGGCCAGCTCAACGGCGTTAAGCCGGTAGTACAGGTCCTTACGGAACGCGCCGGCAACTATCCGCTGATGCAGGTCCTGGTTGGTGGCCGCAATCACCCGGACGTCCACTTTCACCGGGATGTGGCCGCCGACCCGTTCAACCAGGCTGTCCTGCAGCACCCTGAGCAGCTTGGCCTGCAGCGCCGGGCTCATGTCGCCGATTTCGTCGAGGAACAGGGTGCCACCGTTCGCGATTTCGAATTTGCCCCGGCGTTCGGAGACGCCGGTGGCGACCCCTTTGTGGATGCCGAAGAGCTCGGCCTCCAGCAGAGTCTCGGGTACCGCGGCGCAGTTGACGACGATGAACGGCATCTCCTTCCGCCGGCCGGACTGATGAAGCGCCCGCGCCACCAGCTCTTTGCCGGTGCCGCTCTCGCCGCGGATGAGAACCGGGACGTTGGTGTCGGCCACCTTTCTCACCACACCCAGGTTCGCGAGCATCTGGGGATTGCAGCTTATCATGCCGTCGTAAACCAGGCCGGGCAGCGCCCGCTCGCGGCTGGCGGAGATGACGAGTTCGGCCATCTCCCGGCCGCGTTCGCGCACGTCGGCGATGGTGCGCTCGGCACGCTTGCGCTCGACCGAATACCGGATGCGGCGGACGAGCGTTTCGCCGTCGACCGAGCCCTTGACGAGGTAGTCCTGGGCGCCGGCGGCCACCGCGTGGATGCCGGTCTCCCAGTCGGACATGCCGGTGAGGACGACCACCGGAATCCAGGGCACGGCCGCGTGCAGCGCGTAGAAGGTATCGAGCCCGGAGCTGTCCGGGAGCCCGAGGTCGAGCAACACGGCATCGTATTTGCCCGCACCCAGGAGCGTCAGCCCTTCGGAAAGCCGGCTCGCGCGCGACAGGTCGAACCGCGTGCCGTCGGCCATGCCGAGCATCTCCCGAACCAGGTCCGCGTCGCCGGAGTTGTCCTCGACCAAAAGAAGCTGGATTCGTTCTTCAGCCACAGCTTGCTCCTCCCCGCGTCGGCAGCCGGACCACCGTAAGCCAGAAGTCCTCTATCGACTTGACTACGTTCATGAATTGGCTGAGGTCGACCGGCTTGATGATGTAGCAGTTGGCTTTCAGGCTGTAGGATTTGGCGATGTCGGTCTCGGCGCTCGAACTCGTCAGGATGACCACGGGAATGCTCTCAAGCGATGGGTCGGCCTTCACGTCGGCCAGCACCTCGCGGCCGTCCTTCCGCGGCAGGTTCAGGTCGAGCAGAATCAGGTCGGGGCGAACGGCGCCGGCGAAGCGGCCCCGGCAGCGCAGGAAATCCATCGCCTCCTCGCCGTCGCGGACCACGGTGACGTGATTCGTTACCCGCGCGCTCTCGAGGAACTCAAGGATCAGGTCGCTGTCGCCGGGATTGTCCTCAACCAGCAATATCTCAATCGGGGCACCTTTCTGCCTGTCTTCCATCAATTCACCTCACTCTCTATTCTTTCGACCGGGCTCGGGCACCGGTAGATGCCTGCCACTGTAACCTGGGCCGCCCGCTCATGCGTGCTCCGCCTCCGGCAGCGTGAACAGAAACGTGGCGCCCTTGCCCGGCCCGGACTCCACCCAGATGCGCCCGCCGTGGCGCTCGACGACGCGCTTACAGACCGCGAGACCGATGCCCGTACCGGGATACTCCTCGGTCGTATGCAGGCGCTGGAACACCCGAAAGACCCGTTCGGCGTGGCGCGGCTCGATGCCGATGCCGTTGTCGGAAACGCGGATAGTGACGAACCCCGTCCCCGCGTCTCCGCTTCCACTCTCACCGCCGGCGGTTCTTTGCTGCGGAACTTGATGCCGTTGTCAATCAGGTTCTGGAACAACTGCACGAGGGCCAGCTCGTCCCCGACGACGGTCGGCAGCGTGCTCGACGTGACTTCAGCACCGGCTTCATCGACGGTGGCCTCAAGGTTATCGAGCGCCAGACGGAACACGTGGTCCAGGTCCACCGCCACCGCCTTCATTTCGCGCCGGCCCACCCGCGAAAACGTCAGCAGGTCGATGATAAGCTCCTGCATTCGCTTCGCTCCGCCGGCGGCGTAGTCGATGTACTTGTCGGCTTTCTCGTCGAGCCGGCCCCGATAGCGCTGGCCCAGGAGCTCAACATAGTTGCTTACCATTCGGAGCGGCTCCTGCAGGTCGTGCGACGCGACGTAGGCGAACTGCTCCAGCTCCTCGTTCGAGCGCTTTAGTTCCTCCATCGTCTTCCGCAGCCTGTCCTCGGCCTGTCGGCGTTCAACTGCCGCCGCATAGTCCTGCAGCGCCCTCCTGACCACCGGGCCCAGCCGGCTCAGCCGCTGTTTCAGGACGTAGTCGGTGGCCCCGCTCTTCAGCGTCTCAATCGCGAATTCCTCGCCGATGGCGCCCGAGACCATGACGACCGGGACATCGGGCGTCCGCTCGCGCGCCAGTCGCATGGCCGCCAGCCCGTCCATCCCGGGAACGGAATAGTCGGCGAGTACCACATCGGGCGGGTTCGCGAGCGCCCGGACAAATCCGTCCCGGTTCTGAACCCATTCCATGTCGGCGTCGATGCCGGACTTGCGGAGTTCGCGCTTTACCAGCTCGGCATCCGCCGGGTTATCCTCAATCAAAAGCAACCGAACCGGGTGGTTCATACCGTGTCCTTCACCTCGCCGCCAAGGGCGACACCATTCGCGAGCAGCCAGCCCCGGTGCGGATTGGGAATGGACCGGGCAAAGACATCAAACTTGAGCGGCTTGACCAGGTAACCGTCGGCGCCGGCCTCGCGCGCGTCCCTGACGTCGCGCTCCTCCTGCGACGACGTCAGTACCACCACCGGTACGTCGCGGGTCCGCTCGTCGGTCTTCATGCGGCGCAGGACCTCAACGCCATTGACCTTGGGCAGCTTCAAGTCCAGGATGACGACCCGGGAGGGGCTCGGAATCGGCCGCGCTCCTTCCGGCAGGAGGTAGTCGAGCGCGCGGGCGCCGTCCTCAAGCAGCACCACGTTGTTTGCGACGTTGTGCTTGCGGAACTCGCGCATCAGCAGCAGCACATCGCTGGGGTCATCCTCGACGACGACGATCTCAAGACCCGGCCGGCCGTTCACTTCCGTCCTCCTCTCGGCAGGCTGAAGTAAAAAGTCGCGCCGCGGTCGAGCTCGGACTCGGCCCAGACCCTGCCGCCGTGCCGCGCGACAATTCGCTGCACCAGCGCCAGGCCCACGCCGGTACCTTCGTACTCGCTTGAAGAGTGCAGCCGCTGGAACACCCCGAAGAGCTTGTCGACGTAGCGCACGTCGAACCCGACACCGTTATCTTTCACGTACCAGGCCGAGGATGCCGGCGCCCAGCCGAATTCGACCCGGGCCGCTTTGCGCGCCCGCGTGAACTTTATCGCGTTTGCCAGCAGATTGACGAGCACCTGCCGGAACATCCCGCTGTCGCCCTCAAGGTGCGGCACCGGTCCCACCTCAAGCCGGAGCGCACGTTCGGGCACCGTGGCCGCGAGCTCGTCGAAGACTGCCTCGGCCATCGCCCCGAGGTCCACGTCGGTCCTGACCATCTCCTGACGGCCGAGCCGCGAAAAGGCCAGAAGGTCGTCGATGAGCCGGCCCATGTGGTCGGCGCTGCTCGCGATAAGACCCAGGTACTTCTTCCCCTCATCGTCCAGTCGCGGGGCGTAGTCCTCGACCACCGCCCGGGAGAATCCGCCGATGGCCCGCAGCGGGGCTTTCAGGTCGTGTGAAACCGAATAGGAGAACGCCTCCAGCTCCCGGTTTGCCGCTTCCAGCAGGCCTTTGGCCCGCTCCACCTCGACCCGTTCCGCTTCAACGTCCTCGAGGATGTTCATCAGCGCGCGCTGGGTCTGGCTGAGCCGGGCCCTTTCCGCGTCAAAGTCATCGAGGATGTTTATCAGGGCCTGCTGGGTCTGCGCGAGCCGGCCGCGCTCGGCGTCGAAGTCCTCAAGGACGTTGAGGGTGGCCCGATAGGCCTGCTCCAGTTCCAGCAGCCGCTCACCGGTCTCGAGCTCTCGGGTGGCCGGCTGGTCTGTCGTCAAGTCAGTCTGCTCCCTGCGCACCGGCGGCACGACTGCCCGCCGCCCGCTTCAATTCCTCGATCTCCTTCTTGAGCTCGACCATCCGCAGTTCGCGGCCCACGGTGAGCTTCTGGAACTTCTCGAGCTCGGCCAGCCGCTCCTGTTCCCGCCGGCGCTGTTCGGCCAGCTCCGCCTCGGCCCGCTTCGTGGCCGTGACGTCGCGGGCGGCGGCAAAGACGCCCATGATATTGCCGCGCGTATCGCGGAAAACGCTCGCGTTGTAGAGCACGCTGGTCAGCCGGCCGTCGCGGTGGCGGATAGTCAGCGGGTAGTCGGTGACGTAGCCTTTGGCGAACACCTGCTGGTAACCCTGCCGGGCCTTATCCGGCTCGGTGAAGTAGTTGGAGAAGTCGGTCCCGATGAGCTGTTCGCGCGGGACGCCGGTTACCGCGACGGTGGCCTCGTTGACGTCGGTAATCTTGCCGTCGGCCGAGATCGTCACGAACGGGTCGAGCGACGATTCGATGAGGCTGCGGGCGTAGAGCGAGCTCTGCTTCTGAAGCGTTACGTCCCGCGCGGCGGCAAACACGCCGGTGACGTTGCCCCGGTTATCGCGATAGACGCTGGCGTTGTAGAGCACGTCGGTCAGCCGGCCGTCGCCGTGGCGGATGGTCAGCGGGTAGTCGGTCACGAAGCCCTCGGCGAACACCTGCTGGTAGCCTTCCCGGGCCTTGTCCGGCTCGGTGAAATAGTTGGAGAAGTCGGTCCCGATAAGCTGCTCGCGCGGCACGCCGGTGACCTTGACGGTAGCTTCGTTCACGTCGGTAATCTTGCCGTCGGCCGAGATGGTCACGAGCGGGTCGAGCGACGACTCAACCAGGCTGCGCGCGTACTGCGAGGCGGCCGCGAGCTTCTCCTCGGACTGGCGGCGGGCGGCGACCTCGGCCGAGATATCGCGGGCGATGGTCGAGGCACCGACGATGCGGCCGGTGCGGTCCTTGACCGGCGATATGCTCACCGACACGTCGAGCAGCGAATCATCCTTGCGCCGGCGCCGGGTCTCGTAGTGGTGGATGCTCTCCCCGCGCGTAATCCGCTCGAGGATGGCCGGAACGTCGTCAACCTGGCCGGGCGGAAGCAGAATCGAGATGGGACGACCCACTACTTCGTCGGCCGTAAAACCGTAAATCCTCTCGGCGCCGTTGTTCCACGACGTTATGACGCCCTTCGACGTTTTGGTGATGATGGCATCGTCCGATGACTCCACAATCGACGCAAGGAGATTGATTCGGTCCACCGCCTCGCCCGGGGCAAAGTGCGCATCGAGTCGGTTCCGCCCGCCGGCTGTCCGGGGCGGCGTGCTGCTGTTTTTCATCTCAAGACCTCCTTAAATGGCGGTAATCCCGAATACGACTGGTGGGATGCACGCGACACTGTCTACTCATGATTCGCGGGAGGGCGGATGCTGACCCGCATTCAGTTCGCCTCCGGGGAGCGTAAATGAGAAAGTTGTGCCCTTACCCGACCCGGGTTCCACCCAGATGCGTCCGCCGTGGCGCTCGACGATGCGCTTACACACCGCGAGGCCGATACCCGTGCCGGGATACTCCTCGGCCGTGTGCAGGCGCTGGAACAGCCGGAAGACCCGTTCGGCGTGGCGCGGCTCGATCCCGATGCCGTTGTCGGAAACGCGGATAGTGACGAACCCCGTCTCCGCGTCTCCGTGTCCCCGTGTCTCCGCGTCCCCGCGTCCCCGCGTCTCCGCTTCCACTCTCACCGCCGGCGGTTCCTTGCTGCGGAACTTGATGCCGTTGTCAATCAGGTTCTGGAACAACTGCACGAGGGCCAGCTCGTCGCCGGCGACGGTTGGCAACGTGCTCGACGTGACTTCCGCGCCGGCTTCACCGATGGCCGCCTCCAGGTTGCACAGCGCCCGCTGGAATACTTGATTGAGGTCGACCCGGGTCGTCTGCCACTCGCGCCGGCCGGCTCGGGAGAACGTCAAGAGGTCGGTGATGAGCGCCTGCATCCGCTTAGCTCCGCCCGCCGCGTAGTCGATGTACTTGTCGGCCTGTCCATCCAGCTTCGTCCGGTAACGCCGCCGCAGCAGGTCGACGTAGTTCGAAACCATCCGCAGCGGCTCCTGCAGGTCGTGCGACGCGACGTAGGCAAACTGCTCCAGCTCCTCGTTGGAACGCTTCAGCTCGGCCAGCGTCTCCAGCAGTCTGCGCTCAGCCTGCCGGCGCTCGGTGACGTCACGGACGAGGACGATGTCGGCCTGTTCGCCGCCATACATCGCCAGCGCGGCGTTGACCTCGACCAGCACCTCGTCGCCGTCGTGGCCGATGAGCCTGACTTCGTACGAAGACGTCTCGCCGGCGAGGCGGCGGCGGTACTGGTCGAGAGCCATCGTCCGGTCATCCGGGCATACGTAATCGATGAACTCCCGGCCGACCAGTTCTTCCGGCTTGTGCTGCACCATCTCTGCCAGCCGCTGGTTCACATAGCTGAGCCGGCCCTGCTGGATGACGCAGATTCCGTCACTCGCCCGTTCGACCACGCTGCGGTACTTCTCCTCGCTTTCGCGCAGGGCCTGTCTCGCGCGGCCGGATTCAATCAGGTCGGCAGCCTGCCGCGCCAAAAGGTCAAGTCGCCAGAGGTCGTGCTCGTTCACCGAATGGGGTTCGCTCCAGTGAGTGGTCAGGATGCCCAGCAGATTGCCCGAGGCGCTGACCATCGGAGTTGATTGCACGGCCCGGACTCCGGCCTTGCGCAGAACGTCGAGCGAGGGCGTGCCGGCGAATAGCGGGCTCGCCTCGACATCGGGAACCATCACCCGTTCCCGGCACCTGAGCGCCTCGCCGCACGACGAGGCCCGGTTCTCGGCCCGGCCGAAGAACTCCAGAAACGGCTGCTCGTGCCCGGATTGGGCAGCCATACTCAGGGAGCCGCCCTCCAGCAACTGCAGAGTGCCCCGACCTGCACCGACGATAGCCACCGCCGTGTTCATGACCTCCTGAAGCAGCGGCCCGAGGCCCAGCCCGCCCAGGGAAGCAACGCTCAAATCGTGCATTCGGGTCAGGGCGGCGACGTCCGCCCGCACCTGGGCCTCGGCCCGTTTGCGGTCGGTAACGTCCACCATCGCGGTGCGATAGCGGACCTGCGCGAGCGATTTGGGCATTCCCGGCTGCGTCCGGCTGGTGAGCGCGACGTCAAGCAGCCGGCCTTCGGCGCCGGCCATCCTCAGCCCGGTGGTTACCTCTTCGTCACTCGCGCTGTGCCGGCACCGGTTCAGGTGCCTTAGCAGGCTCCGCCTGTCTTCTTTGGCGACGAAGTGCGCGAGCAGGACGTTACACAGCCGGTCGGCAGGCTCACCCAGCATCAGCGCGGCAGTCCGGTTGGCTTCGCGGATGAAACCGTTGCGGTCGAGCAGGAGATAGCCGAGCGGGGCATTATTGAAAAGGTCCGCGTAGCGTTCGCGGGAAAGCTCCAGCTCGCGCAGGGCCTCGATCGCCGCCTCATTGGCCGACTCGAAGTCCAGCCGCTCGACAGCAAGCTGCTCCCGCAGGTCATGAAGTTCCCGTAAAATGGGGACGCTACCCATTTTCTTCTTCTTCCCCTGCCTCAAAATGGGGACAGTCTTCGGAGGGGACACGTCCACGGAGCGGCGCGACGAACGCGGCGCGGATGTGTCCCCAGTCGCACGAGGGCCCTGCGAAGTGACAGTCCCTATTTCCACGTCTACGGAGCGACGCGAGGCTGTCTTGCGAAGCGGGGACAGGTCCGCGGAGCGCCTGCGTCGGACTCGGCGCGGATCTGTCCCCACTTCGGAAGGGACAGTCCCCGTTTTGGCGGAGCGCCTGAGCTTCACTTCGCTGTCACCGGGTTCTTCAGTTGGTCGACGTCCACGAACGCGATTACCGCGCCGTCGATCTTGTGGTCGGTGGTCTTGTAGGGGCGAACCCGCACGCTCCACCAGTGGCTGTTCTCGTCCTGCACTTCGAGGTCTTTAGTCTGGAGCGTGTCAATTACCTCGCGGATGTGCTTGTCGAGCTTCGGCACCTCCAAGCGCATCTTGATGTCGGTGATCGGCCGGCCCACGTCGCCGGGTATGAGGTTGAGCAGCTTCTCGGCGACGTTGGTGAACCGCCGGATGTGCAGGTCGCTGCCGACGATGACAATCGGGATGTTGACGCTGGCCATGAGGTTGTGGAGGTCGTTGTTGACGTTCTCCAGTTCGGAGTTGCGGCTCTCCAGCTCGTCGTTGAGCGTCGAAAGCTCTTCGTTAGTAGACTGCAGTTCCTCCTTGGCGGTCTCAAGCTCCTCGTTGGTCGACTGCAGCTCTTCGTTGGAGGAGGTTATCTCTTCGTTGGCCGAGCGCAGTTCCTCGTTGGTCGCCTCCTGCTCCTCGATAATCGCCTGCAGCGACTCGCGCGTCGACGCCAGCTCCTCACGCAGCTTGGTCAGCTCCTTTCCTTCGGAAGGCCCACGCGCGCCGCGCCCGCGCGGCCTGCGTCCCCCCGGAGTCTCGACCTCCGGTACCGGTTCGAACGAGACGAGGAAGAAACGTTCGTGCGACGGCGGCACGGTGAAGGGCAGCACCTCGACGTTGACGAAGCCGTAGTCGCCGTTGAGCCGAACTCGGACATTCTCCAGCCGGGCCCGGACGTTCTGCCTGATGGCCTTGTTGAGCGCAGTGCGCAGGTCGAGGTCCAGTCCTTCGCGCGCCAGCTTCAGGAGGTTGAGGCTCGCATCACCCTGCGCGTGTTCCAGGTAAGCCGCGGTGCGGCCCCGGAACTGGAGCACCTCCATCTGCCGGTTGACCACGACGCCAATCGGGCTGTAGTGCGTGAGTACCAGCCGGTCGGCCTGCTTCTGGACCTCGGCCGCGGATGGGACGAGCTGGGCCGGAGCGGTTGCCGCCTCCGCTCCCGGCGTTTCGGCCTTCGCCTCGGGCAGGGCGCGCCCGAACGCAATCGGCGGCCGCACCAGCGTCGTCCGCTTCACGTAGAACTTGTCTTTCTTGTCCGCCAGCTCGAACAGGTCCACTGCGGCGCCGGTGGTTTCCGACGCGCCGAGCAAGAGGTAGCCGCCCGGGCGGAGGGCGTAGTGGAATATCGGAAACACCTTGCGCTGCAGCGGCGCGCCCAGGTAGATGAGCACGTTGCGGCAACTGATCAGGTCGAGGTTGGAGAACGGCGGGTCCACGGCCACGTTCTGGCGGGCGAACACGCACAGCTCGCGGATGGTCTTGTTGATGCGGTAGCCACTGTCGGATTTGGCGAAGAAACGGTGCAGCCGTTCCGCCGACACCTCGGCGGCGATGCCGGCCGGATAGAAGCCCTGCCGGGCGCGGTCGAGCGCCTTCAGGTTGATGTCCGTACCGAACACCTGGATCGGGTTGTGCATCCCCTTTTCCGAGAGAAATTCCACCAGCGCAATGGTGATGGAATAGACCTCTTCCCCGCTCGAACAGCCCGGCACCCAGACGCGGACTGCATCCTCCGGCCCGCGGCCCTTGACCAGTCTCGGCAGTATCTTCTTCTTCAGCGTGGTGAAAACGCTTTTGTCCCGGAAGAAGCCGGTCACGTGGATGAGGATATCATTGAACAACTCCTGTACCTCGGCCGGGTGGCGGCGCAGGTAGTCGGAGTACTCGTGCAGCTTGTCGAAACGCCGCAGCGCCATCCGCCGGTGGATTCTCCGGTCAAGCGTCGGGCGCTTGTAGTAGGTGAAGTCCACGCCGAGCCGCTGGCGGATCACCGCGACAATCTCCTCGAAAGCCCGTTCCTCACCGCGCGCCTTCGACGTGGTCGGCAGGATGGGCACTTCCGAGCCCGCCGGGCGGCCGGCAAGTGCGACCATCTCCTTCGCGATCTTGGCGGGCGACAGAACGAAATCCACGCAGCCGGCCGCGACCGCGCTCGCCGGCATGGAGGTGTACTTGGCCGTCTTCTCGTCCTGCGCGAACGTGATGCCCCCGGCGGTCTTGATCGCCATGAGCCCGGCCGTGCCGTCCGAGCCGTTGCCCGAGAGAACTACGCCGATGGCGTTGCTTCCCTCCTCGGTGGCGAGCGACACGAGAAACTCGTCGATCGGCATCCGCACGTCCTTCTCGGTCCGGCGCGGCGTCACCTTCAGCCGGCGTCCGGCCACCCGGATGGCCTTGTTGGGCGGAATCACGTAGACGCGGTTGACTTCGACGCGCAGGTTCTGCTTGGCCTCCGCGACCGGCAGGTTCGTCACGCGGCCGAGCAACGTCGGCAGCGCGCTCTCGTGCGTCGGGTCGAGGTGCTGCATGACCACAAACGCCATACCCGGGTTGGCGGGCAGCGCCTGCAAAAGCTCGGTCACCGCTTCCAGCCCGCCCGCCGACGCGCCGATACCGACAATCGGGAACGACTTCGCCGGCGCTTTCTTTCTCATCACTCGCTTACTGCTCTTCACGTTTGCCTCCTTAAATAGGGACGCTGGGGCTGTTGAAAAAGGCTTGACATCCTTCTGACGGCTGGTGCGTCTGAATAG
>CAZAKP010000001.1:26145-50882 GCA_964485845.1 uncultured bacterium | reverse complement strand
CGCCTCGCCCCCGCCCCCCTCACCGCCACCCAAAAACTCATCATCCAGCCCTGACCGCGCCGCCGGCAACGCGTCTGTGCCATTACCCGCCGGCCGAAGTCAGTGACTCAGGCGGACTTTGCCTTCCGAATTCCGATGCAGGAAACGACAGATGAACAAATCTCATATATGGGTCATAAGGCCCGTATTATCGGCAGTTTGTGACCTGGCGTGGGATGGATGATTCAAGGGTGGGGGTCCACCGGGGTATGCCTCCCCCCGTAGCGGTCCTTGCTCATCCGTCCGCAACAACCTCCGCTGCAGCCTGAGGCGCGGCGCCCGCTCCCGGCCTCATTGCTGACTCCTGAACAACCTCTGCTCCAGCCTCGGCTCATCCGACTGCAAGAGCACCCGCACCTGTTTCCGGTCCTCCGTCCTGAGCAATCCCCTATCATCCTCTCGCGCAAGCCCCCGCTCCTTCGTCCGCAGGAGCCCGCACACCTGCCTCCGCAGCACGCTACGTACCCTCGTCCGCAATTTCCCAAGGCACAACGCCCGCTCCCGCCTCCGTTCCTTTTCTCGCACCCGCCGCCGCAGTGGCATCGTACTTGACGAACCGGAGCACCACGTCCGCCCGCGCCGTCCGCGCCCGCCAGACTCAAAGCGCTAGCCCGAGCCCAAGGGTAAGATATCTGAAGTCGGACGCGGAAAGCAGTACCGGCTCCCGCTGGACAACTAACCCTCGTATTGTCCCGCGAAATGGCGCGGGTGCGGGAGTAAAGGTTATAGGTAAACTCAGGGAACCCGCACCCGCTTTGTGTCTGAACGTTCCTGACCGGGAGGTGCAGGAACGCTGTATTATCGGCCCGGGGCTCCGCCTGTCAAGCGGCCCCGCCGCCTCTCCTCCCCTCCTGCCGGCGACGCCCGGCCCTGAATCGGATATTGAACCACAGAGCTCACAGAGACTCCGAAGGTACAGACCAGACCTTGGCTTCACCTGCTCCATGTTCTCTGTGGGCTCTGTGGTTTGCCCAATGTCGGCTCTGGGGTCCGGCTCCGCTCTTGACTTCCCCGCCCGCCAACTCTAAAATCCCGCCCATGCAGGCGCGAGGCCCTGGCAGTCATTGACGGGGCTCGAATTGTCGGAAGCGTCCCTACTCACCCTGGGATGGAGAAGAAGACCCAATCCACCTCCGCCCGCCTCTGGGGCGAATCCGAGCGGCGAGACGTCCAGCGAAGCCGAGCTTGACTCAGTAAACCTATAGATTAACATGTCGCTGTCGCTGGAAAAGATGGTGTCCGGGCCGGTGAAGGACATCTATGCTCTTGTGAACGGCGACCGCTGCGAGACAAGGAAGTACCTTGAGGAGCTTGCGGATAACCCGCGGGAGGCGATGATGGCGAATCTCCAGCGAATGGCCGATACCGGCTGGGCCGGACAGGGCGACAATAGAATCGGCCACCTAAGAGGGAGCGAAATCGCCTGTGAGTTTAAGGAACACAAGACGGGCAGTCGCTTGATGTTCTTCATGCACGGCAAACGGGTTGTTGTCTGTACCCACGGTGGACCGCACCCAGGGCGACCCGAGTATCGTGCACTCGTCCGCAAGGTCGAGAGGCTGCGTGAAGACTGCCTGAGAGAGGGGATATTGCCATGATCGAGCAGGCTCAGTGGTACAAAGACCTGAAGAAGAAGCACGAACGTGACCCCAAGTACTGGGTCGAATACCTGAAACTGGTGTTCAGTGAGGACGTCGGCTACCTGATGGAGAAGCGCAACGTGAATCAGGCAGAATTGGCCCGCCGCCTCGATACGTCGCGCGCGTACGTCACCCGGATGTTTCGCGGGACATTCAACCCTACGGTCGAGACCATGGTCAAGTTCGCGCTGGCTCTGGATGCCCGGGTCGAGTTGCATCTGAGACCGGTAGAGGCCGTGTGGACTCAATGGTACGATCTGATTCCGGCCGTAGACACGACTCCCGCGGCGAAGCTATGGGCTGACTCGCGTGAACTAGTCAAAGTCTCCGCTGCCCGAGGCACACGAGATGCGTCCACGAGCACCATTAGAGCTTGAGAGCTTCTTTGTAGAAGCTCTGTCCTATCGCGCTCGCGAGGGGTTCGACCTCAGGCAGAAACCACTTGAGCGTGTAGACGCCACAACAAACTCGCTGCAACACAAGGACGACCCGAACCGATTCATGGTTCGCCTGGAAGTAAAGGTCGGCCAGCAGGAGTCATCGAACGCGAGGTGCGAACTCAATCTCAGGCTTGTTGGGTTCTTCGTACTTCCGGAAGGAGTGGACGCGGGCACGAAGTTGGCAATGCACTCTCAGAATGGACCCAGCATCCTGTACGGCGTGGCCAGGCAGATTGTGGCCGAGACAACTGGCAACGGGCCATGGGGCAAGGTGTTCCTTCCAACCATGAACTTCGTCGCTGCCGCTGGCGGCAGGGCGGCGGCGCAGCCGGAACAGGTCGAACCGGAACCGACTGCAGTTGCGGACAGACCGGCCTCCAAGAAACGGCGCTAGGTTCCGGCGACGCCCGGCCCTGAATCGGATATTGAACCACAGAGCTCACAGAGACTCCGAAGGTACAGACCAGACCTTGGCTTCACCTGCTCCATGTTCTCTGTGGGCTCTGTGGTTTGCCCAATGCCGGCTCTGGGGTCCGGCTCCGCTCTTGACTTCCCCGTCCGCCAACTCTAAAATCCCGACCATGCAGGCGCGTGAGGCTGGTCCGTCATTGAAGCGAGATCGTGACTTGGGAAATGCTACGCAGACAAGGAGGAAAACGTGAAGCAGTGGCTCAGAGGCTACCGAACGACGCTGATCGCGCTCGCCCTGCTGGTCAGCGCTTGCACTACCACAGTATACATCGAGCAGTACGTTGCCAGAGACCCTCTGCCCGCGGCCCCTACCCTGACCGTCGTGCCTGGTTCCTTCTCACAGCCGGATGTGGCAACGGCCGACTACGTCGCGGGGCTGCTCATCAGCTGCGGATGTCAGGTCTTCGAGCGCCCAGCCGCGGCGAAGGAAATCGAGCAGTATGAAGGCTCCGCTGCATCCACTGGCGTTGCCTGGATGGGGTCAGCTTCGGCAGTGTCCGCCGGCGGTTCGCACGGGACAGGCATCAAGACTACCAGCGGAGACGTCGTCGAGGTCGTCAAGACAACGGACGCAAACTACGTGGCATTCGTCCGTCAGACTGGCGACAGACTCTGGCTGAGGCTGGTGCGAAGGGATGGCGGACGCGTACTGTTCTCTGGCTACTTCACGCCCACCGACACCTCGGACAAATCCATGCAGGACAGACTACGCCGGGCGTCGGGTAGAATGACGAAGCTGCTTACCGAGGCCGGCGTGCTTCAGTAGCCGTGCACCCGCCCATGCAGGCGCGTGAACCCAGCCCGTTCTTGACGGCGGCCCGAAGAAAGTCGCCCCAATCGCCCAGCGAACTGATGCTGTCCATTGGCCGAAGGTCGTCGGTCATCTCCGTGATGATTCTGCTTGCGGTGCGACCCCTCGGCGCCGACGGACGGGAAGGGCACCACTTTCTGGTCGGTCTTATTGCGGATGTGAAGAAGATGGTAGTTCCGATAGAGACACGCCACAAACCAACGGACACCACTATCGTGAAGCAGCAGGGGACGGCAGCGGTACTAGTCAAGCTCGACCCCGCTGGCAGCAGTGCTGTGGTGCTGACCTGTGCCCATATCTTCTACTTCGACCGCTCAGGAGGACACTGGAGGGAACCGGAATCCACTGCTACCCTGAGACTGAATCTCGATGACGGGTCAGCCGTCCGCGTGACAGGCCACATGGCAGTGGCGGATACGTTCAGCGACGTGGCACTTCTCAGTATTGACTGGCCAACCCTGCCTGCCAATACTCATATCATCGGTGTCACGCAGAGAGGGTGGTGGCCCTCGGACAGCCTGCTGGAGGGCGACCAAGTGCTGTACATTGGATATCCTCAGGGACTGGGCATAGGCAGTAGATCGTACCCGCTATCCAGGACCGGTATTGTAGCGCAGCTCACCAACGACCGAAGGAGCTACGTCATCGACGGATTCGCGCAGGGCGGTCACAGCGGCAGCCCCGTGTTCGTCATCCGTTACAGGGCCCGCACGAAGGGCAACGAGGTGGACGCGTACCTCGCGGGTATCGCCAGCAACTTCCTCCCGGTGTGGGAGTCGATTCCGGGGCAGGCGCCTCCAGAGTCAATGCGTGTCAACCCTGGCTTCACTGTCGTATCATCCCTAGACCCCATCCTACCCGCTATTGAGGAAGTTCTCTTGCATCGTAAACCGCCCGCGTGTGTGGACAGGACCGACGTTCTCGTCGACACCGTGAGACGGCGAGTCGAGGTCAGCAGCGTCGACGACGCGGAGTTTCCGCCTCCAGTGCAGACAGCCTCCGGCCGCGGTCAGGCGAACGACTACTTCCGGGCATCAATCAGCGCGCACGGTGCTGGCCGTACGGTGGAGGCCATCGCCCTACTGGATTCGGCCATCGGACTCTACCCCTTGTTTCCATCTGCTTTCCACAACCGTAGCTACTACCGGTTCACGCTGAGAGACACAGCCGGCGCACTCGCAGATGCAGACCGCGCCGTTGAACTCAATCCCGACGACCCGTCCACGCGAGGCCTGCGATCGAAGATTCGAGCAGTTCGTGGCGACTACCGTGGGGCGCTTGCCGACGCCGTTGCAGGCCTCTCCGTTGCCTCAGACAAGGACGTCAAGGCGAGTCTATTTGTGCACAAGGGCGTGGCCGAGAGGCACTTGGGCCGCTTCACCGACGCGGAATCGAGCCTTCGGTCGGCACTCCACCTAGCCCCCAAGAACGCTGCTATCCTCCTGAATCTTGCCAATGTAGGGAGCGACCAAGAGAGGCCAGCTGTTGCGGAGAGCCTGCTGTCGCTTGCGTTGGCGCTCGACAGCACCTACGCGCAAGCCCTCGACTACAGAGGAAATGCAAGATACCGCCTCCGCAACTTCAACGGTGCACTTGCTGACCACACGGCAGCGGCGCGGCTCGACCCGGCGCGTGCAGACTTCCTGTACGACCGCCAGCTAGACTACCGTGCGCTCGGGATGAAGGACTCTGCGATCACGGACCTCCGTCGCGCCATGGAGCTGGATCCATCCGACCCGGTCACGCAGTCCAGCCTAGGCCTAGCTCTGGCCGAGGAGGCGAATGAGTTGGCAAGATTGCTGAGTGCCAACGATGCCAAGGCGAAATGGCTGGAGGCAATCGGCTTCTATGAGACATCTCTCAAACTGCCGCGAATGTCCAAGGGTCGGGCAGCAGTTGTGGAGGGCTGGCTCGCCCTGGCCAAGGAAAGATATGAGGACTTGTATGGAGGGCGGAAATAGGGACAGCCACTAGTTTTGATGCCCGGCAAGAGAGTCACAGGCATTTCAGATTGTAGACTGCCGGCGCGGTAAGCGGTGAGCCGTGAGCCGAAAGCCGAGCGCGGGTCTCCCCTGCCGATTTGACACCTCCGCCCGCGAGCTCTAGAATCACTGTTGTGAGAATGGTTGGACGCCCCGCGGCAGTTGTCACGACTGCTGTGCTCGCAGTGCTGTGCTTGGGAGCCGTTCATCGAAGCTGGGCGTATAAGCCTCTTCCGGTCTTGGACCTCTCTGCCTTCGTTCGCGGCTACTACGTGAAGAAGGCAGTGACACCATCCATGGACGCCGCCGTCAAGTTGGCAATTGAGATGGACGCGCAACGACGACGAGAAGAGCTGAAACGGCTGTTTGCCCCGCGGCTGCGATGGGTCTCGTATCCCGGCCCTGGGATTGACCCCTTTTGGCGGAACTTCTGGTGGATGTACTACGACCAAGAAGACATTCGCCCCGTGTTCGCTCGCGACATCCGTGCTTTCGGCTGGGACCGCGCGCTTGAGCGCGTCCCCGGCGTGGTGGTCCGCTAGCAGACTCGCCCGTATTCAGGAAGCCCCGGACAGATTCAGCCTCAAGCCGCAAGCATCAGGCCGGGCCAAGCGCAAGCCCGAGCTCAAGCCGGCTGACAGCTAACAGATCACAGCTAACAGCTAACTGCCGACTGCTCCCTGTCAGTTCCTCATCCCCAAGTCTCGTCATTCCTCTCCCCTATATCCAAGGCCAGACCACGCGGTTGAGCCGTCGGACGGCACCGTCTTACCGAGACCGGACAGAGCAGAGTCCAGAAATCAGAGTCCAGAGTTCAGAAAGACCGGCCACCCTGCATCCTGGTTTCTGCATTCTGAATTCTGATTCGCCCGGCTCCTCTGACCAACCGAGGCGGAGCACTTAAGTGAACCGCGACGGCCCGCCCGTCTACAACACGCCCGCCGATTTGACACCCCCGCCCGCGAGTACTAGAATCGGGCCATGCCCGAGCCGCCCTGAGCCGGCGTTGGCCAATCGCGGAGGACCTGGCGCGCGTGGGACACGCGAGTCACACTGCGCGAGAGTCGCTGTGAGCTGTGTGGTTCAACGCCGGGTTCCGGGCAGGTTCGGGGTGCAGTAGGTTAGAAGGGTCGGAGTGCTCGCTATCTGACCGGGTTGTCGGAGGCGCGAGCGACAATGGAGGTGGCTGTGAACAAGGTAGTTGAGCTAAAGCGGGCGAGCCGAACGGCGGTGCGGCCCGTATGGTGCGGGCGAGGGGTTTTCCGGACGGCGGCCTTCGTCGCGGTGCTTTTGGCAGTGGGCCTGGGCCATGCCCAGGAGTCCGGCTCCGAGGTCATTTCAAACGAGAGTTCGCAGCGGGGACGGGCGCGCTATGTGCTCGACCACATTCCGCTCAGCCTTATCTACTGCGGGCTGCTCGAGGGCACTGTCCAGCCCAGTGATGCGAAGCTCGCGGTTGGTCTTTACATGTTTTCTGCCGGCGGGCTGATTGCCGGGTCGTTTGCGATACCGACAACACCGGCCCAGGCGCACTTGAGCATCGCCTATGGGTACCGGGGAATGCTGACCGGGATGGGACTGGCGGAGGTGATGGGCGTGAACAGCTCCAGCCCGCTGTGTTTCCTCGGGCTGGCATCGGGCGTGGCCGGTGAGCTGGGCGGCTACCATCTGGCAAAGGGGATGAGCGCGGGCCAGGCGCAGTTGATGTCCACCTATACCGACGTCGGCATTCTGGGCGGCGGCCTGTTCTGGGGGCTGGCGCTGCGGAACTCGGACCCGGTCCCGTGGCTGGTGCTGGGCGAAGGACTCGGGGCTTTGGCCGGGTATCGGCGACAGCAGGTCCTTTCGTACACCGAGGGACAGGCGCTGTTCGTGCGCACGGCCAGCGTCGTGGGCACGCTGGCGCCCGCCGCTTTGACGTTTACCCTTGCCGGCGGCGATGGCATCACGTTCCTGGAGGGCCGCTTCGTGGTGGCGACCGCCCTGGTGGGAAGCATTGGCGCGACCTATTACGCCGAGCGCTACATCGGCGCCTATCCGCTGACGCTCGGCGGAGGCGTGGCGTGTGCCGGGATGACGGCGGCCGGAGCGCTTGTTGGCGCCGGCCTGGGCTATATCGTGTCGCCGAGTGACCAATATGGTACCGGTGAAACGTCGAGCAGGATGATTACCGGCGGCGCCACGATCGGAGCGCTGGGAGGAATGGCGTTCGGCCTGAGGATAGCGAAGAGGTCGTCCGAATCCGTACAGAGCGGCAGGCTCTCGCCCGGCGACCGTCTGGTCGTTGACTGGGCCGCAGTTGCCACCTCGGCCGTGAGCTACTCGAAGGACCGGCGTTTCGCCGCGCCCAGCCTGGTGACGTTCCGGTTCTAGACGAGTTTTTGGTTTCTGGTTTATGGTTTGTGGTTTATGGTTTGTGGTTTCAAGTTTCTAGTCTCTAGTTTCTGGTTTCAGGAGGGCTGGAGAACCGCCAAGAGAGCGGATGCGGATAGTTCAGAGTTCAGAGACCAGAGTTCAGAATGCAGAATGACGGACGTGGAGCCGAATGGGAAACCGGAACTGTAACCGCAGATGAACGCCAGGAACGCCAAGAGAGCGGATGCGGATAGTTCAGAATCAGAGACCAGAGTTCAGAATGCAGAATGACGGACTCGGAGCCGAATGGGAAACCGGAACTGTAACCGCAGATGAACGCAGATGAACGCAGATATTGGACGAGGATGGGACGGAGTGAAACCGAAGATGCAGAGAGACTAGAAACCAAAGACCAGAAACTGGATAAACACGGATGGGCGCGGGTGGCGGGATCAGATAGTTCAGAATTCAGAGACCAGAGTTCAGAATGCAGAGGGCCGGAATTGGAGCGGGCAACCACGGATGGACACGGATGCACGGACGGCGGAGGAGAATGAATCCGCAGATTACGCAGATTACGCAGATGGGATTCGGAGAAACCAGGAACTGGCGGGATCAGATAGTTCAGAATTCAGAGACCAGAGTCCAGAATGCAGAGTGACGGACGTGGAGCCGGACGGATGGCGGAAGCGGACAAACTGGAAACCAGAAACTAGAAACCACAAACCACGAAATATAGACCACCTTCAGTCTGCCACCAAAGCCGGGACGCTATCAGGGGATACTGGACGTAATTGCCCAGACCAGCAGGAGTACGCATACTATTGTCGAGGCGACGGCCGCGCCGGCCCCGGTGGCCAGCGCAACGACATCGGAGTGGCGGACGCCCCGCTGGTAGCCGCGCAGGTATGCTTCGCGGCAGACCGAGTCCAGAACCGGACTTGTGACCTTTGCCTGGGCAGTTGACCCAAGGGCGTTGCCGGCGAGACAGCCCGCAGCCCCGCCCGCGGCCGCGCCAATCAGGCAGCCCGCTCCTGAAGGGACCTCCGAGCCCAGGTACGCTCCCACCGGGGCTCCGATGCAGCCGCCGGTGCCGGCCAGGGCAGACTTGATTCCCCCTGCTCGGATGGCGTCGGCATAGCCCTGCTGCTCCCAGAATTCCGGGTGGAGCCGGCGCGGCGGCACCGGGTTCGCCGGCCGGGCCGGCTGACAGGCCGGGGAATCGACCTGCACTTCCTCCACCTCATCGGTAAGGAAGACCTCGACCTCACCTGAGTCCGCTGGTTGTAGTTTGATGCTGTCGGCATCGCGATACTGCACGGTTCCGTGGTAGCTTTGGCCGTCTTTCGTCTTGACGATGTCCGCCCGGCTGAGGGACAGCAGTCCCCCCAGCAGAACGGCAGTGATGTAGCCTCTCATCTATATCTACTCATTCACGCGTTATGCGGGCCGACGCGGCGACAAAGGCGAATGTCAACCCCACGAATCCTGCCGTCGCGAGCACGGTCACGCCGGTCCCGACCCCAAGCGCAACGTTGTTGGAGTGGCGGACTCCCCGCTGATAGCCTCGCACATAGGCCTCACGGCTGACCGAGTCGAGGATCGGGCTCACGACATCCCGCTGGCCAAGCGTCCCAAGGGCGCCGCCGCCGAGGCAACCCACGGCCCCGCCCGCGGCCGCGCCAAGCAGACAGCACGCCACTGGTGATGACGCATAGGGACTCGAAGCGCTGCTGACCAGGGCGCCTGCGTACCCTCCGGCCGGCACGCCAACGCAGCCGCCTGTCCCGGCGAGGGCCGACTTCATCGGCGCCAGGCTCTTGCCGGCCGCGTAGCCCTGCTGGTCCCAGTACTCCGGGGAAAACCGGCTCGAGGGCTCCGAGTCCTCGGGCGGGGTTTCTTGAGATACGACGGAATCGACCTGCACTTCCTCCACCTCATCGGTGCGGAAGACCTTGACCTCACTTGAGTCCGCCGGTTGTAGTTTGATGCTGTCGACATCGCTGTACTGCACGGTTCCCGGGTAGCTTTGGCCGTCTTTCGTCTTGACCAGGTCCGCCCGGCTGAGGGACAGCAGTCCCCCCAGCAGAACGGCAGTGATGCAGCTTTTCATTCGCGCCTCCTGTTTCTTACTCCTTCACGCATGGTGCGGACTGTAGCCGCAGGCGCCGCGTCGCTCGGGGCTGTCCGACCGTCCTCCGCACGTGTCAGTTATAACATTTCGGATACGCTAGTCAAGCGCGGATGCGGCCGACGAGTTTATGGTTTGTGGTTTACGGTTTGTGGTTTGGGGTTTGTGGTTTATGGTTTGTGGTTTGTGGTCTATGGTTTGTGGTTTGTGGAGTCGGCCGCAGACATTGCAGATTGGCGCAGACGCAGTCCGCGAGTTTGTAGTCCGGACCACCGACTGCCACATACCCAAATTCAGTCCGCGGCAACTGGCCTGTCTTGAAAGATGTCCCAGAGCCGACATTGGGGCCAACCACAGAGCCCACAGAGAGCACAGAATAGGTGAAGCCAGAGTCTCCGGCCTGTACCTTCAAGAGCGCTGTGAACTCTGTGGTTCAGTACCGGACTCAGGAGATGAGGTAGAGCTTGCACCCCGGCCCGGCGGGTCTAGAATTGCCTGCCGCATGAATCCTCGAGACGCAACCAGGTCGAGGGAGCGCGGTATGTAAGCCAAGCGGTTTACGAGGACGCACTACTGAATCACGAGTTCTTGTCCAGCGCCGACCGGACCTTACGCGAGGGCAGACCGGTCCGCCGGATGGAACAGCAGAGGGCGCGCAGCTCTGCCCTGTGGCGCGATGAGCGTTGGTGGGGGATATTGGGGCTGGCCGGCGTACTGGCAATCCTGCACATTTTGGCCGTTGTGTTCCGCTTCCGAGGTCCCGCGCTCGGGCAGGCATCCTGGTTTGTGGCGCTGGTGAACGGCTTCGTGCTGGTGGCAGCCTCGGTTATCTCTTCCCTCTCAATGATGCGCTATCGAGCCGAGTCCCGGCCCCAGGACTATTGGCTGAGTGTTGGCTTCAGTTGCCTCGCGGTGGAGACTGCTTTGTACGCGCTTACGTTCCCCGGTCTGGCGGCGGATGGAGGGGCACTTTTGGCCCATTCTCCGGCCACTGCCGCCGTGGTCGGGCATCTCGGTGTTTGGACCGTGGCCGGCATGACACTGGTGGCGTTTGTGGCCCGCCGACCCAGGCATAGCGGTTCCGGGTCCCGGCTGCGGTTGACCGCCAATGTGGCCGGCTGGATGGTTGCAGCGGTTGCGGTATCGCTGTTTGTCATCTACTTCGAGTCGTCGCTGCCACCGCTTTTCACCGCCGAGGGCGTATTCGCGCCGTTCTACGACGGCATGTCGGGAATCTCGCTGCTGCTGCTGGCCGCCGCGTCGGTTCTAGCCGCAGTCCGATTCACTCAGACGCGCGAGCGCCTGCACAGTTCCCTGTCCATTGGTATGATGCTGGTGGCCTTCGGCCTGCTCGAGCTCGTAATTGGCGGCCGTCGTTTCGGGTTCCTTTCCTATCTCGGTCAGGTGGTCCGGCTTTCGGGATACATGGTCCTGATGTTGACCATGCTTGCGGACTACAGCGCGCTTACCGGCCGTTTGCGGGAGAGCGAGGAGCGCTATCGCGGCCTGTTCGAGAACATGTCCGAGGGCCTCGCCTACTGTCGGATGATCTACAACGAACGGGGCGAGCCGGAAGACTGGGTCTATCTGGCGGTCAATGGTACCTTCGGCAGGCTTACGGGCCTGGCTGACGTCGTCGGCAAACGCGCCACGCAGGCGATACCGGGAATCAAGGAAGCGACACCCGAACCGTTCGAGATATACGGCCGAGTTGCCCGGACCGGCGTGGCGGAGCGGTTCGATATCAACTTTACGCCGCTGAGGAAGTTCCTTTCCATCTCGGTGTACAGCCCGGCCAAAGACCATTTTGTCGCGGTGTTTGACGACATCACCGACCGCAAGCAGGCCGAGGAGAAGCTGCGGGAGAACGAGGACAAGTACGCCACTCTGTTCGACCGGTCCCCCATCGCCAAGGTGCTCTCCCGGCTGCCGGGTCCGGAAATAGTCGAAGTGAATGACGCATTTCTCAAGATGTTCGGCTTCGGCCGCGAAGAGCTCGTCGGCCGCACGAGCGTGGACCTGGGTATCTTCGACCCGGCGGCGCGGGCCATAATCGCGGCCGAAATGAAGGCCAAAGGGCTGCTCAGGAGCTTCGAGGTCGTAAGGACCACAAAGGCAGGCGAGCGCCGCACGATCAGCCTGAACGTCGACCCGCTGACAATTGGCGGACAGCCCCACTTTCTGACGACCGTGGAAGACATCACCGCCCACAAGCAGGCCGAAGCGGCGCTGCGCGAGACCGAGGAGCGGTTCAGTTCTGTTCTCAACAGCGCGCGCGACGCGATTGTAAGACTCAACGTCCGGGCCGGGCGCTACGAGTACTTCAGCCCGGCAACCGAAGCGGTATATGGATTCGCTGTTGATGAGATGATGGCGATGTCGGCCGAAGAAGCGCTGGCGCGCGTCCATCCCGATGACCACGACACAGTCCGGGAGGCGCGGCAGCGAGTCACTGATGTCGGCATGGCTGAGTACGACGTCCGCTGGCGGCCCAAGTCGGGCGAGTACCGCTGGATTTCCGTCAACTCGCGACTCGTTCGTGACGCCGAAGGCCGGCCGCTGTACCAGGACAGCGTGGTCCGCGACATCACCGCCCGCAAGCGGGCCGAGGAAGCACTTGAGCAGAGCGAGTCACTGCTCAGGAGCTACTTCGACGCACCGGGGACAATGCAGGGCATCGTAGAGGTGGTTTCGGACGATGACGTCCGGCACGTGCGCGACAATGCGGTTACGGCGGCGTTCGCGGGGCTCACGCCGGAAACGATGAGGAACAAGCTCGGCTCCGAGCTTGGTGAGCCGCGTGACATTCTCCGCAGGTGGGTGGGGCACTATCGCGCCAGTCAGAAGACCGGGCGACCCGTCACCTTCGAGTACGACGACGTACGAGGCGAGCGGCGGGCGCACCTGTCGGCCACGGTCACGTACCTGGGAACGCCGGCCGGTGGACCGCCCAGGTTTGCCTATGTGGTCAGCGACATCTCGCCCCGCAGGCAGGCAGAGGAGCGCGTGCGGCGACAGCAGGCTGAGATTGAGGCGCTGCTTGAGAACACGCCGGCCGGACTGGTTCTGTTCGAGGGCAAACGGCCGTACGAGGTCCTCGCGCACAATCGCTACTACCAGGAGCTGTTCGGCGAGCCATTCCGCAGCAAAGGAATGGTAGGCCTGAACGTCTTCGAGTACGCTCCCGCGGTCGAGGCCGAAGGGATTGTCGCGGTCTTCGACGAGGTCGTGCGCACGAAGCAGCCAAAGAGCTTCCTCGACTTTCCCTACAACAGCAACCCGCCGAATCAGACATGGTTCAACTGGCAGATGTCGCCACTCATCATCGATGGCGAGGTCGTGGCGCTGGTCAGCATGAGCCTCGACGTGACCGACCGCCACCGAGCCGAGGAGCGGCTGCGCGAGAGCGAGGAGAAGTTCCGCGCCTTTACCGAGAATACCGACGTGCAGATCATCATGAGCACCATCCCCGAGGGCCTGGTCCTTTACACCAACCCGTCGTTTGAAGCCAAGTATCTCTATCCCGGTGGCGAGTTGGTGGGAGGTAAGACGCCTGACCTCTACTACGATCTGGCCGAGCGCGAAGTGATCGTACGCGAGCTGCAGACCAAGGGTTTCATCAACAGCTTTGAGATGAAGGGCAGGCGTAAGGACGGCACCTGGTTCTGGAATTCGCTCACCAGCCGGGTGATTGAGCTTGGCGGGCGGAAGGTTGCCATCACCGCGGCGGTGGACATCACGGCGCGCAAGCAGGCCGAGGCGGCCTTGCAGGAAGCGAAGGACACGCTGGAACTGCGGGTGAATGAACGGACCGCGCAGCTTGCCGCGGCCGCGCGGTATTCACGGGACCTGATTGAATCGTCGCTGGACCCGCTGGTGACCATATCGGCCGAGGGCAAGGTGACCGACGTCAACGAGGCGACCGTCAGAGTCACCGGTATGCCGCGCGAGCAGTTGATCGGGTCTGACTTCTCCAACTACTTCACCGAGCCGGAGAAGGCACGCGCAGGGTATCAGCAGGTGTTCGCCAGAGGACTTGTGACCAATTACCCGCTGACCATCCGCCACCGCGACGGCAGCCTGACCGACGTGCTCTACAACGCCAGCGTATACAAGGACAAGCAGGGCAAGGTCATCGGCGTGTTCGCCGCAGCCCGGGACGTGACCGAGTCCCGGCGCGCCGAGGAGGCGCTGAAAGACGCTCACGCCTCGCTGGAGCAGAAGGTGGTAGAGCGGACCGCGGCCCTGAGCGAGACGATGACCGAGCTGAAGCGCTCGAACGAGGAACTGGAGCGATTCGCCTACGTGGCGTCGCACGACCTGCAGGAACCGCTCCGAACGGTCTCGAACTACGTCGGGTTGCTGCGTCAACGCTATCAGGGGAAGCTCGATGAGCGAGCGGACAAGTATATAAACTACGCAACGGCCGGGGCGAAGAGGATGTCCGATCTCATTCAGGATTTGCTCGCCTTCTCGCGTCTGGCCTCGCGGAAAGAGCCGTTCGCGGAAGTGAACATGGATGCCGTGCTGCAGCAGGCGAAAACGAACCTGTCCTGGGCCCTCGCTGAAACGGGCGCGACAGTGGAGAGCGGCCCGCTGCCCCGAGTAATGGGCGACCGGCTGCAGCTCGTGCAGCTCTTCCAGAACCTCATCAGCAACGCCGTTAAGTTCCGCACCGAGGCGCCGCCGGCTATCCGGATCACCGCGGAGAGGATAGAAGCGAAGACGCGGGGACCCGGGGAGCCGGGGACGCGGGGACACGGTGGGCTGGAGACGCGGGGACGCGGAGACGCGGAGAGCAAGGGAGAGGAGAACGGGCCGCCACTGGAATCCTCCTATCCCCGACCCGTTAAATCCTTCTGGAGGATATCCGTCGCCGACAACGGGATCGGCATCGACCCGAGGTACCACGCCCAGGTGTTCGAGCTGTTTAAGCGGCTGCACCAGCAGGACGAGTATCCGGGCACCGGCATCGGCCTGGCAGTCTGCCGCAAGATAGTGGAACGGCACGGCGGCGAACTCACGGTGGACTCGACCCTTGGCCGCGGTTCCACTTTCACCTTCACGCTCCCGGCCTGATAGCACCATCAACTCCCCGAGTCGGTTTCAGTCGGTCTTACCAGCCCTCGCAGGCGGCCTGAGGCCGATTGCCGTCAGGGCCTTGACCGGGATTGGCAGGAAGACGGTTGACAGGTTCGGTTCCGGTTTTAGACTCTAGTCAGTCGAGGAGGTAGTTATGATTAAGCGCCTGAGTCTCGCCGCTGCGATTTGCAGCGCCATCCTCGTCTCGGGCTGCGGTATCGCGCCACCCGAGACGCCAGAAGCGCCGTCCGGCCCGCGTGCCGGCGACGCCGGTACAGCCTATGGTTTCACGGCGGCCACGGTCGACCGCCAGAATCTGCCGCTGAGGTACCAGTTCGACTGGGGCACCGGCGGGGAGCTGGAGTGGAGCCGGTACGTGCCGAGCGGCGCAACGGCGACCCTTTCTCATGTCTGGCGGACCGCGGGCGCCTACAATGTGCGCGTGCGGGCCCAGGCCGTGACCGGGGAAGCATCGGATTGGTCCCCCACCCACATCGTGTTTATCGGTTCAGCGCAGTCCGGCTACCCGGATACGGTAATCGCGAGCATCGCGGTGGGCGGTGACCCGACCGATATCGCGGTGCTCCCGAACGGCCGGATGGCGTACGTGGCCAACCAGGTCGCGCAGTACGTCACCGTCGTCGACATGGAAAATCGCAAGGTGGTCACGCAGGTGACCTGCGGCTCGAATCCCTACATGATTGCGGCGATGCCGGGCAATGAGTATGTGTACGCGACGAGCGAGTGGGACGACGAGGTTTCGGTCATCCAGACGAGCGACAATGCCGTGGTGGACCGGATACCGGTCGGCGCCTGCCCCCACCGGCTCTGCTTTTCGCCGGATGGAGGCCGCTGCTACACCGCCAATCAGAACGACAACACGGTATCGGTAATCGGCACCCTGGCCCGGACCGTGATTGCCAGCGTGCCGGTGGGCAACATCCCCGCGACGTGGACTGCGACGCCGACTATATCTACACCGCCAATGTGGGGTCAACGAACCTGACCAAGATCCGCGCCGTGGGTAACACGGTGGTCGCTACCATCGAGCTGGGATTCACGCCGCACCGGGTGCGGGTGAAGCCGGGCGGCGAGTATGTGTACGCCACCGAGTACTGGGGCGACCGGATTGCCGTGGTGAGGACTTCGGACGACAGCGTGGTCGCCACGATTGATGCCGGCGCCTCGGTTGTCGGTATGTGCTTTGTCAACAACGGTGAGTACCTCTTTGTGTCGTCGGAGAGCGACGGGGCGCTTGTCATCCGCACGGCGGACAACACCATTGTCGACCACATCGCAACCGGCGGCGGCACGAAGTCGGTCCGCGCGCCCGCCGACGAGGATTACGTGGCATCGGCCGACCGCACGTCGCATACGGTAACGATAATCGGCCGGCGCTGACTTATCCGGGACTGACAGGCCGAGCGACCGGGCCAGCAGCCTGCAAGACAGGAAGAGCCAGCCGTGCGGCTGGCTCTTCCTCAACCTCTGCTTCTAGCCTTGAATCCTCTGAAGTAGTTTTCCGACCTCGGCACTTATCATGTCGCGTATCCGTCGATACTCCGCGAGGGGCGTTCCTCGGGGGTCGGGAATCTCCCAGCTTTCCACCTTTGCGCCGGGGATGAACGGGCAGTCCACCTCGCAGCCGAGGGAAATCACGTAGTCCCATTTGCCGGGCAGCACCGCAATCGTACCTTTGGGTTTTGCACCGGAGATATCGAGGCCGACTTCGCCCATCGCCGCGACAGCATTGTGCTGGACGTTTGGGTCCGGCTGGGAGCCGGCCGAGGCGCACTCGACGTCTCGGCCCGTTTGACCTCCGCCCGGTGGCGAGGCGGATAAGGTCATCTGCCGGCAGAATGCCTCGGCCATCTGGCTGCGGGCGGAGTTACCAACACCGATGAACAGAATGCGGGTCATGAGCATGTACTCCCTTCGGTCAAGCGGACGGCGAAATTGGATAGTCCAGAATTCAGAGACCAGAGTTCAGAATGCAGAATGACGGACGCTAAGCAGGATAACCACAGATGGACACGGATGAACACGGACGAGCAAAGCGTGGCGCAGCCACAAGACGGATGGGCGCGGGGGGCGGAATCGGACAGTTCAGAACTCAGAGACCAGAGATCAGAATGCAGAATGACGGACTCGGAGCCGAATGGGAAACCGGAAGTGTAGCCGCAGATGAACGCAGATGAACGCAGATATTGGACGAGGATAGGACGGAGTGAAACCGAAGATGCGCAGAGACCAGAAACCAAAGACCAGAAACTGGAAACTTGTCCCTGGCGTGTCCGCTGGCGTCCTTGGCGGCTCATTCTCTGTCCCGTGTCCGTCGTGCCTTCGAGGCCATTAGTATCGGACGGCTGCGCTAGTTTGCCGCCCGGGCAAGAAGCTCGGCGAGCCGGTCCATTGACTCGGCCTCGCCTTCCCGCATCGGCTTCAGAATCGCGTCGCGTTCCTCGACCGACTGGTAGATTACGTGAGTTTTGACGAGCGTCCTGCCGCCGCGTTCCTCGAAGGTTGCGGTCTGCAATGACACGTGGCCGGGCATCGGTTCGTATTCGAAGGTCCATGTTATCTCCTCGGGCGCCTTCACTGAGTGGTAGACGCCGGAGAACCCGTATTCCTTCCCTTTGGGGTCGGTCTGAGTGAACCGCCAGGTTCCGCCCCGTTTAACCTCCATCTTCTCGACCCGGGTTTTGAGCACTCTCGGCCCCCACCATTGCACAATCTGCTTCGGGTCGGTGTAGGCCCGGAATAGGCGGTCGCGCGGCGCATCGAACTCGCGCGAGAAAGTCACTTCCTGTCTGCCGGGTTCGGCGATGAACGTGGTGCCGTGAATCATGAGCTCGCGGTCGGTCGTGGACCGGCGTGGGATGACGGTTTCGGTCGTTTCGCGGGCTGCGCTGCGTTGCTCCATCGTTTTCCTTCCTTTCGGTTACGTCCTGGCCCGCGCCTCTATGGGTTAGACGGACGTTCGGCCCGGCTGGTTCCGCGGGAAACCAAGGCAAGAGAACCGACAGAAGAGCAGACACGGATAGTTCAGAGTTCAGAGACCAGAGTTCAGAATGCAGAGTGACGGGCTGGGAGCCGAATGGAAAACCGGAAGTGTAACCGCAGATGAACGCAGATGAACGCAGATATTGGACGAGGATGGGACGGAGTGAAACCGAAGATGCGCAGAAACTAGAGACCAAAGACCAGAAACTAGAAACCAACGGCGGAGGCTCGTGGTTCCTTCAGCGGACGGCGGGAAGGTCGGTTTTGATGACCCAGATGTCGGTTGCTTCCGCGCTGTCCGGGTAGGTTGAGCCGGCAAGCAGATAGCCGCCGCCGGGCGCCGAAAAGGCTGCGACCGCGTTGCTGTGGCTCACCCCGCCGAACGCCGCATCCCAGAGAACCTCGCCGGTTGCGTCGGTCCGGGCCAGCCAGGCGTCGGTTTCGCCACCGATATACGAGGCCGAGTAGCCCGCGACCACGTAGCCGCCGTCGGCAAGAGGTTCGGCGGAATGGGCAAGCCAGGCCCCGGTTCGGTTCAGCTTCTTCTGCCAGACGAGGTTGCCTTCCGCATCGGTCTTGAGGAGCAACGGGCCGCCTTCGTAAATGCTCGGCTCGGCATTGCCCGCCAGGATGTACCCGCCGTCCGCGGTCGGCCGGACCGAATTGGCCCACTCGCGGTAGTCGTTATCGAACGTGCGGGTCCAAATCTCGTTGCCGCTCGCGTCGGTCCGCGTGAGCAGGATCGCTGAGTGCATTCCGGATTGGTCCCAGCTCGTGCCGAGCACAACGTACCCGCCGTCGCCGGTCAATTCGACCGCCTGGCCATCCTCCTGCGACATGGTACTGAACAAGGTCCTTGTCCAGCTCGTGTCCCCGTTCTCATTGGTCTTAACCAGCCAGATGTCGCCGTTGCCGTTCCCCTGGGTGCGGGCTGTTCCGACGATGATGTAACCGTTGTCGGCAGTCTGCCGGATGCAGGCCCCGCCTTGGCTACGCGCAAGGTCGAGCTGCCGGGTCCAGACCGTGTCGCCATTGGCGTCGGTCTTGATGAGTAGCAGGTCGCCTTCACTGTTTAAGTAGCGTTCGCCCCACCCGGCCACGATGAAGCCGCCACCCCGGGTCTGGACCACTGAGCTACCGGCCGCGGAACCGCTTCCGTGCGCCCCGAAGGTTCGCGTCCAGAGCGTGTCGCCCGAGCCGTTGGTGCGCAGCAGCCAGACGCTATCTATCGGTGAACCGGCTCTTTCGGTCGCCCCGACGACGATGAGCCCCCCGTCGTCGGTCAGCGCCGCGGACTGGGCGAACTGACTTCCGGCCCCGCCATAGGACCGGATTTGCGCGCCTGTGACTACGACCTGGTGCGCGCCGGACCAGGCCGAGGTTCTGCCTGAGCCGGATTTCACCTGTGCCCTGACTTCATAGCTGCCGGGTGCGGCCCATTGGTGCCCCAGTCTCACCGTATCTCTCCAAGTCCACGGACTCCATTCCGATATGACCCCGTCGCCCCAGTCGAACCTCACCACCACGCTGTCCAGGTCCGGGATAGCGACAAGCGAAGTGAGCACCGACGCTCCGCCGACGAATCCAACCAACGTCCCCCACGGCGTTGCCGGAGTGTCAGGAGCGCGATGCCAGCAGCCTGTGGACAGAAGAACTACCGAGAGCGTCATGGTCGCGAGGGCGGGCTTCAAGCTGAACCGTGCCCGCCGTCTCCGACCCTCGGGCGTCGGCATGCGAACAGTCGTACTTGATGCTTTCAGCGGTCTTGTCGTTGGTGTCACTCTAGGCCTCCCCCTTTCGCTTCGTCAATGGCCTCCATCCCCTGAATCCGACACTCAACCACAGAGTGCACAGAGATTCCGCGGTGGAAAACCCGACCCCGGCTTCACTCACTCTGTGCTCTCGGTGGGCTCTGTGGTTGGTCAAATGCCGGCTCCGGGGATCCAGCGAAAGGCTGCCCGCACGGACGCGGGCAGCCTTTGCGATGAAGCCGCATGCGCTATTCGGACAGGGCAATCTTGGTGACGCTGGCCGCCTGCGGACCAGCGCTCGACGCCAGGCGCACAAAATAGACGCCGGTCGGTAGTGCGCGACCCCGGTCATTTCTGCCGTCCCACGTGACCGAGTGGAGGCCGGCATTCTGCAGCCCGCCCGCCAGCCGGCGCACGGCCCTGCCGGCGATGTCGTCGATGGTCAGCGCCACCGTCCCGGCGCAAGGGAGCTGGTAGTTGATCGTGGTCATTCGGCCGAACGGGTTGGGCGAGGCGGCGAGCCCGGCGCTCAGAGCCGCCAGCCCCCTGCCCTCGGCAATCCCGACCGTGACCGGGACCTTGTGGACGACGATTGGATTCCTCGTGGCCGCACCATCAGGCGGGTAGCCACCGAAGAACCCGGCCTGCTCGTCGATCACGTACGATACTCGGAAAGTGTCGTCTCCGAAGTAATCGATGGCCGAAGGAAACCTGCAACTCCACGTCCCCTGGTCAGTGATTCTTGTGCCTGGCTGCCAGCTCGCGCCGTTGTCGCCGTTGTCCTGCGCCAGGAAGATGTCGGCCCGCAGCCGCGACGTGGTCGGCTCGACGTTCAGCGAATCGAACTGCTCCCAGACGACATAAAGGCCTCCGGCCTGGTCTTCGCCGATGGTCGGGCGGCAGGCATACGTCGCATTGACGCCAAGCGAGCCCTGCATGTGAGTCGGGTCGCAGCTCGCGACATGGATTCGACTCCACTGCGGCGTGTTGTCCGGGCAGTAGTGCCATATCTGCGACGGCACCACCAGAGCGGTGTCGTTGACTACCGGACAGAGGTTCGCCACGATGTGGAACCCGTCGTGCCGGTCGTAGAAAGAAAAGAGCGACGAGAGGTGAAAACCTGTCGCTGTGTCTCCGCCATAGGCGGCAGACGGGGCCAGCGCCGCCGGACTGCCCCACGTGACGCCGCCGTCGGTGCTGTGCACCGCGTATGCCGCGTAGGACGAGCTCACCTCCCATACCAGCGAGACCTTGTCCGACACCTTCGAGGCGGCGATGTTCTGGCTCGGGAAACCCGGATTCGGCAGTATCCCGGTCATCGGCGTGGACCAGTGCGGCCAGCTATCCGGTGCAATCCGGCAGTAGGTCAGGTCATAGCTGTTCGTCATCGGCAGGATGTGGACCGCGCCGTTCCGGCCCACAGCAATTGGCGGCCAAGTGCAGGAAGGAAGAACCGAGTCCGAGTAGCCGCCCGACTGTCCTTTGGCCACCCAGGGTTTGGTAGCGCCGCCGAGCGTAGTGTGACAACTGGTGAAGGGAGTTCCGCCCGTGTCGGCATCGATGCTGCCGTAGCCTGAGCGCTTCGGAAAGAGGCCCATCCCGCTGTACATGAAGTCAGACGAGTCAACGTAGGCCCACTTCTGTAGAGTGTCGTCGTAGTAGTTGAGGCGCATGTTGCGGTCCGGGAAGGTGCTGCCCGACATACTGGTGGAGTACATCCAGACGACATACATCCCGTGCCCGGCCGAATTGACAAGCATACGCCAGCATGGTCCGCTGAACTGCCAATCGTAAGTTGTCCCGCCGACCGTATCAACGGTGCCGACCGTGAACCCGGCCGGACCCGCAGCCAGTGCCAGAATCGGAACCAGCATTGTCAAACAGACATTATGCCGCATCAGACTCCTCCTTGGACTGTCGCCCTAGCGCATCACTGCCGGCAAGCTACCATGCGGCCGGTGAGTCATCTCCGCGCAGACCCAGGAAACGTCCGGATACTCGACAACGAACCTTGAGACCCGGTATGCCCATCGGTCGCTGCCTTGATACATCATATACTCCCGCGTTGGAAAGGACAAGGATACCCCGCCCCTTTCCCGATAGCGCCGCAGGATGCTCCCCGCAAAGACAGGCTGCCCGCACGGACGCGGGCAGCCTTTGTGAGGAAGCCGCTGAGGCTATTCGGACAGGACAATCTTGCGGCTCGTGCTGCGGCCGCCGCTTTCAAGCGTGCAGAAGTAAATGCCGGCCGCGGCACCGTTTGCGTTCCAGGTGGCGCTGTATCTGCCCGCCGGCCGACAGCCGGAGGCGAGCGTTTGGACCGGGCGACCGACCGCGTCGTATATGACGAGGGACATATCACCAGCCCGCGCGAGGGAGTAGGATATCGCGGTGCGGCCTTTGGCCGGGCTGGGGCCGGCTGCCAGCTCCATCCGGGGAGGAGGAGCGGGCGTCGGTCCTTCGGCGATACCGACGGGATTGGGCCATTTCTGGACCACCACCGGGTTGTAGCTGGCCGCCCCTTCGGCGCTCTGGACGAAGAAACCGGCTACCTGGTCGATGAGGTAGGTCACCATGACCGTGTCGCCGATCGGGTTAAGGATTGAGGGGAATCGGTAGCTAACTTCTCCCCCATCGGTGATCTTGACCCCATCCTGCCAGGTGATGCCGTTGTCGCTCGAGTAGGAGTACCAGATGTCGGCCCGCAGCCGCGACGTGGTCGGCTCGAAGTTCACGCCGTCGAACTCTTCCCAGGCCACGAACAGGTTGCCATGTGCGTCCTGGCCGAGGCTGGGCCGGCAGCAGACCACGGCATGGCCGCCGCAGGATGCCATCCAGGAGTCCGGCGACGCGACGTGGATGAGGTTCCACGTATCCGGATTGGCTGCGCACCAGTGCCAGAGCTGGCCGGGAAGAACCCAGTTGGTGTCGCGGACGAACGGCGTGACGTTGCCGACGATGTGGAGGCTGTTATTCCGGTCGTAGAAGGGGAAGAGCGAGCTGACGTCGTAGGACGGCACGGTCTCCGAGCCCGGGTGGAACGTGAGCGGGAAGCCGATATCAACCGGCGCGTCCCAGTTGCTCCCGCCGTCCTGAGACTCGCGGTAGAAGCCCGGGGACTGTTGGTAGCCACTGGCCGGCACCGCGACCCAGGTGATACAGACTTTGTTCGAACCGGAGACCTTCGAGGTCGCGATGTTGTGGGTTGGTGACAGCGGCTCGGGCTTGGGCGCGGGGATGCTGAGCGCGGTTTGCCAGGTGCCCCACGCGGCCATTCGACTCCAGAACAGGTTGTCCTGGCTGTTGGCATCGATCATGGCCAATTGGCAAGTACCATTCTGACTGTAGGCCAGATAGGGCCATTCGTAGTAGTTGATGGCGGATGACTCGCCCATCGTATACTCGAATATGCCGGCCCCGACGTCGGCATCCCGGGCGATTATCGGTGCAAAGTCGGGGTCGCCCGAGCCCGTCCGGTGGTGGGCGGACACGAGGGCGACGCCATTGGTGTCGACATCGAGATTGCCGTACCCGGCCCGCTCCGCGAACACCGGGACGCCGGCCTGCATGAAGTCTGCGTCCGGCCAGTTCCAGGCCCGATTGTTGAAGTCGTAGAAGTTGTATCGCAGGTTACGGTCCTGAAAGAGCGTGTCGGTCTTCTGCGACCACATGAACAGGACGTGGATACCTTTGCCCGGCGTTGTTACGAGCATCCGGTAGGCCGGGCCGTTGGTGCCGTAGTCGTAGGTTGTACCGCCAATCGTGTCAACGGCGCCGATAGTGAACCGGGCCGGGCGGCCTGGACCCGGGCTTGTTTGCGGACCGGACGGACCGGACCCGCCGTCGCCCACCGGCGTGTTCACTACCCGAAGCGAAGCGCCGGGCGCGACCAAGAGTCCGCGGTTGGCCGCGCGTGCAGCCGGTGCCGCTATCAACACCAGCAGAGCCAGACAGACTATGTGCCTCATATGTCTCCTCCTTGAGCTTTGGTTTACGACTGACGCCACCGGCCGCTTGCGGGCCGAGGAATGAAGCCGGGCAGTGTTCGCGGTCACGGGTTCGGCGCCCGCGTGCCGACGTGACAATGTCCACTCCCGCACCCGACCAGTGTTCACGGCTGGTAACATAGCCATCAGTCGTCGCCTTGACTTCATATACTCGCGCGTTGGAAAGCGCCGCTGACCCCGGCGTCTGGCTGCGGCCCGGACGCGAATCAAACCGCGGACCGCCAGCCACTTGGACCCGGCTTCCCTATCGGGAGTGCTGGTTTCTGACTGCGAGTTGTGCGGGCGTGAGCGGGCTATTTGCCCGGATTAGGCAGCGTGAAGCGAAACGGGTGTGACCAGTCGGTGTAGTTGTTCCAGTTCCTGCTGGCCGCGCGCACTCGCCAGTAATACACGCCGAACGTATGCAGGGAGTAGACCGCCGACGACTCGTAGACGCGCCAGCCCGGCGAAGAGCCGGTGAAGAGCGAGTCGGACTGAACCTGCATCTCGTAGAACTGAGCACCGGGCACGGACTGCCAGGCGAAACTGACGTCCTGCGGATAGGCGAAGTCGTCGCTCAGCCAACCGTCGGTTGGATACGTGAGCACAGGCGGGGCCGGCGGGTCCGGTTTGGTCGGGTCGAACGGCTGGTACGAATTCGGGTCGCGGCAGGACAGGAGTGACAGGAACAAGACAAGCGCCGACAATCGCGTCAATTGACACATCGCGCCCTCCTAGAACCCGACCGTGAAGCCGAGCCGCGCCCGGCGGGGTGGGCCGTAGTTGTTTATCCAGTCTATCGCTGCCTTGTGGTACGCGACAACTCGTTCGTACTCGGCGAATTGGGCTTCGCCGCGCGTGATGTAACCGTCGTGGTTCGGGTCCCGTGCCGGGTCGTAGTTCGGGTTTCCGAACCACTGGGGCGAGATGCTGGTGTCGTACCTCACGAAATCGAAGTCGTAGTAGTAAAACCGCTGGCCATCGTCGGTCGGCGAGCCGGTCGCCGGGTAGACGTAGAGCACGTCCCGGATGTCGAGCAGGTTGAG
>CAZAKP010000001.1:0-26045 GCA_964485845.1 uncultured bacterium | reverse complement strand
GCGAGCCGGTCGCCGGGTAGACGTAGAGCACGTCCCGGATGTCGAGCAGGTTGAGCACCTCCGCCACAAGATCAATCCTCAGTGGCCCGAGCTTCACCGGCTTGGTCAGCACCGCATCGACGTTCGACCGCCACGGGCCGGTGTAGGTGTTCCACGTGGCCGGGTCTCCTTTGCCGCCCGGGGGCGAATAGGGGAAGCCGTTGCCGACGTACCCGAGCAAATGACACCCAAGGCTGTCGAGCACCGCGTCGAGCCAGGGGGTTTTGGTCGCCTGTTCGGGCACGGTTGCATCCGCCTGCAGGAAGAGCCGATTCCGCTGGTCGAAGTCGAGCGTGTACTCGACCGCCGGCACCGTGACTCCCTGCTGGATGAATTCGTAGTATGCCTGGTTGGCGTAGGAGCTCGTGCCGCGGGCATATGACAGTGTGTAGGAGAGCTTGGTATCAAACCAGCTCCGGCGCACTTCTACGATGAACTCGACCCCGGTGAGTTTGGAGTAGTCGATGTTGAAGTACGTTACGTACGCCTGGGGCAGGGCCGACACCTCACGCGTGCCGACGAGGTCGTACACGTCCTTTCGCCACAGGTTGGCGGTCAGCAGCAGGCCTTTCGCTACCTCGCCCTGCAGTCCGATTTCGTAGGCCTGGGTCCGCTCCGGTTTGAGGTTCGGGTTGCCGACTACGAGCAGCGAATCGTGATAGCTCGTGCGGTAGAGGATTGGGGCGACCGTGTTGTCGTATAGCGCCGAGAACATCGGGAACTGGAGGTAGTAACCGTAATTGGCCCGGGCAAACAGCCACTCGGTTATCCGGAACGACGCCCCGAGCCGCGGCGAAACGCCGCCCTTGGGCGTTGCGGGCTGGCGCGCGGCGGTGTCGAGCGGAAGCGTGAGGTCCCGATACGTCGCATTGGGCCGAAGTTGGTCGTATCTGAGACCAACGTCGGCGTACAGACCTTCGTGCTCGACCTTGTCCTGCAGGTACGCGCTCAGTTCCGTCGGCTTGAACTGGTAGTTGTCGATGAATGGGCTATTTGACTTGAGCCAGCGATACCAGTGGCTGGACACGTCGTAGAAGTCGCCTTCGGCGCCGGCCGTGAGCTGATGGTGGGCGTTCACCTGCGCGGTGACAAAGAGCTGCGAGTTCCAGGCGTCGGTCGAGGTGTTGCGATACTGGTCGTACGTACCGGCAGTGTAGAAATACCAGTAGCGGTTCCACTGTACGTTCCACGGATTGTGCTCGTCGATCACCGGCAGGCCGTATTCGCTCGTGCCGCGGAACCGGAAGTCCTGCCAGAAGACGACCGGCCCCGGCTTCCTCAGTCCGTACGTCTTGTCGGTGTGGAACCGGGACACCTGCGCCTTGCCGAGGAATCGTTCTTCGGGAAGCCAGCTCAGGTTGATGTTGGCGAGGGCGCCGTGGCGCAGGTCCGAGCGGTAGTCGGCAAGCCGGAGCTTCCACTGCGACTGGTAGCGGTCGAACTCGCTTCTGAAAACGGCGGCCGAGCCGGAGAGCTTCAGCCTGGTCCCGAGGTCGGCGACCGCCTTGCCGTAGAACGAGTAGTCGGCACGGTCTTTGTGCGGCAGCACGAAGAGGCGCGGGTCCCAGTCGTCAATCGTCGTCCCGCCCGCATCCAGAAACAGACGCAGGCCCTTCGTGACTGGCACGTGCGCCTGCAATGCCTGGTCCGTGTACCCGAAATCGTAGTAATAGGGCATCGGCTTCTCGGAGCGGATTCGGTACGACGCGCTCGGCTTTGACTTCGGGTAGGCGGTTATCAGGTTGACTACTCCCGACATCGCCCGGCCGTATTCGGCCGAGAACCCACCGGGCATGAATATCACCTCGTCGGCCGCGCTGCGCGAGAGCTCGATGCCGAACTCGCCCGATAGCGGATCGACTACACTCACACCGTCTATCCGGTAATCGACCTCGGTTGCCCGTCCGCCGCGAACGTGATAGCTCGATTCGGTCCGGGCCACGCCCGGCGAGAAAAAGGCGATTTCGCCCTGCAGGTACCCGGCCGGCAGGAAGTCGATTTCCCGGGCCGGGATTGTGTAGCGCGCGCTGACCACGTCCTTTGAGACCATCGGTTTCTCGGCCCGTATGGTTACACCAGGGAGATCGATGGCGGCTTCGGCCAGCCGGAAGTCTACCCGCGCGGCACGGTCCGCCTCGACCCGCACGTCGGTTACGCTCACTTCTCGATACCCGATCATCGAGGCCTCGACGATGTAGGTGCCCACCGGCACGTTGAGGATAACGTAGTAGCCGTCGACATCGCTCGCCGCGCCCAACGTCTGGCCCGCTATGACAACGTTGGCCGACACCAGTGGCTGCCCGGCCGCATCAAGCACGTGGCCCGCAATCTTTCCCGTCTCACCGGCGAACGCCAGAGCCGCAAGCACAATCAGGCCCGGCAGTATGCGCGCGCAGCGGCACGCCGGCCGCGCAGTCATGGTCATACGGCCAGCTCGGGCAAGGGCACTGCAACCAGTAACAACATCTTCAGAGCACCTCCTTCTAGTGACGTGCGGACTCCGGGGCCAGCACGACGCGTGCGGAGCCACAATTCATATACCCGCCGATTGGAATACCCTTCCGCAGCCCCATCCAGCATCCAGGTGCCGGCGGCGCACGATGGGGCCCGAAACCTCGCCCCGGCTAGCGTCGACAGAGACTCTCAATCGACACGACATGCCCCGCCGACCAGTCGGAAAGCTTGCCGTGGACGTCCTCAGCCTGGACCTTTACCGCGAAGGTGTCGCGCACCGTCCAAGTGTGGCCCAGCGTGCAGGGCGCGGCGCTCGCAAACAGACCGGTCCAGTCACCAAGGGCGTTGCCCCAATCGACCCGATACCGCACGCTGTCTGATTCGGGGTCAGTTGTCACTACGACAAAGTTGAGGGACTCGCCCACCATTCCAACCGCCGGGCCGGTCGGCGCGCCCGGCGTCAAGGGCGCCTTGTTCTGATTGCAGCCGACGCACAGCATACAGGCCAGCACCACGAGAATGACAGAAATACTCCTCATAACGCCAACACTCTAGCGCAACTGCCCGTCCCTGGCAAGCCGCCCGGTGCAGCGGCAGCCAACCGCAGAATGAACACGGATGGGCGCGGGTGGCGGAATCGGATAGTTCAGAATTCAGAGACCTGAACCCAGAATGCAGCGTGTCGGACTCGGAGCCGGACGTATGGCGGAGGAGACTGAGTCCGCAGATTGCGTAGATGCTCCAGAACCAGAAACCAAAGACCAGGAGCCATTAGTCGCGGACTGGCGTGGTCGATTCAGGATGACCGGCCGCCCTTTGCTTGACATACAGCCCGGGGCATCTATACTGTCTTCGGGCGGGGTGAATCGTAGTTCCGCAGAAACGCTCCGTCCGTCCGTATAAGTATCCCAGTCCGTTCAGAACCAGGCCTGCCGTTTCCACTAAAGTTATTCCGACATTGAATCGGCAGGACGACCGGGCAACAACATCAGCCTGGCAACGTTAGTCGAATCCGGCGGTTCTCCGAGCCGGGCCTCAATATCCGGCCAGAGCATCGCCTCGACAAGGAGAGACAGTGATTCAGGAAGAACTGAAGCGCAAGAAGATAACCGAGCTTTTCGATATCGCCGAGAAGCTCAACATCCCCGACTACCGGGACCGTAACAAGCAAGGTCTCGTCCTTGCTATCCTCGAAGCCGACGCCCGGCAGCGCAACATCGGTGCCGACGGCGTCGAGGTGACCGGCGTCCTCGAAATCCTCGAAGAGGGTTTCGGTTTCCTCCGCTCACCCGACTACAGCTACCTGCCTTCGTCGGACGACGTCTACGTGTCGCCGTCCCAGATCAAGCGGTTCGGGCTCCGCACCGGCGACACGATCGTCGGCCGCGCCCGCCCGCCGAAGAACAGCGAGCGCTACTTCGCGCTTCTGAAGATTGATACCGAGAACGGGACTCCGCTCTCCGAGGACCGGCGCCGCATCCCGTTTGAAGCCCTGACCCCGCTCTACCCGCTGCAGCGGATCCAGCTCGAGGTGGCGGAGAAGAATGACTTCTCGATGCGGGTCGAGGACCTGTTCGTACCAATCGGCAAAGGTCAGCGCGGCGTTATCGTCTCTCCCCCGCGCGCCGGCAAGACCATCCTGCTCCAGAAAATCGCCAACTGCATCACGGCCAACCACCCCGAGATCAAACTCATCATCCTGCTCATCGACGAACGGCCCGAAGAGGTAACCGACATGGAGCGTTCGGTCAAAGCCGAAGTCATCAGCTCGACCTTTGACGAAGTGCCGGAGCGGCACGTCCAGGTGGCGGATATGGTGCTTGAAAAGGCGAAGCGGCTGGTGGAGCACGGCCACGATGTCGTAATCCTGCTCGACTCGCTTACCCGCCTCGCCCGCGCCCACAACCTCGTCGTACCGCACTCCGGCCGCACCCTGTCCGGCGGTCTTGACTCCAACGCCCTGCAGAAGCCGAAGAAGTTCTTCGGCGCGGCCCGCAACATCGAAGAGGGCGGTTCGCTGACCATCATTGCGAGCGCTCTCGTCGAAACCGGCTCGCGCATGGATGAGGTCATCTTCGAGGAGTTCAAGGGCACGGGCAACATGGAGCTCATCCTCGACCGGAAGCTCGCTGACCGCCGCATCTTCCCGGCCTTCGACCTGCAGCGCTCCGGTACCCGCAAGGAGGAGCTGCTGCTCTCCGAGTTCGAACTCAACCGCATCTGGGTGATGAGGAAGCTGCTGGCCGAGCTGAACCCGGTCGAGATGATGGAGTTCGTGCTTGACAAGATGCGCCTGACCCGTAACAATAAGGAATTCCTGGAATCAATGAGCGAAAGTTGATGTGACATGAAAGCGAAGATACATCCCAAGTACGTCGAGTCGACCATCACCTGCGCCTGCGGCAACGTGGTGAAGACCCGTTCGACCAAGCCGAAGATGAACGTCGACCTCTGTTCTGCCTGCCACCCGTTCTTCACCGGCAAGCAGAAACTCGTGGACACCGCGGGCCGGGTCGAGAAGTTCCGGCGCAAGTATGGCGAAGTGGTTCCGACGAAGCCGGCAAAGGTCGCGAAGCCTGTGGAGGCTCCCAAGCCGCCGAAGCCGCCCAAGGCGAGGAAGCCCAGGACACCGAAGCCAAAGCCCGAGGCGACCGAGGCTCCTGCGGTCGAGTCCGAGCCGAAGCCGGAGTAGCAGAGGTTCAGTCAGAGCGACCTAGGTACAAAGGACTAAGGCCAAAGGACAAAGCAATGGGAAAGTACCAAAGCCGATTCCTCGCGTGCCTTTGTCCTTCAGCGTTTCCTTCTTGCTTAGTCTTTTGTCTCTACGACTCTGTCATTGACCGCGCAGAGACCTCCTGACGCCTAATGGCCACTGATATTCGCAGCGCAGCTCCCGAGCTTGCACAGCTCGCCGAGCGCCTGAAGAAGCTACAGGAGTTTCTTTGACCTGCCGGCTCGCCGGGCCGAACTAGCCGAACTCACTAAGACCAGTACCCAGCCCGACTTCTGGAGCGTGGCCGAGCGCGCCCAGACCACGATGCGCCGCATCGCGGCCCTGAACGATACACTCACCCGCGTCGACAAGCTCGCTTCCGAGATCAAAGACACGACCGAGATGGTCGGTCTCTTTGACGAGTCGGACGAAGCTGCCCGCAAAGAACTGGCCGGACAGGTGGAGGCCATTGCCCGCGAACTCGACGCGCTCGAGGAGAGGGCGATGTTCCGCTCGCCCGAAGACGCACGGTCGGCAATCCTCGCTATCCACCCCGGCGCCGGCGGCACCGAATCCTGCGACTGGGCCGAGATGCTCTACCGCATGCTCACCCGGTACATTGAACTGGAAGGGCTCAAGTACGAAGTCCTCGACCTCCAGCCGAACGACGAGGCAGGCATCAAAGACGCTACGCTTGAAGTCAGCGGCACCTATGCCTACGGCCTGCTCAAATCGGAGATCGGTGTCCACCGCCTCGTCAGAGTCTCGCCATTCGACGCGGCCAAACGCAGGCACACGAGCTTCGCCGCTGTCTCGGTCTACGCGGAGGTCGAGGACATAGAAGTCGAGATCAACCCGAACGACCTGAAGTTCGACACCTTCCGCGCCGGCGGCCACGGCGGCCAGAACGTCAACAAGGTAAGCTCCGCCGTGCGTATCACCCATATCCCGACCAACATCGTGGTCGTCTGCCAGAACGAACGCTCCCAGTTCCAGAACAAAACGAACGCCCTCAAGATTCTCCGCTCCCGGCTCTACGACCTGCACAAGCGCGAACAGGACGAGAAGCGCGAGAAACTGGACGCGGCCAAAACCGAAATCGCCTGGGGCCACCAGATTCGCTCGTACGTTTTCTTTCCCTACCAGCAGGTCAAAGACCATCGCACCGACTACACGACCCACGACCTCACCGGGGTCATGGACGGCCACATCGACGCCTTCGTCCATGCCTTCCTCACCCAGCCGGGAAGGGATGAAAACCGGAAGACATGAAATCGGGAAAGCCGGACTGCCTTCTTCCGCTGTCCATTCCGGCATCCTGCATCCTTTCCTTTCGTAAATCTTGACAAACCAGTTTAAGCTACTAGATTACAGCGCTTGAAGCGCACTAACTGCGCCGGCCGGGCAAAACCAGCCGGCCCTGAATGGAGGTCTGCATGAAAGCATCAGTAGACAAAGAGCTGTGCACCGGCTGCGAGCTGTGCGTCAGCAGTTGCCCGGACATCTTCGAAATCGAAGGCGACACGGCCAAAGTCAAGGTCGATATTATTCCCGATGGGGCCGAAGAGTGTGTGCAGCAGGCAGCCGAAGACTGCCCGTCCAGCGCAATCAAGGTCGAAGAATAGCTCTATCCGGACAGCGCCCGCCGGCACACGCTGCCGGCGGGCATTGCTTTCACACGGTGATGGCGAAGTCGGGCGACAGCGTCGCGGATGAAGCCCCGAGCCTCAAACCATCAACCTGCCAAAGCGCGGGCACTGGCGACCTCGCCACCGGCCGCGTCCCGCAGACCCACCGCGAGATCAGGCTCAAAACACCGGTTTCGCGACCGTCGATTCAGAGTACGACACCGCAGGACGGTGGGCATGTTCTGCTCCTGAAGCGGCACGGCTGCGTCTAAATGGTGATGGCAGTTCTGGGTGAACCAGTTAAGAAGAAGGCTGCGGAGATTCTGGCCGGGGTTGCGAACCCGGTCAGGCTGATGCTGTTCTCCCAGGAAAGCGAATGCCAGTTCTGCAGAGAGGCGGTCGGGCTGGCGCAAGAGCTGAACGGATTGTCGGACAAGCTGTCAATTGAACTCCACGACCTCGGGAAGGAAAGCGAGAAGGCGGCCCAATACCACGTGGACAAGACACCGGCATTCGTGGTCACGGGGGAAAAGGACTATGGTATCAGGTACTACGGTGTACCAGCCGGTTTCGAGTTCTCAACCCTGCTGAGTTTGATCGAACTGGTTGGCGCCCGCAACGGCGGGCTGAGACCCGAGACGAAGACGAAACTTGAGGGCCTGACCTCGCCGGCTGACATTCAGCTGTTCGTGACCCTGACCTGTCCGGTATGCCCGATGGCCGCTTTGACAGCGGCCCGCTTCGCCATCGAGAGCGACAAAGTGTCGCTCTCAGTCATTGACGCGTCCGAGTTTGCGCAACTCGCCGGCCTGTACAACGTGATGGCAGTGCCGAGAACGGTCATCAATCGCGGCCATTCGTTTGAGGGTGTGGTCCCGGAGGAGCGGTTCATCGATGAGATCACCAGGGGAAGCGGAAACCTGATCGTACCGTGAGGCTGGTGAAACAGATGAAGCGAGAAACTGGATGGCAGCGGCCAAGAGCCGGAGCCGAACGCGCGGACCTGATCATTCGATCGGTGGGTCTCTCGGCCGATTGATGATACCATGAGAAGCTCGTTGAAGCTGGGCAGGGTGTTCGGCATACCGATTAGTCTCCATCTGACCTTCATCCTGTTCGTCGCCTTCCTGGGAATGGTGTATGCGTTCCAAGGCGGGACCAAGGCGGCGATTGCCGGGGTAAGCTTCATCCTGGCGCTGTTTCTTTCGGTCACCCTCCATGAACTCGGCCACAGTGTTGTCGCGCGCGGGTTCGGCGTGAAGGTACGCGGCATCGTGCTTTTGCCGATCGGCGGTGTCTCCCAGATGGAAGAAATGCCCGAAAAGCCTAGCCAGGAATTCCTCATCGCCCTGGCCGGCCCGGCCACGAGCGTCGTCTTGGGACTGCTGCTTGGCGCTGCCAGCCTGCTGCTCTACGGCCCGGCCGCCACGTTCAAGGCCACGGTCACTGGCGGGCTCTTTATCCCGAATCTCGCCCGAGTGAACTTGCTGCTGGCGATATTCAATCTGCTGCCGGGGTTCCCAATGGACGGAGGACGGATATTCCGATCCGTTCTCGCAAATGCGATGCCTTTTGACCGGGCGACTGCCATCGCTGCCTCGGTCGGCCGTATCTTCGCCATCGGCCTCGGCCTGGTCGGGTTGTTCACCAATATCTGGCTCGTCTTCATCGCAGTCTTTATCTACTTCGGCGCGAGTTCAGAGGCGAACCGCGTACACATAAAGACCGCTCTTCACAGCGTACCGGTAAGTCGGGTCATGGCCACGAGTTTCCAGACGCTGAGTCCTGACGATCGGTTGAGCCAGGTTGTCGAACACGCTTATCACGGTTTCCAGGAGGACTTTCCGGTCGCCCTCGACGGTGAGTTAGTCGGCGTATTGATGAAGCAGGATATCCTGGCAGCACTGCACGAATACGGCCCGGGCGCACTGGTTGGAAAGGTGATGAGGAAGGAATTCACGACCGTGACTGCGAGTTCGACCCTTGAGCAGGTCTATGCCGCCATCCAGACCTGCGGCTGTTCGTCGCTGCCCGTGATCGATTCGGGCCGGATTATCGGAGTGGTGACGCTCGAGGCGCTGGGCCGCTACCTGGTATTCGCCGGCGCCGGCCCGAGCCGGACCTAGGCTCTCAGCCGGGCGATCAGAAGCCGAATGTCGGGAGTGCCGGCTATGCACTCAGCGCGTCATCCACCAGCGCGCGGGCGCGCGCGAGCGCCGGCCTGAATCCGATGACGCTGAGCTTCACTTTGTCCCTGACCACCTGCTCCTTCACTACCCTGCCGGCGTCGTGCAACAGGCTGACAAGGTCATAGCGGTGAACCGGGACGGTGAACGTCCGGGTCACCATTGCTTTCTCCACGCGGTTTAGTAGTTCCGCCCCCAGTTCGCCGATCCCCTCGCCGGTCTTCCCGGACACGAATACCGACCGGGCATAGCTCCGCTTTAGACGTTTGATAACAGCGTCGTCGAATACGCGGTCGACCTTGGTAAACACCATCAGGACGGGCTTGTCGCCCGCCCCGATTGAGCCGAGCGTGTCGTTGACGGCGTCAATCTTCCGGTCAACCTGCTCGTCGCTCGCGTCAACCACGTGCAGGACCAGGCTTGCGTCCAGTACTTCGGAAAGGGTGGAACGGAAGCTGGCGACCAGTTGAGGAGGCAGATTGCGGATAAACCCGACGGTGTCGGTAACCAGCACGCTCACGTTGCGCGCAAGCCGGAGCGGTTTGGTATTGGGGTCGAGCGTGGCAAATAGCCGGTCCGACACTTTCACGTCGGCGCACGTCAGGTGGTTAAGCAAGGTCGACTTGCCCGCATTGGTGTAGCCCGCAAGCACCAGTTTGAACATGTCGCTTCTGCGCTCGCGCTGGACTGCCCGCTCCCGGTCGATCTTCTTCAGGTCCTTGCGCAGGGCCGTAATCCGTTGCTCTATCTTCCTCCGGTCGACTTCAAGTCGGGTCTCGCCAGGGCCGCGGGTGCCGATGCCTCCGCCGAGCCGGGACATCTCGACGCCGAAGCCCGTGAGTCTCGTGCGCTGGTACTCGAGCTGTGCCAGTTCGACCTGGATCTTGGCCTCGGCAGTACGCGCATGCAGCGCGAAAATATCGAGGATGAGCGCGGCCCGGTCGATGACCCGGACCCTGACCTGATCCTCGAGGTTGCGTTGCTGGGTCGGAGTAAGCTCCTGGTCGATTATCAGCAGGTCGATGCGGTGTCGGCGGCAGGTGGTACGTAGATTCTCGACCATGCCTTTACCAACGAGCGTGGCCGGGTCAAGCCTGGGTCTGACCTGGACCAACCGCTCGACCACTTCACCGCCTGCAGTCGCAGTCAGAGCGGCCAGTTCCTCCAGCGAATCGGCCTTGGACCAGCGTTCACGGCCGGATGTCGCAACGCCGAGCAGCAGTATGCGCCAGGCCACTAGAACCCAGTCACCCGGACAATCCGGAATTCAGAATCCAGCAGCCGGAATTCCGAGTTCTGGATTCTTCAATTCCGCCTTCTGCATCCTGACTGCTGATATCCAGCCCTGTCCTCACGCCGGGCTCCGCTGGGCAAGCACGTGGAAGATGCGGTGGACGACGGTGATGAGACTGCCAATGGCGATAACGCCAAGGGCAAGAGGCATCCAGGTGCGGCCGAGCACGAAAGCGCCGAAAAGGAGCAACAGTACGCGTATCGGCCGCTCAAAGAACCCGACCCTGCACTCCCGGCCTACGCCTTCGGCCCGGGCCCGGACGTAGCTGACCATCAGTGAAAGCACAAGCGCTACCACCGCGAGCAGCCCGTACCAGGAATCCCGGTAATACCAGTAGAACCCAACGAGCACGAGTGATTCGCTCAGCCGGTCAACGGTTGAGTCGACAAAGGCACCCAGGGCGCTCGCCGTACCGGTCCGGCGCGAAAGCTCGCCGTCGAGCGTGTCGCAGAGTCCGACCAGCGCCGCGAGGACCCCGCCCCCGATGAACCGGCCGGTCGCGAACAGGTACCCGGCACCGATGCTCAGCGGCAGCCCGGCCACCGTGACTGCGGTTGCCGACACCCGCATCGCCGCGAGCAGATTCACCAGCGGCCTGAGAAATCTACGCCCCTGCTGCTTCGTCTTCTCGTTCATTTTCCGCTGGTGCTCCCGCGACCACAACCACGGTTTCGCCTTTCAGCTCCCGATCGCCAATCAGCGCCAACACCTCGGTCAACCTGCCGCGCATGACTTCCTCAAAACGTTTGGTCAGCTCGCGGCAGACTACGACATCCCGGTCTCCCCAGAGCTGGAGCATCTCCTCGAGCAGGCGTTTGACCCTGCGCGCCGCTTCGCAGTAGACGGTCGTACGCTCCTCATCCTTAAGCGCGGCCAGCCGCTTGCGGCGCCGGCCGTCGCGCTTGGGCAGGAATCCCTCGAACGCAAAACGGTCCGACGGCAGACCGGAAATGACGAGCCCGGCGAGCAGCGCCGATGCTCCGGGCACCGGGATTACCGCAACTCCCTCGCGGATCGCGGCGCGTATCAGGTAAAATCCCGGGTCTGAGATTCCGGGCGTCCCGGCGTCAGTGACGAGCGCGATGCTTCTCCCCTGCCGCAGTTGTTGAATCAGTTCCGGCGTACGACTCACCTTGTTGTACTCGTGATAGGAAGTCAATCGGTTGCGGATGTGGTAGTGCTGCAGCAGCAGGCCGCTGTGTCTCGTGTCCTCGCACGCAATGAGATCAACTGACTTGAGGACCTCGACCGCCCGATGGGTCATGTCGCCGAGGTTGCCGATCGGCGTCGAGACGACATACAGTCCCGGGGCGATGCCGCCGGTTTGCACCTCGCCTGCCTGCAGGTTCAACCGTTCCGCCTACAGGTCGGAGAACTCGACTTCGGACTTCACCGTATCCAGCAACGCGACCGTGGCGCGGCCCGACAGCCAGCCGCAGGCTTCGCCCGGATTGATGACGATCGGGCGGCCGGTCTCATGCAGCGGCCGGTGCGTATGCCCGTGAAGGTAGAAATCGCAGTCGGGAGCAGCGCTCAGCGGCTTGTGCGATACGACGATACGCTTCCCATCGAACTCGAGGCTAAGCGGACCTTCCTGCAGCGCGAATCCCAGCTCACTCGCCCGCCGCTGCAGCCCGTCCCGGTCGCCGTCGCAGTTGCCAAAGACCGCCACGACAGGCATGCTTAGCGTCTTCATCTCACTGAACACGAAGGGCGCGACGACGTCCCCGCAGTGTACAACCCGGTCCGGCCTGAGCCGGTTGAACAAGGCCACGGCCTCCCGCACCTTGTCCAGCCGGTCGTGCGTATCCGAAATGATCCCTATCCGCGCCATTCACACGACCCGTTCGCGGTGTCGAGATTTCTGACATCTGAAATCCCGCGTCTGACCTCTGACTTCGCCCGGTCGTCATGCCGGCTCATTGCAGCAGGTCACGCAGCGGCTCGAACCTCCTCAGCCGCACGGGATGGCGCAGCTTCTTCAGTGCCTTGGCTTCAATCTGCCTGACCCGCTCGCGCGTGATGTTGAATATCTGGCCGACCTCTTCCAGGGTCCTCGGGCAGCCGTCACCGAGCCCGAACCGGAGCCGGAGTACCTTCTCCTCGCGCTTGGTCAGCACTGCGAGCGCTTCTTCGAGCTTCTCGCCGAGCAGTGAAACGCCGGCGGCGTGCGATGGCGAAGCAGTCTTCTCATCGTAGATAAAATCGCCAATGAAGCTCGTCTCGTCGTCATCGACCGGCTTGTCGAGGGACACGCCGAACTGCGATATCTTGGAGAGGGCTTCGATCTTCTCCTTCGGCGTCGAGAGTCGCTGGGCCAGTTCGGCCACTGTCGCTTCCCGTCCCGACTTCTGCATAAACTGGCGCTGGATTTTCGCGACCTTGTTGATCGCGTCGATGATGTGAGCCGGGACGCGCACGGTCCGCGACTGGTCCGCAATCGCGCGGGTGATTGCCTGTTTGATCCACCAGGTGGCGTAGGTCGAGAATTTGAACCCCTTGCGGTAGTTGAATTTCTCAACCGCCTTAATGAGCCCGACGTTGCCCTCTTCGAGCAGGTCGGCGAACTCGAGACCGCGGTTGGCGTAACGCTTGGCGATGGAAATGACCAGTCGCACGTTGCCCTCGATCATCTTGTCGCGGGCCGCAAGAATCCGGTTCTCACACAGTGCAATCTCGGTCAGCACTTTGCGCACGTCGGCCGTATTCCGGTCGAGGAACTCGTGGGTATCGCGCAGCTTCCGCCTGACTTCCGTGATCTCGGGGGTGCCCTCGCGGCCTTCGGCCTTAGCCACCAGCAGTTCGTGCGCCAGACCGAGCGCCTCCAGACCCTTGTTCTTGAATTCGTCGATGAGGTTGTTGATCAGGTGGTGCTGCAGGGACAGCGTCTGGACCCGACTGAAAACGATCTTCCTCGCGTCAGCAATCTGTTTGCGCACCGACGGCGACGGCTTGCGCTGCTTCAGTTTCTCGATCTTGTCCGCCTCGCGCCGGATGTCGCGCAGGCAGCGGATGAAGCGCTGGCGATCACGCCAGAGCGCCTTCTTGTCGAACAAACACTCGAACTCGACGCGCGCGATCTGGTCCAGCGACTTCGTACCCTCCTCAATCGACCGACACTCCTCTACCAGACGGCGCATCATCGACACGGGGTCGAACAAGTACTTGATGATGCTCTTGTAACCTTCCTCCATCTCCCGGGAGTAGCGGATCTCTTCCTCGCGCGTAAGGAGTGGCAGTTTGGAAAGCTCGCGGAAATAGGACTTGGTCGGGTCCTCGGTCCGCTGGATGATCGGCTTGGGACCTTTCTGGATGACTGCCTCCGGCTCTTCCGCGCGGCTCTCGGTCATCATGATACCGCTGCGGATGAGACCGGATACCACCTCTTCCAGCCGGTCGGTCGACATCAGAACATCATCGGGAACCAGGTCCTCCAGCTCATCGTAGGTAATCCGCTTGTCGCCTGCCGCTTTCTCATATACCGTATCAAGCCATGGCTCGCGCTCGCCGTCCTCCCTCGCCTTGCGTCCCCGACCGGGCGGACGACCGGGCCCGCGCTTCCCGGCAATCGGACGTTTGGTCTCGGCTTTCGCGGCAGCCGGCGGCCGGCCTGGACGCTTGCGCTCCTCGTCACTCTTCATTGGCGCGCACTCCTTTCTCGCGTAACTTCCTGCAACAACTTACATCTCTCTTTCTGCAAATCCTCGACTGCCACATCGTCGCCTCGGGCATCGGCTTCTTTCAGCCGGCGGAGCAGCCAGTCCGCGCGGAATCTCTTCACTCGCTCCCGGAACTCGTCTTCGGTCGGCAGGTCGTCGAACGTCCACGCCGAAACCTGCTTCCGCAGGCCGTCGTCGGCGATCAGACCCAGCACGAGCCCGGCGTTAAAACCCGGGTCATCACAGTGGTCAGCAGCCAGCCGGGCAATCGGCCGCAACTTCTCGTCCTGCATGATATCCGCCAGTCCCAGGTCGCGCGCGATCGTCGCCAGTTCCCGCGTCTGGATCGCCGAACCCAGGAGCTTCTCCTCCATGCCCCGGTTCGCGGCAGTTCCGGCCGGTTTCGCCTTCTCCTGCCCGGCACTGCGCAGCAGCACCAGCTTGTTCACGCGGAACCGGTCGGCAATCCGGTTCGCGTACAGCTCACGGGTGGCGTCGTCGCCGATCAGGCGCAACAGCGTGAGCAGTTCGCCGAGGGCCGCCCGCTGGTCCGCCACCCTCGACAAATCGCGTCCGGCCAGCGCAAATTCAACCCAGTCCTGACCGGCGGCAACAAGTCGAAGCAGCTTCTCCCTGCCGAACTGGAGCACGTACGAATCCGGGTCCGTGCCTTCGGGCAGCAGGGCAACCTGCGGCTCTATCCCGGCCGCCAGCAGTATGTCAAGCACCCTGCGGCAGGCTTTCCGGCCGGCGGCATCGCCATCGAAGCAGACCGTGATGCGCGAGTTGTATCGCCGCAGCAACTGCGCCTGGCTCGGGGTAAATGCCGTTCCCAGTGGTGCCACGACGCTGTTGATGCCCGCGTTCACCAGCGACAACATGTCAAAGTTGCCCTCAACTAGTATCGGTATCTGCTCCCTGATGTAGCCCTTCGCCTGGAATATCCCGTACAGGTTGTCACCTTTCCGGAATATCGCGGTCTCCGGCGAATTCAGGTACTTCGGCTCGCCTTCGCCCAGGACCCGGCCGCCGAAGGCAATGACCTTGCCCGACAGGGAGAATATCGGAAAGGTCAGCCTGCCGTGAAACCAGTCCACCAGTCCGGCCGACCCCTGTCCATCAAGTACTCTGAGTAACCCGGCCTGAACGAGTGTCTCGTCCGACCATCCGCGGCGTTTCGCCTGTCCGCGCAGCATGTTGCCGGCCGGGGCGAACCCCAACCTGAACCTCCGGACGGTCTCCGCGCTCAGCCCCCGCTTCTCAACGTAGGCAACCGCGGCCGGTGTCTTCGGAAGCTGCTGCTCAAAGAATTGACAGACCTGGTCGCAGATGCCGTAAAGCGCCTGGTTCTTGCCCGACGCCTGCTCGGTCTCTACGGTTATGCCCAGCCGCTTTGCCAGAAACCTCACGGCCTCCGGAAATTCGAGCTTTTCCGTCACCATCACGAAGTTGATAGCCGTCCCGCCGGTCCCGCAACCGAAGCAATGATAAGTCTGCCGCTCCGGGTTGACGTGGAACGACGGCGTTCGCTCGGAATGAAACGGACATAACCCCTTGTAGTACCGGCCCGCCTTCTTCAACGGTACGTACCCGCCGATCAGTTGAACGATGTCGGTCTGGGTCCGTACCTGCTCGATGACTTCCTGCTTAATCACGCTTTGCTGCCGCTCCCTCGGCTGCGACAAGCTTCACCACGGTCACGCCGCTGCCCCCTGCTGCCGGGTCCGCGAGGTTGATCGATTCCACCCGGGAGTCACGGCGCAGCCTGGCCCACAGGGCCCGACGCAGCACGCCGCCGCCCTTGCCGTGGACAATAGTCAGTTCGGGAGAACCCATCATCCTCGCCTCATCCAGGAACCTGGCCAAGGCATCGTCTGCCTCTTCGCGGGTCATCCCCCGGACGTTCAGTCTCGTGTCAAACCGATAAGGCTCCTCGGGCTGTACCGGCTCGGGCTCAGGCTTCACGTCCGCCGGCTTGACCAGACGCAGGTCGGCAACTGCCAGTTCCACCTTGATCTGGCCGAATGCCACCGTCGCACGGTCATCCCGCGCCTCAACGACGACTCCCTGCCGCCGGAACGTGTGCGACTCCACGTTGTCGCCGGGCTTCAACTCCTCCGGCACCGAACCGGGTAGTTCCGGTTCGTCCGGCTCAACGCTGGCGAGCGCCTGCTCAACCCGCTGCTTGGCGGCAACGACGCTCTCATGGCTGGCTTTCTGCTCTCGGATCTCCCTGACGAGGTTCTCTATCTCGCGCCGCTTCTCACGCAGGAACCGATCCTGCTCGGCCCGCAACCGCTCTGCGCCGGCTTTGGCTTCGGCCTTCACCTCACGCACCTGCTCATCGTACTCCTGACGCAGCCTGGCCGCCTGCCGTTGCTCGGTCTCGGCCGCAGTACGCGCAACCTTTGCCTTGTGGAGCTCCTCATCCAGCGCCCTGAGCTTGGCGCCCATGTCAAGCCACTCGCGACCGATTCGGGTTCTGGCCCGCTCGATGACCGCCGGCGGCAGACCGGCGCCGGCCGCAATCTCGAATGCGCTCGATTCGCCCGGAAACCCCATCTTCAGCCGATAGGTCGGACCAGCCGGCTGGCGATTGACACGTAGCGATTGCCGATTCCCGGACATTCCGAGATTCGACATTCGGAATTCGCCGTCCGTCACTTCCTGCAATCCCCACTCCATCGCTGCATTGGCCATGCCCGGCTCGTCCTGCGCGAACATCTTCAACGCACCAAAGTGAGTCGTTACCACGCTCTTCACCCCGTGATCGCGCAGCGACTCCAGCACCGCGACCGCCAAAGCAGCACCCTCTTCCGGCGCGGTGGAAGAGCCGATCTCATCAATCAGCACCAGGCTCTCAGCATCGGCCTTGTCCAAAATCTCCTTCAGCCTGCCTACGTGGGCGGTGAACGACGACAGGTCCGAGTCGAGCGACTGCTCGTCGCCAATGTCCGCGAAAACCCGTCTGAAAAGCGGCAGCCGTGTCCCGGCCGCCGCCGGCACGTACATCCCGGCATTGAGCATCAGCGACAGGAGCCCGACCGTCTTCAGGACGACTGTCTTGCCGCCCGCGTTCGGCCCGGAGATGAGTACGACTCCCGCTCTGTCCGGGAAACGCATGTCGAGTGGCACGACGTTCACCCCTCGCTGCACCAGCAAGGGATGTCGGGCACTGACCAGCTCCATCCGGCCGTCCGCAGATACTTCCGGCCTCCGGCAGTCGAACCGCGACGCGAAACGGCGCTTAGCGACCAGCACGTCCAGCACGCCCGCGACCACCAGGGCGGCTGACGACTCCGGCACGTGCCGGGCAACAAGCAGCGACAGGTGGCGAAGAATCCGCGCCACCTCTTCGGCCTCGGCGTCCGCCAGTTCCTGCAATTCGTTCCCGTCCAACACGAACGCCAGTGGCTCGACGAACAGGGTCTGGCCGCTGCCCGAACTGCCGTGAATCACGCCTGGCAGTGCTGCGCGGTGTTCGAGCAACAGCGGCAGCACGAACCGCCCGCCTCTCACCGTGGGTATGCCACCGTACCAGTTCGGGCTGTCGGCAGCCATTCTTTCGAGCTTCCTGACCAACGCGTTGCGCAGACTCCTGAGCCGGCGCCGTATGTCCCCGAGTTCCGGCGTCGCCGAGTCGCGGACCGCTCCCGACTCGTCGATTGCGTCGTCAATTCCGCGTTCGAGCGCCGGCTGCGGCACGAGTTCGTTAATCAGCGGCCGAATTCCGGCGACATCCTGTTGCTGGTGCTGGAAGAACTCGCGGCACTTCCTGATACCGGTGCAGGCCAGCCTGACTCGCAGCAACTCCTCGCCGGTCAAAAACCCGGCTGCGCGCGACTGTTCAAGCAGCGGCCGCACGTCCTTGACCCCGGCCAGCGGCGGCTCTTCGCCGAGTCTCACGACCTCGTCCAGCCGATCCAGCTCGGTCGCGACCCGCTCAGCATCCGTCGCCGGCTCAAGCGTCAGAGCGCGCTCGCGGCCCATGTCGGTTGAGCATAGGCCGGCCAGGATTTCACGCACGCGCGTGAAACCCAGGACTTCAAGCGTATGACTATCCAGATGCGGCTCCGTTACGACCTTTCAGTCAACTCCGTATCCGCACTTCCGCGCTATGATTCCACACAACGCAGACGGCGCCTAGTATTCGTCCTGTTGCCTGCGACGGTACGCCCGACGCCGCGACTCAGCCAGCTTCCGCTTCTTCTTCTCGCTCGGCTTCTCAAAAAACTCGCGGCGTTTCACTTCCCGCAGAATCCCGGCATTCTCGCATGCCCGGCGGAATCGACGGATGAAACTCTCGTAGGATTCGCCTTCCTTGACTGTAATACCTACCATGACTCGATGGCACCTCCTTTCAAGTCGTTTGAAAACACCAGAATCCACAAAGTCACGGGGCTAATTGCCGGACTCACCATATACCACACTACCCGAGGTCACCCAGCAGGCTAAGGGTCATCGTCACGGCCGCAGTCGCCGCAGTCTCCGCTCTCAACCTCCTCGGTCCCAGCGTGAACAGAGCGGCACCGGCGTCCTTCAGCATGTCGATTTCAGCCGGTTCAAATCCACCTTCCGGTCCAACCACGACGAGCACCGACCGGGCGTCCCGCCTCAGCGCAGCGCCCAGGCCGGCCCCGACTTCGTCTTCGTAGGCCACAAGAACCTGATCAAACTCGTCGGTCAGGTTCCGTAGCCGCTCTAGCTGCACCGGCACATCTATGGCAGGCAGAATAGTACGGGTCGAGGACTTGAGAGCGGACAAAGAAACCGCGCGGAGTCGTTCGAGCCTGGCCGGACTCAGCCGGCCCACTGTCCTCGTGCTCAGGAACGGAATGATCCGGCTCACACCCAGTTCGGTCGCCTGCGCGCAAACCTGGGCCAGATGGTCGCCCTTGAGCACCGCCTGGGCGATGGCAACGCGGTGCTTCGGCTCGCGCACGCACTTCATGTCAGCCAGCACGCGCCCTGCCACCCGGTCGGCGCTGACTGCAGTCAGTTCGACCTGACGCTCGCCACCGGCGCCGTCGACCACGGCAATGACGTTACCTGCCTCGTGTCGCATCACCCGGCTGATGTGACGTGCCTCCGACCCGGTAATCGTCAACTGGCCGTCCTTTGGTAGACCGGGCCAGTAGTACTGCTCAACGTGGCCCCGCCTGGCTCCGGTCCGCAGTTCGTCACCCGCCCTTCGGACTTCGGACTTCATACTGGTACCGGCTTCCTCGGCCCTGGCGTCGGTTCGCTCTTCGATTCGTCCAGCCTCTTCAGCAGGTTCTTCTCCTCGCGCGACAGGTGCTTGGGCACGTGGATCACGATTCGTACCAACTCGTCGCCGACGCCGCCGTCAAGGTGTCTTATTCCGGCCCCGCGGATGTGCAGGACCGTACCCGACTGCGTACCGGCCGGGACCTCCAGTTCTTTCTCTCCCGAAATCGTCGGCACCCTGACCTTTCCACCGGTGACCGCGGTCGCGATGCTTACCGGCAAGTCAACCGCGATGTCGTCGCCCTGCCGCAGGAAGAGCTGGTGCTCCCTTTCCTCGAATTGCACCAGCACGTCGCCATTGCCGCCCGGTCCGAAGTGACCCTCGCCGTGCAGCGGCAGGTAGTTGCCGGCTGCCACTCCGGCCGGAATCCTCACCTTCAGGGTTCGTGGTTTCCTGACTCGCCCCTCACCGGAACATACCTTGCACGTCTCCTTGACCAGCTCGCCCGAGCCGCCGCAGTCCGGACACGGCTGGACCTGGACGAACTGACCGAGGAAGGAACTCGCCCGGCGCTGGACCTGTCCTCTGCCGCCGCAGGTCCTGCAACTCTCCCTGCCCTTACCGCCTATGCCCGAGCACTCCGGACACCGCTCATACCGGTTGAAGCTTAACTCCTTGGTAACCGAATTGGCAATCTCTTCAAGGTTCAGCCGCACCGCTATCCGGATGTCGCCGCCGCGCGCGTGGCGCCGCGATTGCGGCCGGCCTCCAATCAACAGATCGAACAGCCCCCCACCACCGCCCATGCCGAATCCCTGCAGCAGGTCGCCGAACAGATCGGAGATATCGTCCACATGGGTGAAGTCGCGGCGGAAGTCGAACCCGCCCGGCCCGAACTGACGCGACACTCCCTCGTGCCCATAGGTATCATACATCCTCCGCTTGTCGGCATCGGCCAGCACCTCGTACGCCTCGGAAAGCTCCTTGAACTTCTCCTCGGCCTCGGCCCGATTGTCGGGATTGCAGTCCGGATGGTATTCCTTGGCCAGCCTGCGGTACGCGGTCTTGACCTCGTCGTGAGAGGCGCCACGCTGGATGCCGAGGACTTCGTAGTAGTCGCGCCTGATGGTAGACATGACAGGATCAGCTGGCGGCACGACACTCGTCCGAACCCCAACGGCCTTGGCTGGACCCGACGCCCGCAATCGGCGCCCGGACCCGGGCGTTCTGACTTGAACGCCATCCCGGTGTCCGGACCAGAGCGTGCAGCGTCCGACTCGTCCCGCTACTTCTTGTCTTCGTCGATGACGGTATAGTCGGCGTCGACCTTCTTTCCAGCTTCCCCTTCCGGCGCAGAGCCGGTCGAGCCGGGCTGTGGCCCGGCTTCCTTCTGACGGTACATCTCCTCGGCCAGTTTGTAGCTCACCTTCTGCAGTTTCTCTATCGCCGTGTCTATCGCCGCCTTATCGTCGTTTCTCATTGCCTGGCGCAGGTTCGACGTGGCCTCTTCAATCGCGCGCCGGTCCACGGCCGGAACCTTGTCGCCGAACTCTTTCAGGGTCTTTTCGGTCTGGTAGATAAGCGTATCCGCACGGTTACGGCTGTCAACAAGTTCCCGCCGCTTCCGGTCGTCGGCCGCATGCGACTGCGCGTCCGATACCATCCGGTCCACCTCTTCCTTGGCCAGACCGGATGAAGCCGTGATCCGGATCGACTGCTCCTTGCTTGTCGCCTTATCCTTGGCCGTGACGTGCAGGATGCCGTCCGCGTCGATGTCGAACGTCACCTCAATCTGCGGCGTGCCCCTCGGGGCCGGCGGAATCCCGGACAGCTCGAATCTTCCCAGTGTCCGGTTGTCGGCCGCCAGCTCGCGCTCGCCCTGCAGCACGTGGACCGTCACTGCCGGCTGCCCATCCTCGGCAGTCGTGAAGACCTGGCTCTTCCGCGTCGGAATCGTGGTATTCCGGTCAATGACCTTGGTCATCACCCCGCCCAGGGTTTCGATACCGAGGGACAGCGGCGTCACATCGAGCAGGACCACATCCTTCACCTCTCCGGCCAGCACCGCGCCCTGGATGGCCGCGCCGATGGCCACTACCTCGTCAGGATTGATGCCTTTGTGCGGCTCCTTGCCGAAGAACTCTCGCACCAGGAACTGCACCCGCGGCATCCGGGTCTGTCCGCCGACCAGAATGACCTCATCGATGTCGCGCGTCGTGACCTTGGCATCGGTCAGCGCCTGCTTGACCGGACCGAAGCTCCGCTGCACCAGGTCCTCGACCAGCGCCTCGAGCTTGGAGCGGGTCAGGCGCATGTCAATGTGCATCGGGCCCTTCTTCTCGTCGGACCAGATAAAAGGCAGGTTGATGGAGGTTTCCATCGAAGTCGAGAGCTCGCACTTCGCCTTCTCAGCGGCTTCCTTCACCCGCTGCAACGCGGTCTTGTCCTGAGCGAGGTCGATGCCGTGCTCGCGCTTGAACTCGTCGATGACCCAGTCCATTATCCGCTGGTCGAAGTCGTCGCCACCAAGGTGCGTATCGCCGTTCGTGGACTTGACCTCGAAGACGCCCTCGCCTATTTCCAGAACCGAGATGTCAAATGTGCCGCCACCAAGGTCGTAGATGGCGATCCGCTCCGACTTTTTCTTATCTAACCCATAGGCCAGGGCGGCCGCCGTGGGCTCGTTGATGATGCGCAGAACGTCCAGTCCGGCAATCTTACCTGCATCTTTAGTGGCCTGCCGCTGTGAATCGTTGAAGTATGCCGGCACGGTGATGACTGCCTTGGTCACGACCTCACCGAGATACGCCTCGGCCGACTTCTTCAGGTACTGAAGGATCATCGCCGATACCTCGGGCGGAGACAGCCGCTTTCCGTCCACATCCACCCAGGCGTCGCCGTTCGCCGCCTCGACCACGCGGAACGGCACTCGCTTCTGGTCCTCGACCGCCTCGGAAAAACGCCGGCCCATGAACCGCTTGATTGAATAAACCGTCTGCTCGGGATTGATGACTGCCTGGCGCTTGGCCAGCGTGCCGACCAGTCGTTCCCGGCCGAGCGCAACGACCGAGGGCGTCGTCCTGCCGCCCTCCGGGTTCGGGATCACCACCGGCTGACCGCGCTCCATCACCGCCACGCACGAAAAAGTTGTCCCGAGATCTATACCTATGACCTTTGCCACTATTACCTCCTCGATTCCGAGCCCCGATCCGGACTCGAACAGCCGCCTGGAAGCGGCTCATTTCCGAAAACGCCGATGCTCAATATGCTAACCATTAGACTCGGCGGCGGACTCACCAGCTTCGTCCCTGGAATCCCTGCTCTCTTCCTCGCCCGCCCCGGCCTTCGACTGCCTTCTATCTTCCGAATTCTTGACTCTCTGGGGTTCTTTCGCGACCACTACCTTCGCCGGCCGTAGCACCCGCTCTCCGGCTGCATAGCCCTTGGAGACTTCGCTGACGACCATACCCGGTTTGTGCTCATCGGTGTGCACGAAGCTGATGGCCTCTGCCCGGCGCGGGTCAAACTCAGTCCCGGCGCAACTATACTCCTCCACTCCGTGCCTACAGAGCGCCTCCCGCAACTGCCGGTGAATAAGCGTCATCCCTTTCTTCATGCTCTCGGCGTTTGCTCCGGTCTCGGCGCTCTGCACTGCCCGTTCAAAGTTGTCCAACACCGGTAACAGGTCCATAACCAGCGCCTCCAGTGCTGCACGCCGGCTGACCTCGCTGTCCCGCTGAGTTCGTTTTCGCAGATTGTCAAAATCGGCGATGGCGCGTAAGTATTCCTCCTGCAAATCCTTACAGGATTTCGACTTCGCGTCGAACTGCTCCGTCAGTTGGGTTACTGGGCCTTTCTTCTCGTGCGCCATGAGAAACGTCATAAGGTTAGACATTCTAATACCATACATGGATTCTCGAACATCGAGTGCCGCCATCTGTCCCACAGCCGAGCAGCGGGGCGGCTTATCTCAACCTGGGGTCGTCACTGTAGATGTGGAACCGATACTCGGCGGTGTAGGGATGGAGCCAACCCCACTTCTGCAGCATCCAGAACAGCCCCTCTTCGACCCGCAGCCTTGGCCGGCCGACAAGTGTGACGTAGCGGGTCTCCGGGTACCTCACTTCCATTTCGTGCCGCACGTGAATCAGCCAGCGTTCACCTCGGCGCTCGGCGGTTGCCGCAAGCCGAGTCTGGTTAAGGGCCAGCGCGTAACGCGCCTCAGGGTCGGTCAGCCGATACTCGGACACGTTCCACTCAATCCTGACCGGCCCGTATCCGCGGGCACAGGTGCTGTCGCCCTGACCCAGCCCCGCCGCAAAGTTCCGAAGCGGCGCCCGCATCCGGTGCGAGCCTAAACCGAAGTCCGAGTAGAACACTCGGCGGGCCGGCGGCCCCGGGTCGAATATCATGAACAGAGTCTCCTTCGCCGCCTCAGGGTAAAGGGCGTATCCGACGGCGCTCATCACGACGTTGAGACCATAGATACCAGCGCGGTCCGGCAACGTGAATGCACTCACCCCGCTGCGGAGCTTCCGGCTCAGTTGCTCGACCTGCCGGTCAACTTCCTGGACCATCATCGGGGCGAGCGCCAGCGTCGCGGGCACCAGTACGAAGGAGACGCCGAACTTGAGCACCCGGACCGCCTTGATGTTGTTGAACAGCGGGAAGAGAATCCACGCCGCGGTAAACGCAACCACGGCCAGGGTCGGTACGCCGAACAGCAGTCCCCAGCCGGCCAGCAGGAGGAACGGCAGCGCCAGCAGGAAGAGAATGGAGTTGACGACGACGCCCACGAACCGCATAACCGGCCCGGCGCCCGGCCGGGCGGGTTTCCGCGGACTGTCCGGCGGCTCTTTACGGCTCACTGTTCGCGGGGTTGTAGCCGGACCGGCGCATCACGGGTACGGCAGCCGCCGTCCCGCCCGTTTCGCCCGGTTGAGTTGTTCCTGGTAGCCCGCGCCGCTGAGCGCCTGCTCGGCCGCGCCTTCGATTTCGGGATTGGTATCCTGCGCCAGCGAGAAAATGGCGTCGAGGCCGCGCTCATCGCCGATCTGGCGCAAGGCGTAGATCGCGTCCTTCCGCACGTCGGTGTTGCGGTCGTGCAGCAGCACGATTAGCGGGTCAACGGCGCGCATCGCCCCGAGTTTGCCGAGTGCCCGCGCCGCGCCTGAGCGCACGGCCGGCCGGATGGAGCTGAGCAGGCCGATGAGCGGGTCGACCGAGTAGGAACTGAGGTGGATGAGCGACTGCAGGGCGGCCAGTTGCAGGTCTTCGGACTGCTCTTTGTTGTAGAAATCGGCCAGCGGCTGGGCAGCCCGCCGGTCAGCCATCTTGCCCAGCCCGATTGCGGCTGCCTTGCGTACGTCCGGTATCGTGTCCTGCAGCAGTTCCACAACCTTCACCACCGAGGCCGTATCCCGGGCCTCGACCAGAGCCTGAATCGCGGCTACTCTCTTGTCCGGGTCAGGGTTGCCAAGCTGCGCGCGCAGCCCGGGCAGCTTCGAACCACAGGCAGAGACCAGGAAATTGACCACCAGGACACCAAGGCACCAAGGTGCCGCCCTCCGAAACACTGGAGCACTCGACCTAATGCCCACTGGATTACTCGACCTTCTGACCACTGGACCACTAGCCATCGGCCAAAATGATAGCGCTAGAGCAGCCGCGGTCAAACGCATCGAAGGGCCAATTCCGACGCACGAAGATCGAAGGACGATTGAAACCCGAAACCCGACTTCCCCATTTGCTCAATTCGAGCTTCATTCGTCATTAGGAATTCGGGATTCGTCATTCGGTTTGACTTGTCCTCCTCCCGCCCTAGACTCTGGCTCCGTGTTCAACGTCATCATCACCGGCATCACCAGTTTCCTGACCGACATGGCCACGGAGATGGTCTATCCCCTCATCCCCCTCTACCTGACCGCGCTCGGCGCTCCGCCCGCCGTCCTCGGCGTGATCGAGGGATTTGCCGAGAGTACAGCCTCGATCCTCAAGGTCTTTTCCGGCCGGCTCTCAGACAAGCTGCGCCGCCGCAAGCCGATTGCCATCGTCGGCTACTCCGGCTCGATGCTCGGTCGGTTGATTCTGTACGTATCAAACGTATGGTTGCTGGTCTTCGCCGGCCGGATGGTCGACCGGATCGGCAAGGGCATCCGGGGTGCTCCGCGCGACGCGATCATCGCCGACAGCACTCCCCCGGAGAAGCGAGGTGTTGCCTTCGGCCTGCACCGGGCCATGGACTCGATGGGCGCAGCCGCCGGCGTCGTCGCTGCCATCTTCCTCGTGGGAGCAGCAGGCAAGGGCATGGCCCAGCACGACTACCAGCGCATCTTCCTCATCTCGCTCATACCCGCGGCGCTGGGCGTGGTCGCACTCTTCTTTGTCCGGGAGCATAGGTCCGAGCATGCGGTCCGCCAGCCGCTGCATCTTTCCTTCCGCGGTCTGCCGCCCAGGCTCCGCTGGTTCCTGCTGGTCGTAACCCTGTTTGCTTTGGGCAACTCCTCCAACCAGTTCCTGCTCCTGCGTGCCAGGAACGTAGGGCTGTCAGTCGCGGCGGTTCTCGGCGCGTACCTCGTCTACAACGTTGTCTACAGCCTGCTCTCCTGGCCGGCCGGACACCTGTCCGACCGTATCGGCCGCAAGCCCCTGCTCATCACCAGCTATGTCGCGTACGGCCTGGTCTATTTCGGCTTCGCCGCCGCCGCCTCCCTGTTCCATCTGCCGCCGCTCATCACGGTCTTCGCCCTGTTTGCCCTGTACGGCGTCTTCAGTGCCCTGAACGACGGCCAGGAAAAGGCGCTGGTCACCGACATGGCGCCACCGGAACAACGGGCCTCTTTCATCGGGCTGCACTCGACCCT